>CAYFXT010000254.1:298-4418 GCA_964346995.1 uncultured Spirochaetaceae bacterium | reverse complement strand
CACGGCGTCGCCGGTTTCCAGGGCCGCCTCCACCAGCAGCTCCGTTTCCGGGCGCGGGATCAGCACGGCGTGGTCGACCAGAAACGGGCGCCCGTAGAACTCCTTGTAGCCACGCAGGTAGGCCACCGGCTCGCCGGCGCAGCGCCGGGCCAGAATCTGCCGATACGCTACCGCGGCAGGCGCCGGCAACGGCTCCGGCAGAGCGGCGAACAGCCGTTCCTTGGCCACCCCGAGCACGTGCGCCAGCAACACCACCGCGTCGAGATAGGGACTCTCGACGCCGGCGTCGCGCAGCCGGTCGCGGCCGGCCAGTACCGTGTCGCGCACCGACGCCGGTGGCGTGGCACGCGCCGAGGCGGGCGCTACGGCACGTGCCGCAGGGGCGGTCACGATGGAGTCACCGTGCCGGCTCCGCCTGCAGGAAGGCGTCGCGCTCGCTGGCCTGCAAAGCCTCCACCACCGTTCCCAACGCGCCGAACAGAATTTCCTCCAGCTTGTACAACGTCAGGTTCACACGGTGATCGGTGACCCGGTTCTGGGGAAAGTTGTAGGTGCGAATCCGCTCCGAGCGGTCGCCCGAACCGATCTGGTTGCGCCGGAACTCGGCGCGCTCCCGCTCCACCTTCTCCTCCCGCGCCTCCAGCAGCCGGGCGCGCAACACGCGCATCGCCTTGGCCTTGTTCTTGTGCTGCGATTTCTCGTCCTGGCAGGTCACCACCACGCCGCTCGGCAGATGGGTGATGCGTACCGCCGAGTCGGTGGTGTTCACGCTCTGCCCGCCAGGTCCGGAGGAGCGGAACACGTCGGTGCGCAACTCCTCCGGTTTGATTTCGATATCGGCCTCCTCCGCCTCCGGCAGCACCGCCACCGTCACCGCCGAGGTATGGATGCGTCCACTCGACTCCGTTACCGGCACGCGCTGCACGCGATGCACCCCGCTCTCGTAGCGCAGGTGCGCGAACACGTCGGTCCCGGTAATCGAGTAGACCACCTCCTTGAAACCACCCACTTCGGTGCCGTGACTGGACAGAATCTCCAGCTTCCAGCCGTTCAGGTCGGCGTACTTGCTGTACATGCGGAACAGGTCCGCGGCGAACAGCGTCGCCTCATCGCCGCCGGTGCCGGAGCGGACCTCCATGATCACGTTCTTGCGGTCGCGCGGGTCCTTGGGGGTCAGCAGGATGCGCAGCTCGGCGAGCAGCGCGCTGCGATCCTCCTGCAGCCGGTCGAGCTCCTCGCGCGCCATGGCCACGATCTCGTCGCTGTCGTCGGCGAGCAGCGGTTCGGTATCGTCGATCTCGCTGTCCAACTCCTGCAGGCGCTGGTAACCGGAGATCACCGGCTTCAAGGAAGCATGTTCCTGCAGCAGTTCCCTGGTGCGCCGCTGATCCTTGAACAACGCCGGGTCGGCGATGGCGGTCTCCAGCTCCTGAAAACGCGCGCGGGCAGTGCTGAGGTTGCGCAGCAGGATAGTCCAGGAATCGTGTTCAGCGGGCGAACCCTGTGCGTTGGAGCGACCGTTCCTGCTGCCCCGAGCGTCGTGACCGGCAGCCGATGAGCGCGCATTGCTCTTCGTCGGCTGCGGCGTTACGAAGTGACCGCGCTTGGTGGTCGAGGACTCCGGCTCCATAGACCCCTAAGGTAGCAAAAAACGGCGCCGCGCGCCGGCTTGGCCGGCACTTGTGCCTATCTGCGTCGCACGGCGAACCCGAACAGGCTGCCGCACACGCCACCGGCGATGTGCGCGAACTGGGCAACCGAATCCTCGGAGAACGCGCCGATCACCTCGCGCACCAGATACACCACCACCACCAGCACGAAGGTGAGTGGGATTTCGCCGCTGGCGATGTTGGTGAACGAGGACAGCAGAATCATCATGAACACCACGCCACTCGCGCCCATCAGCCAGGAGTCGAGGAACACGACGTTGATCACGCCGGTCACCAGCGCGGTCACCAGCATCATGATCAGCAGCGGTCCGGTGTGATACTTCTCCTCCAGAATCGGTCCGATCAGCAGGATGAGGGAGAAGTTCGCCACCAAGTGGGTCCAGTCGCCATGCCCGGCGACGTGGGAGATCAGCCGAAAGTAGGTGAGCGGGGATGTGGCATCGAACACCGGCGGCGCGGCAAAGAAGACACGCGCGACCTGACCGTCGGTGATCAGATCGGCGATCAGCACGGCCACCGACAGCAGTGCGTAGGAGAGGACTGCCGGCGCGTTGTAGCGCAGCTTCATCGGCCGGCGTCCAGGAGCTTGACGATGCGGGCGGTGGCGTCGTGCATCGCCGCTTCATCCACCGCTTCCAGGCGCAGCCGCAGCAGCGGCTCGGTGTTGCTCGGCCGCACGTTGAACCAGAACCGATCGTAGCTCACGCTGACCCCATCCAGCTCCTCCTGCTCGCCGTCCGCGAACGCCTCGCGTACCCGCTGCAGCGCCGCCCGCGGTTGCAGCCGGTCGAGGCGGATGTTGATCTCTTCCTGCTGCACGTAGCGGGCGCGCAGCGGCGCTGCCAGCTCGGAAAGCGGCGTCCCGCGCTCCGCGATCAGATTGAGCAGCACGCCGAGCCCGTAGACGGCGGACTCGGTATAGAAAGAGCCGCGCACCCGGAAGTAGAAGTGTCCCGAGGTCTCGTTCCCGTACACGGCACCGCTGCGCACCATCTCGTCGTACAGAAAATTGTACCCGACCCGCGTTCTGACCGGCACGCCGCCAGCGGCGGCGATCTCCTCCGGAAAGACGCGCGAAGAGATCAGATCGTACACGATGGCGGAGCCGGGGTGCCGCCCCAGCAGCGAGCTGGCGATCAGAGCGCCCGCGAAGTAGCTATGCAGCGGCTCGCCGCGCTCGTCGAAGAACAGGATACGGTCGCCGTCGCCGTCGAGCAGCGCCCCCAGGGCGGCGCCGGTGCGCGGCACCGCCGCCGCCACCTCGCGCTGGCTCTCCTTCTCCAGCGGGTTGGGGGGGTGAGCGGGAAAGGTGCCGTTCGGGGCCGCATTGAGGATCGTGGCATCCAGTTGCAGGGCATCGGCCGCGGCCTGCACCAACGCGCCGGCAGACCCGTTGGAGATGTCGATCACCACCTTCATGCCGTGCACCTCGTGGCGCACGTGGGCCGTGGCAAAGGCCACGTACTCGTCCACCGCGGTGGCCGGTAGCGCCGGCGGCGTCGGCAGCGCGGTGGGCAGCGGCTCCCGATCGGCGGCCACCGCGGCCTCGATTTCAGCGAGGCCCTTGGCATAGCTGACCGAGGCGCCGCTGCCATCGTACAGCTTGAAGCCGTGGTACTGCGGCGGATTGTGGGACGCCGTCGCCATCACCGCGGCACCGTAGCCGCGCTGCATCTGCAGGTAGTGCAGCGCCGGTGTGCTCAGGCAGCCGGCATCGTACAACCTGCTGCCGGCGCTCGTCGCGCCGGCAGCGAAGGCGCGCAGCAACTCGCCGGAGTGGGTGCGCGCATCGTAGCCGCCGAGCAGATCCACACCGCCGCTGAAGCGGGCGAACGCCCGCCCCACCCGGAACGCCAGGGTATCGTCGATCCCGGCACCGTAGAGGCCGCGGATGTCGTACGCCTTGAACGGACCTGCCCGAAAATCGCGACCAGCCGACCATGCCGATGCGTCGGTCTTCTTTGGCGTCTCGGAGTGACCGTGCCTGCCGAGCGGTAGCGGCCGGCCCCCTGCTGATCCCGGTGTGTCGCTGGTCATCGTCTCCTCGTCACGGAGTCATCGTACCTGACTCACAGGTTCGACTCGGGCCGGTACACGGTTCAGGCCCGCTCCATCTCCTCCCATGCGCTGCTGGCCTCCTGCTGGGCCAAGCTGTTGGCCCGGAGCTGGCGCCGCAATTCTCGCACGCGACTGCCATCGGTGTAGACCCCGGGATCGCTCAACTGCGCCTGCAGCCATCGCTCGGTCTGCTGTAGCCGGTCCAGCTCGTCGAGCAGCTCCTGCTGGCGCCGCTGCACGGCCGCGCTCGGGTCCCGCCGGCGATGCCGGCCCTTGCCGCTCTTGCGCCGACGGCCGCCGGACGGCGCCGGTGCGGGCGATGACGCCGCCCCCCGGGTGGAGCGACCTTGCCGGTCCCGCTTGTCGCGCGGGCGCGGAGTTCCGCGCCCGCG
>CAYFXT010000254.1:0-288 GCA_964346995.1 uncultured Spirochaetaceae bacterium | reverse complement strand
GGGGGGGGGGGGGGGGGGCGCCCCCCCCCGGCGGGGGCGCCCCCCGGGGCGGGCCCGGGGGGCCGGGGGGGGGGGGGGTCCCCCCCCCGGCCCCCGCCGGCCCCGACCGCTGCCAGCTCGGCAACCGCCGCCGCCGAGGCCGCCGCCGAACCACTGCCGGACGGCGTGCGGTCAGCCCGCACACGGCCGGCAGCCGGAGCGATTCCGGCGCCCGCGTCGCCGACGCTCCCGGCGCGCTTCCAGGAATAGTAGTCCCAGCCACCTTGGTAGAGCCGCACCCGTTCGCGC
>CAYFXT010000253.1:0-4419 GCA_964346995.1 uncultured Spirochaetaceae bacterium | reverse complement strand
GCTGCTGCTCGCCACCGATTTCTTCGTCAAGTACGGCACTCCGTCCGCCAACGCGTTCGTGGCCTGGCACCAGGACGTGACCTACTGGGGGCTGGAGCCGCCCGACGCGCACACCGCCTGGATCGCCATCGACGACAGCGACGTCGAAAACGGCAGCATGCGCGTCATCCCCGGCTCGCACCGGCGCGGCATCGTCACCCACGGCACCTCCGAGCGGGCCGGCAACCAGCTCAGCATCAACCAGGAGATCCCCGACGAGCTGGTCGACACCTCGTCGGCCGTCGACGTGGTGCTGCGCGCCGGCCAGATCTCGGTCCACGACGGCCACCTGTTCCACGCCAGCCAGCCCAACCGCTCCAACCGACGCCGGTGCGGCATGACGGTGCGCTTCATCCGCCCCAACGTGCGCCAAGCCACGGAAAACTCGCTCGGCAGCGATTGGCATCCGATCCTGCTCGCTGGCGAGGATCGCCACCACAACTTCGCCCTCGCCCAGCGCCCCTTCCCCGACCGAGGCGAGCCCTGCCGTTGAAAACAGGAACATCGGAATGACCAACGCAAGCTCATCCGGCCTGAGATGGATGCCCGTCGGAAGCGGACTGACCAGGGCGGCCTGCGGCGCGCGGAAGCGGCAGCGCTCACGTGAGGCGACGTGCAGGCAGGCGTGGTCCAGCGTCTCGTGCACCCCGACGACCAGACGACCAACGGCTGCTGGTCGTTATTTTCGGATCAGGCTACAGTGTCCCCGGGAGGCAATGACGCACACATGGGGACCCGGATCAATCGCACCATAGAGCTACTGAAGAGCGGCCAGCCGATCTACTACGTAGGCGGCCACACCGGACTCGCCGGCACCTTTCACCGTCGCCCCAAGGGCGCGCTCACCGGGATGCACACCCCGGTCCTCACCTATGAGCAGGGCAAGATCGATGCCGGGCACTGGGCCGACTACATCAACGTCGGCTTCGAGCATGGATCGTTCAACGTGGCCGGCCTCGACGACTACCTGCACGGCATGGTCGACGCAGCGCCGACGCGCAGCGGCCATCGCACGCCCACCATCATCGTCGAGGCGCCAGTCAACGGCACTTCACGCGCGGTGGTGGAAGCCAACGCGTGGCAGTTTCAGCAGATTCTGGCGCGCGGCGTGCACGGTGTGATTCTGTGCAAGGCCAACACGCCCGACGCGGTGGTGGCGTTCGTGGAGGCGTGCCGCTATCCGATAAACCGGCTCGGCGTGGGGACCGGCCTCGGTACCGGCCTGCGCGGCATCGCCTCGGAGGACAGCGCCGGCCATGTCTGGGGTGTCGGCACCGACACCTATATCGAGAAAGCCGATCCGTGGCCGCTGAATCCCGACGGCGAGCTGTTCCTGGGCATCAAGATCGAATCGAAGGCGGCGCTCCCCTACGTCGAAGAGATCATGCAGGTGCCGGGCGTCGGGTTCGCGGAGGTGGGCCCGGGCGACATGGCGCTGACGCTCGGCTACCGGTCGCTGTCCGATCCGTGGCCGCAGGAGATGGTGGAGATCGAACAGCGCGTCAAGGAGGCGTGCGCCGCCGGCGGGGTATACTTTCACCCGTTCACCGGATACGCCGCGGTCGACGACGTGTCCTCGTGGGTCGACGCCGGAGCGATGATCTTCACCGCCACGAGCGAGGAATTCGCCCGCAAAGGGCGCGCCCATTCCAGGCGCACGATGCCGGTTTGAGGCGCGGAGTACCAAACGGAGACAGCACCAAACGGAGACAAGGAGAGGAACCATGTCCAGTTCCGGGGTCAAGTTCGACCATATTCATCTGATCAGCGAGGATCCGCACGCCGCGGCGCGCTGGTACGAGGAGATCCTCGGCGGCAGCATAACCGACCAATCGGAATTGCTGGGGGCGCCGCAGGTCGTCGTCCAGCTCGGCGGTATGCGGCTGCTGATCCGCGGCTGCCGGCCGGGCGAGTCACCGGCGGACAACAGGCCGATGCGGCAGTTCTCCGGCTATGCGAGCCACGACGGGTGGGGAACCGACCACTTCGGTTACGACTACCACGGTGACCTGCCCGCCTTCTGCGAGGAGATCCGCGCCAAGGGCGCCACCTTTGCCGCCGAACCGTGGGAGTTCTCCCCCGGTCATGTGATCTGCTTTCTGCACGGGCCCGACAACGTCAGCATCGAGCTGTCGCAGGCGCATTAGGAGGAGCACGGCCCGGGACTGGTCGGACGCGATGCGACTACCTGGGCGCCGGCTGCTCGGCACCCGGACGACGGCTACCCGCGAGCGAGCACGGCTGGCGCCAGATCGCCGATCGAGTTGCTGAGGTCGTCGTTCTGTCTCTGTTTCGAGCCGGGGGCGTCGAGGTGGCCCGGGTTCGCGGTCGGCGGCAGCGGCGTGTCGTACTGGTAACCCGGTTCGATCTGCTGGCGCTTCCAGGTGGCGCGCATCTCCCGGAACGCGCCGAGCGCGCTCTTCGCCACCGGCAGGTCGAACGCGATCGCCGTGCGCAGCTTGCGCAGGTTGTAGCACGGCACACCGGCGTACATGTGGTGTTCCAGGTGCCAGTTCATGCGCCAGTACATGAATGATGAGAGCGGATCGAGCCGGATGCTGCGCGTGCACTTGCGGAAGTCGGCCACGTTGTCGCGCAGGCCGCAGTGCATCGGCAGGAACACGAAGCAGCGCCACCAGTTCATGATGAACCGGGACAGCGTGATGAACACCGGCAGCAGCCAGAGCTGAAACACGACCGCGACCGCGATTACCGTGGCGTGGAACAGCAGAATCTTGCGCGCCCAGCGCACCGCCTTGATCCGTTCCTCGGGGTGCGCTTCGTACAGCGCCGCCAGCCACTCGTGGGCGTCCGGCGCCAGCGGCTCGGTGTCGCCGATGGCGTTCCGGGCCAGCGATCTGCCGAGTGCCGTGTGTACCGTGTCCCGGATGCGGGGAATCAGTCCGTCGCAGCCCGGCCCTCCGGTCAGGTTGACGCAGAACAACTGGAGCACGAACAGCAGGCGCATCGCCACCGACTGTGGCAGCACCACCTCGCGGTCGCCGTCCGGGTGCAGCGTGTAGCGGTGATGGTAGGTATGGCTCAACGCGTAGTCGTCGGGGTTGAACCAGGTGATCAGCGAGAACAGGCGCAGAAAGAACCGGTTGAGCGCCTTGGTGCGGAACACCGTGCCGTGATCGAGCTCGTGCGACGCTGCGCCGAGAAAACAGGCGAAGGTCCCGTACGCGAACAGCGCGACGGCGAACGACACCCAGCGCTGCTGGGCGAAGAAATGGTAGGTCACCAGGGCCGTGCCGGTCAGGTAGCCGGTCACCCCCAGCGCCTGCCACCAGCCCTGGAGATCGCTGCGCCGCATGAGCTGCCGTAACAGTCCCGGATCGATGGGGCTCCGATACCACCTGACGCGCAGCGTACGGCGCACGTCAGCCAGCGAAGGACGCATATCGCTCACAAGAATCAGCGTTTACAACACACGCCGCGGCTGTCAAGGGGTTTCGGTCCCATCAGCCGGGACCGACGGTACGGCCCGTGGTGCGTCAGCCACACGTCCGGCGATGTCGTACCAAGTTGGCTTCGGGTTGGGGGTGCCGATGTCGATACCCGGCAGGTTAGGGCGGCTCGACCGTCGCCGTCACGCCGCCGCTCGCCCCGCGGCGCGCGCCACATCGGCGGCAAGGCGGGTAACGAGGTAGCCGTGCGGATCGAGGATACGGGCCACCGCCAGGTTGTCGCCGATGACGCCGTGGCTGATGGCAGCGCCGTCCGCTGCCAACTGCCGGCGAATCAGCTCGAGTTCCGCCACGGCTCGTGAACCGCAGGCGATGCACGTTCCCCAGCCCAGGTAGTCGCCGAAGCCGCTGGCCGCCAGCGGCACGGCCGGCGGACGCAGATCCCACCGCTCACGGTACACGACCCGAGTATCGTGAAGCACGGTGAGCCGATAGGCAAGCCGGGTGAACGCCCAGTGCTCCCCCATCTGCGTGCGCCCGGGGCAGCCGCCCTCCACCAGCAGGCACTCGCCGCCGGCGGCGACGCGCACCACCGTGGTCTGCACGACCGCGGCGCCCGCGAACGGAATGAGCGGCAGCCCGGCACTGCGCAGGTAGCTGCCGCCGCCAACCCGCGCCGCCAGTTGCAGGTGGGAAACACCGCCGCCGGATCCCGGCAGGCACAGCGTGCTCGCCGGCGGCGCCCAGGTCACTTCCGCGCGCCCCGCCAGCTCGATCCGTTGCAGGTGCCGTTCTCCGTTGCGCAAGCCCCCCCCCTGGTCCACCGGCGCCGCCAACAATCCACCGCCGGGACATGGCAGCACGTTGACGAACAGCGGCGCCCCCTTGCGGGTTCGCCACCGCTCACCCTTCGCCGTGAGCCGCAGCTCCCTACGCCGCGGCACGCCGGCTGTGGCTTCGTGCGAGCCGG
>CAYFXT010000252.1:3367-4435 GCA_964346995.1 uncultured Spirochaetaceae bacterium | reverse complement strand
CCCATGCTGACGGCCAGAGGAGCGTCCCCCGACGCTGACCCCGGGCGCCAGAGCCCGTCGGTGCGCAAAGCGGTCCCCGGATCGCTCGACCGGCGAACGACAGCTCGATTGTGTAGCGTGGGATAGTCCTGCCTGCGGGTACCTTCCCGCCCGGTGGTAAGCGCGCTCACACGCGGTCGGCTCGTCCCGTGGCGATGTCGGGCATGCACCTGCTGCCAGCACCGGCATCGCCAGCATCCGGCCGCCATGCCGGCTGCCGCTATCCGAACTGCAGCGGGTCGAGGGCCATCAGCGCCACCATGACCGGAAACGCGGGCAGGAAGTTGGCGGTCTTGAGTCGCCGCAAGCCGAGCAGGTTTATCCCTATCATCACGATCAACACCCCACCTACGGCGCTCAGCTCGGCCAACAGTTCGGCAGTAACCAGCGGTTGCAGAACGCGGCTGAGCAGCGTCAGGCCACCCTGATAGACCAGGATCACCAGACTGGCGAAGGCGACCCCGATACCCATCGCGGCGGTCAACAGCACCGCCATGAAGCCGTCGAGCACCGACTTGGTGAGCAGCAACTCGTAGTCGCCCTCGACGCCGGCGCGGAAGGATCCCACCAGCGTCATGGCGCCGACGCAGAACAGCACCGACGCGTTCAGGAAGGCGACCGCGAACCCGCGCCGGCTGTCGGCCGCGGCCGCCGCTACCGTTCTGCGTCGCCACAGCAGCCGGTGCAGCGCGGCGCCGAGGCCGGTAACACCTTCCTCGATCCTCCACCACTCGCCGAGCAGTCCGCCGCTGGCCACTGCCAGGGCCATGTAGACGAACTGCTGCGACTCGAAGCCGAGGCGGAAGCCGAGCACCAGGGTGATCACTCCGATGCCGCTGGATACCACATCGCGAAACCGGTCGCTGATGGCGCGGCGCAGCAGCAAACCGATCAGCGCACCGACGATCACTGCGGCGGCGTTGATGTAGGTAGCGATCACTGACGTCGACTTGTGCCGGCTAAGGATCGGCGGCCCACGCTGCCCGGGACGGCGCAACCTCCGGTTCGACCATCGCTACCGTGGTTGCC
>CAYFXT010000252.1:0-3267 GCA_964346995.1 uncultured Spirochaetaceae bacterium | reverse complement strand
CCGCCATGTTCGCTCAGCACCTCGCTGAGGAACGTCATGGCATCCTCGAACCTCAACCTCCCGCATCCGTTCGATGCGCCGACAACTCCGGGGCACTGCGCAGGGCGGCGTCCAGATGGGTGCGCCAGCGTTCGTAGGCGGCGACGTAGGCGGACCGCGGGCCGTTGTCCAGCGGCATCGTCGGGACCCGGCTCAGAGTTCGGAATGCGCTTTCGAAGTCGTAGATGCCGGCGCCTATGGCGGCGCCCCGTGCGGCGCCCTGGGCGCCGTCGGTGTCGTACAGCTCGATGGCGGCACCGCTGATAGCGGCGAACGCCTCCCGGAACAGCGGGCTGAGAAACAGGTTGGCAGCACCGGCACGTATGGTGGCGGCGTCCACCCCCACGGTCCGCATGACCTCGAGGCCGTAGGCGAGGCTGAAGGCCACTCCCTCCTGGGCGGCGCGCACCAGGTGGCGCTGATCGTGGCTGTTGAAGCGCAGGCCATGCACTGACGCCCCCGGATCCCGGTTGCCGAGCATCCGCTCGGCGCCGTTACCGAACGGCAGCATCACCACCCCGTCGGCGCCCACCGGTACTTGAGCAGCCGTGCCGTTGATGACCCCATAGTCACGTTCGTCATTGCAGGTGCGGCGCAGCCAACCGTACAGGATGCCACAGCCGTTCAGGCACAACAGCACCCCGTAGCGCGGGCA
Organism: uncultured Spirochaetaceae bacterium; assembly: GCA_964346995.1. Taxonomy (GTDB): domain Bacteria; phylum Spirochaetota; class Spirochaetia; order SZUA-6; family Bin103; genus Bin103. The sequence continues at coordinate 2,573 of CAYFXT010000252.1, read as the reverse complement.
CCCCTCCTGATGGTTGACGTGTACGAAGGTGTTGACGCGCGAGGCAGGATCGTAGTCGGCGCGGTCGGCCACCCCGTACACCACGCCCGAGGTACCGGCGGTGGCGGCTACGGTGCCGGGGTCGAGCACGCCGAGCGAGAGTGCGTTGTTGGGCTGGTCGCCGCCGCGATAGGTGAGCGGCGTCCCGACCGGGACGCCCAGCTCGGCGGCGGCCGCCGCCGTCAACGCTCCCTGGACCGAGAACGTGGGTGCCGCAGGCGGCAGCAACTCCGGGTCGATGCCGTAGTGTTCGAGCAGGAAGTCGGCCCGCGCCGAGCGGGAGAAGTCCCACAGAATCCCCTCCGACAGGCCGGATGGGGTGGTGGCCCACTCGCCGGTCAGCCGCCAGGCGATGTAGTCGCCGGGCAGCAGGAAGTGCGCCGCCGCATCCGCCACGCGTGGCTCGTTCTCGATCACCCAGCGCATCTTGGAGGCGGTGAAATTGCCCGGTGAGTTGAGCAGCCGGCGCAGGGTCTCTTCCGGCCCCAGCTCGGCAAACGCCCGGTCGCCGGTCTCCACGGCGCGGCTGTCGCACCAGATGATCGCCGGGCGCAGCACCTCGCCGGCGGTGTCGGTCAGCACCAGACCGTGCATCTGATAGGCGATGCCCACCGCCTGCACGTCGGTCAGGGCCGTACCGGTATCGCGCAGCTTCTCTCCGAGTTGCGCGGTTGCCGTCACCAGGTGCTGCCACCACACCTCGGGATCCTGCTCCGCCCAGCCCGGCTGCGGCGCCGCCATCGCCAGCTCGGTGTCGGGCGACGTGGCGGCAGCAACCAGCCGGCCGCTCTCTATCTCGACCAGCGCCGCCTTGATCGCCGAACTGCCGAGGTCGTAGCCGAGCAGCAAGCCACTCATTTCAGCGCCCCGCCACCGCGCTCGGCCGGTATTCGCCGGGGGCGTCTGCGTTCAGCACCGACTGCGCCGGGGCGGTAACCGGACCACAGTGCGGCGCATCGGCGAACCGGTCGGGTGTCCGCGGCGCCGGCCATTGCCGGGCCGGCGGACGAGCGCCGTCGATCGCCCCCTTCCCGAGTCGCGTCGGACCGTCGTCCCGGCTACGCACCGTTACCCCGATATGGCGGAAGCAGATCGCCGTGCGCTTCGATCAGGTCGTCGCACATGCTCACGATCTGGTCCAGCGACAGCTCGCTGGCGGTGTGCGGATCGAGCATCGCCGCCTGATAGATGCGGTCGCGCCGCCGCTCCAGCGCCGCCTCCACGGCGAGCAACTGCACGTTGATGTTGGTGCGGTTCAGTGCTGCGCATGGCTCCGGCAGGTCGCCCACCACGCAGCCCTGCACGCCGTTGCGGTCCACCAGCGCCGGCACCTCGACACACGCCTTCGCCGGCAGGTTGCCGATCAGGGCGTCGTTGAGCACGTTTCCATGAATACGGTACGGGATGTCGGTGACGATCGCCTCCATGATGCGCGAACCATACTCCACCGAGCGCTCGTGGCCGAGGTCGGGATTGCCGACCATGGTGGCGCTCTGCGTGCGCCAGCGCTCGATCTGCCGGATGCAGCGGCGCGGATACTCGTCGAGTGGGATGTTGAACTCCTCGATCAGCTCCGGGTGGGTGCTCTTGATCCAGTAGGGGAAATACTCGGCGCTGTGCTCCGACGACTCGGTGAGGTAGTAACCGAAGTGGCGCATCATCTCGAAGCGCACCATGTCGGTATGCTTCGCGCTGCCGTTGCGTGCCGCTCGATTCATCTCGGCGGCTCGTTGCTTCACCGCCGGGTAGAGGTCGGCGCCGGCGGCGCGCAGTTCCAGCAGCCACGCCTGGTGATTGATACCGGCGATCCGCCACTTGGTGGCGGCCGGATCCTGCTCCATCTCCAGTTTTTCGAGCAGTCGCGGGACGCACGCCTGCACCGAGTGGCACAGCCCCACTGTGCGCACGCCGGTTTCGCGCAGCACCGCGCCGGTGACCATTGCCATCGGGTTGGTGTAATTGAGCAGCCAGGCGTCCGGCGCCACCTGTTCCATGTCGCGGGCGACATCGAGCATCACCGGAATCGTACGCAGAGCGCGGAAGATGCCGCCGATACCGAGAGTGTCGGCGATAGTCTGGCGCAGGCCATACTTCTTCGGCACCTCGAAGTCGATCACCGTGCTCGGCTCGTAACCGCCCACCTGGATGGCGTTGACCACGAAGTCCGCTCCGCTCAGTGCCGCCTTGCGCGCGTCGGTTCCCAGGTAGGTCTCGATGGTGGCGCGCGATGCGTTGACGTTGCCGTTCAGTGTGTCCAGCATCGCCTTCGATTCCAGCAGCCGCTGGGGGTTGATGTCGTACAGCGCGACCGTGGCGTCGCGCAGCGGCTCGGTGAGCAGACTGTCGCCGATGATGTTCTTCACGAACACCGTGGAGCCCGCTCCCACGAAGGTGATCTTCATGGCTGCCGATTCCATCACGGCGCGCCGAAAATAGCCAGTAGCGCCGCCCCGCGGCCAGGGCGACCCCATGCTGACGGCCCCTTTGGTGGTTGCCGGTGGCTGGCAGAGCGTCCATATTTCGGTGCAGATGGC
>CAYFXT010000251.1:0-4437 GCA_964346995.1 uncultured Spirochaetaceae bacterium | reverse complement strand
CGGAAGCGAGCGCCTGACCGGCGCGTATCCGAAGCTCGAAGCCTCTCCGTGATGGCAGCGCCTGGCCGACCCCGAGAGCTGCTGCGAGCGCCGCTCCAGGATGCTCAGAGCGTGCCGGTGATGGCTCTCGTGGTCTGGTCGGGGCCATTTCCGTGTCGGTGCATTAGAGCCGCCACGGGACGAGCCGACCCGGGTGTGGGCGCACTTGCCACTTCTACCACTTGGCGGGAATGCACCCGCGCCTGTCATGCGGGTTGACCTTGAAGGGCAGGTAGCTCTGGTAACCGGCGGCGGGCGAGGGATCGGGCGTGCCATCGTGGCTGCGTTGGCTGCCAACGGCGCCCGCATCGCCATCGTGGATGTGGACGGGCCCGCCGGCGAACAGGTCGCGCGCAACGTGGGCGGGCGCTGCTGGCAGGCCGACGTCACCGACCACCGAGCGATGGCCGGCGTCATCGACGAACTCGGCGCGCACTTCGGCGGGCTGCATATCCTGGTCAACAACGCCGGCATCAACAGCGGCGGCGAACGGGTACCGATCGACCGCTTCTCTCTGGACGACTGGCAGCGTATCCTGCAGGTGGACCTGAGCGGCGTGTTCGTGGTCAGCCGCAGCGCAGTGCCGCTGCTGGAGGCTGGCGGCGGCGGGCGGGTAGTGAACATCAGCTCCGTCGCCGGACTGGTGCCGTTGCGCCTGCAGTCCCCGTTCGTGGCCGCCAAGGCGGGGGTGATCAACCTGACCCGCTCCATGGCCCTGGAGCTGGGTCCACGCGGGATCCTGGTCAACGCGGTGGCTCCGGGGTCCACGCTGACGCGCGGCACCGAGCGCCTGTTCTACGGCGCCGACGGGGCATTCACCGAGCAGGCCGCCGACCTGCTCTCGCACATCCCGCTCGGACGGCCGGCTCGCGTCGAGGAGATCGCCGCTGCGGTGCTGTTTCTGGTGGCTCCCGAGGCGAGCTACGTGAACGGCAGTGTCCTCACGGTGGACGGCGGCTGGACCGCCGGCTACCTGCGCCATTTCTAGCGCCGAACCGCCGCCTGCGGCGCGCTTCGGCCCAACCGGCCTGCTCCCGGAGCCTGTCGCAATCCGACAGACTCCGGGAAACTCGAGCTTCAGGAGGAAGACCAATGGCGAAGATCACCATGTTCAAGGGCTACGAGGGCAAGCCGCCGGTCGCCAAGCCGGCGACGCCGCCGGCGGCGAACGTCGTGACCGCGGCGGACGGGCTGCCAGTGAAGTATCCGGGTTGCGAAGGGATCGGCGTGCGCGTGGTGCATCCCTCCAATCCGCGCGCCCCGGCGCAGAGCGTGGGTCTGGTGATGTTCTACGTGCCGCCGCACGTGGTGCTGGAGCCGGGCAGCCACCACACCGAGGAGTGCTACGTGATCATGCGCGGACGCGGCACCATGACCCTCAACGGGGAGCGGCGCGAGGTGTCCGCCGGCACCTTCATCCACTTGCCGCCGTGGTGCGAACACGGCGTGGAGAACACTGGCAACGAGACCCTGGAGATCCTGATCTGCACCTCCCCGCCCAACCCGTAGCGGTGTCGATGGCCGGGGCTGCCGGGGGGCATTCGCGGGTCGTCTCGTCCCCGTGGCGGCGTCTGAATGCACCCGATCTGTCGCTGCTGGCCGCGACAGCGGCCGGCAGATGGCCGGCTGCGTTCAACCACGGAGGCGGTCGAGCTCGGTGAGTTCGTAGTCCGGAATCGAGCTGAGCTTGGCCGAGATCAGCGCGCCCATCCGGTTGGCGAAGTCGCAGGCGTCGGCGAGTGAGGCCCCGGCGCCGAGGCGGTAGAGCAGGCCGGCGCTGAAGGCATCGCCGCAACCCACGGTGTCCACCACCGCGACGCGGTAGCCCGGAGCGTGCAGCACCTGCGAGCGGCCGCCCGCGAGCGCACCGGCGGCCCCCAGGGTGATGCACACCAACTCGCTGTCGAACTCGCGGGCGATGACCGGGAGCAGTTGCCGCAGATCCGGAAGCCCGAAGCCGAACAGCTCATTTACCACCCGCGCCTCGTGGTCGTTCATCTTGATGATGTCGGCGCGGCGCATGGAATAGTCGAGCAGATCGCGGTCGTAGAAGTCGCCACGCAGCGTAAGGTCCAGGAACACCTGCCCGAAGCGGGCACCCTCCAGCAAGCTGCGGAACGTGGCCCGGGAGGTGCTGCTGCGCTGTTCCAGAGTGCCGAAGACCAGTACGTCGAAGGCGGCTGCATCGACTTCGGCAACGAGGGTTGCCGGTGCTTCGATTCGATCCCACGACGCCACGTCGGGGATCCGGTAGTGGGGTTGGCCGGCGTTGTCGAAGGTAACCTCGATCAGGCAGGTGGGCGCATCTACGCTCCCGATGAAGTCGAGCCGGATGCCGAGCCGGCCGAGCTCGCGCCAAGTGCGGTCGCCAAGCGGATCCCGGCCAATGGCGCTCAGCATGGAGGCGGCATAGCCGAGACGCTGCAGGTGCACGACTACGTTGAACACCGCGCCGCCGATGTTGGCCTCGCCGGCGACCGAATCGGTCGGGGGGGCCGCGGGATCGACGATGTCGTCCCACAGGACGGCTCCGAAGCCGAGCACCTTCACGGACGGCTCCGGGCTGGGGGGGCGAAACCCTGATGGTGACGGCACCGGAGGCCGAGCACCTTCATGGACGGCTCCGGGACTCCGGCATGGCCGCGCCGTGCGGCGGTGCCGGCCCGAGAGACGGTTCCGGCGCCAGCCTGAATCAGCAGCGTTCGGTCTCTCACATCAAGTCTCCAGCGGCCAGATCGGCGCCATCTCCCAGGCATCGAGCCGGAGCAGCTTCGCGTTGCCGCCGCGAGCGAAGAGCTGCACCCCCATGGCCTCCCGGCTGGCAGGATAGACGCGCTTCACCAGGTAGTGCTCACCGCCGGCGAACACCTCGACCACGCTGCGGTCCACGAACACGCGCAGCTCCACGCTCCCGTCGTCGCCTACCTCCAGGGGACAGCGCTGCGTCCCGCGATCGGCCACCTGCGGGCTGACGCTGGAACGGCTGGCGTCCACGATCAGCTCCGCTTGGCGCCGGCGCGGCTGCCGCGGGTCGCGACAGGAGACCCAGTCGGTCGCCCGCACCCGGATAAGGGTCTGCTCCCGGCCATCCGGCGAGCAGCGCACCTTGAGGCCGAACTCCTCGGCGTCCTGCCACTGGAAGCTCGCTGCCAGTTCCAGCCGGTCGCCATTCACCGCTGCCAGCGGCAGGTCCGCGCCGGCAGCTATATCCAGCTCCGCCACCTCCCGATGCTCGCGCCGCAGAGTCTCCAACTCGGGCACCGGAGCCACTTGCACCTGGCCCTGTTCCGACAGGGCCAGCACCATCGGCAGGGTGATGACGCCGGCCCAGCCCCAGGCGCGCTGAACGTGGCCGTACACCCCTTCGTGCAGGCGTCCGAACAGGATCCGCCGCCCCTGTTCGTCGCGCAGGGTGAGGCCCTCCGCGAACACCCCGAGCCGTCCGGTCTCGGCCATCGTAAAACGCTTGTGCCGTTGCGCCACGAAGCGCAGGTCGGCGTACCGGCCCACGTAGTACTGGGCGCCGCGCAGGTGGCTGGTGAATAGCAGCACGTGGCGGTCGCCGAGCGGAAAGAAATCGGGGCAGCCGATGTCCTCGCCGCCTTCGGTGAACCGGCCTCCCTCGTAGAACGGGTGCAGGTACTCCCAGTGCACCAGGTCTCGGGACCGGAACAGGTACGCCACGTCGCGGCTGTCGGCCCGCCCCAGGTAGTCGCCGGGGGTGATCGGCGGACGCACCCGCGGCGGCGTGGTGCCGCCGGTGATGGCGTAGCAGGTGTCGCCCTCTACCCAGGCGCAGGGCGCACCGGCCACCTGGTACTCATCCTCGGCCGTCGGGTTCGGTATCACCGGGTTGGCGGGATGCTTGGTCCAGCGCTCCAGCAGCTCGTCGTCGCTGCTGGCGAGGCAGATCCCTCCCTCCAGGCCGGGTGCCACGCCGTGGTAGATGGCCGTGGGAACGCCGCCGCGATCGATGAACGCGGCGCCGCTGTAGCAGCCGTCCCGATCCGGTGAGCCGGGCTCGGGGGCCAGCGCTATCGGCAGATCGCGCCAGTGCACCAGGTCATCGCTTACGGCGTGGCCCCAATGCATGGTGCCGCTGTCGCCGCCGTGGTACGCGCCGTAGGGGTTGTACTGGTAGAACAGGTGGTAGCGACCGCACCAGAACAGTGTGCCGTTCGGGTCGTTCATCCAGTTGGCCGGCGCCAGGTAGTGGTACGCCGGCCGGTGCGGGTCGGCGGCCAGCTCGCGGCGCCGCGGATCGAATTCCCCCTGCATCGTGGTAAGGCTCCTCATCTCATATGGCGGCCGCGGGCAGGGCCGGCGCGGCACGTGCCGTCGCCGTGCCCCGCCCGCGGCCCGTCGCGTCCCAGTCAGAACCGAGCGGCCGCTATCGCC
>CAYFXT010000250.1:0-4453 GCA_964346995.1 uncultured Spirochaetaceae bacterium | reverse complement strand
GGCCCGCGCCAACGATCTGCTCGCCGGCGGGTCCCCGTCCGGCGACCGGACCGCGGCGGAACACTGCTGGAGCGAGCTGTCGCGCTCGTGGCTCACGCCCGAGATCCCGTTCGTGGCGCACCGCCTCCTCTACGAGCGCATCTACCGCGACCGCGATGCGGCGGCCGGACCGCCGCCCGCCTGGCTGCCGGCGGTACCGGAGATCCACGCAACCAACCTGTACGCGCTGATGCGGGCCCGCGGCTGTGCCACCTACGAGGAGTTGTTCGAGTGGTCGGTCGCCCACCGCCTGGAGTTCTGGCGCACGATGGTAGAGCGGCTGCGGATCCGGTTCGCGCAGCCCTATACCGCCATCGCCGATCTGGATGACCTGCGCGTGCCGCGCTGGTTCGCCGGTGCCCGGATCAACATCGCCGAGAGCTGCTTCGGCGCGCCACCGGAGGCACCGGCGATCATCCATCAGGCGGAGGGCGGATGCCTGGCGACCCTGAGCCGTGCCGAGCTGCGCGCCCTTGCCGGCCGGGTCGCCAACGGACTGCACGCGGCCGGATACCGCGCCGGCGATGCGCTCGCCATCTACCTGCCGATGACGGCGGAGTCGGTCGCGATCTACCTGGGCATCGTACTCGCCGGCTGCACGGCGGTAGGCATCGCCGACAGCTTTGCCCCCGACGAGATCCGCGTCCGGCTGCGCATCACCGGCGCCAAGGCGATCTTCACCCAGGATGAGATGCTGCGCGGCGGCAAGGCTCTGCCTCTGTACGCCAAGGTGATCGAAGCGGACGCACCGGCGGCGATCATCTTCGGGAGCGGCGGGCATCCAGCGGCGGTCAGGCGTTCGGGGGACCTGAGTTGGGAGGCATTTCTCAGCGACGACGCCGCGTTCTCGCCGGTCGCCTGCGAACCGGACGCACCTACCAACATCCTGTTCTCTTCCGGGACCACCGGGGAGCCGAAGGCGATTCCCTGGAATCACTCGACGCCGGTCAAGTGTGCGGCCGACGGTTGGTTGCATCAGGACATCCATCCCGGCGACGTGGTAGCGTGGCCTACCAGTCTGGGCTGGATGATGGGCCCGTGGCTGATCTACGCCAGCCTCGTCAACGGCGCTGCCATGGCGCTGTTCGACGGCGCTCCCACGGGCCGGCAGTTCGGCGAGTTCGTGCAGCGTGCCGGAGTCACCATGCTCGGGGTGGTGCCCAGCCTGGTGCGGGCATGGCGACGCTCCGGGTGCATGACGGGGCTGGACTGGCGCGCGATTCGCGCGTTCAGTTCCACCGGCGAGCCGTCCGACGCGGAAGACTATCTGTTTCTGATGGCGCTGGCGGGATACCGTCCGGTGATCGAGTACTGCGGCGGCACCGAGATCGGCGGTGGCTACGTTACCGGCACCGTGATCCAGCCGGCCGCGCCCACCGTGTGCACGACGCCGTCGCTGGGGCTCGACTTTCTGATTCTCGACGACGAGGGGCAGCCCGCCGCCAACGGCGAGGTATTCCTGCGCCCGCCCTCGATCGGGCTCTCCACCTCGTTGCTCAACCAGGACCACCACGCGGTCTACTTCGACGGCGCACCGCCGACGGACGGCTCGGTGCCGCTGCGCCGCCACGGCGACCAGATCGAGCAGCTTGCCGGCGGCTGCTACCGTATCCATGGACGCGTGGACGACACCATGAACCTGAGCGGCATCAAGGTCAGCTCGGTCGAGATCGAACGGCTCCTCAACACCGTGCCCGGGGTGGAGGAGACGGCCGCCGTGGCCGTACAGCCGGACGCGGGCGGGCCGAGCCGGTTGGTAATCTTCGTCGCCCTGTTCGCGGGTCAGGAGTTCGCCACTGGTGAGCTGCACCGCATCCTGCAGGAGGTGATCCGGCGGCGGCTCAATCCGCTGTTCAAGATCCACGACCTGGTGCAGGTGGAAGCGCTGCCGCGTACCGCGTCCAACAAGACCATGCGCCGCGTGCTACGCGCCAGCTATGCGGCGCAGGGAGGAACGTCATGAAGCTCATATCCGCAGCCCATCGGTGCCCGGATGTCGGCCCCCTGCCACCGGGAGCGATGCCATGAAGCGCCGCAGGGTTGCGCTGGTGAGCGCGGTTCGGACCCCGATCGGCGCGTTCGGCGGCGCCCTGCGGGATTGCTCGGCGCCGTTTCTCGGCTCGGTGGCCATTCGCGCGGCGCTGCAGCGCGCCGGACTGGCCAGGGATCAGGTGGACGAGGTGATCATGGGCAACGTCTACCAGGCCGGCAATGGACCCAATCCGGCACGCGTCGCCGCGATCAAGGCGGACCTCCCCTACCCGGTACCGGCCATGACGATCAACAAGGTGTGCGGTTCCGGCCTCAAGGCGATCAGCCTGGCCGCGCAGGCAATCATGCTCGGCGACGCCGATTGCATCGTCGCCGGCGGCATGGAGTCGATGAGCCGCGCCCCCTACCTGGTCGCCGATGGCCGCTGGGGAGCGCGCATGGGGCATGGCAGACTGGTGGACGTGATGCTGCAGGACGGGCTGTGGGACTGCTTCGTGGACTGCCATATGGGCAACACCGCGGAGACCCTGGCGCGCCGGTACCAAGTGCCGCGCGACGAGCAGGACCGTTACGCACTGCAGAGTCAGCAGCGCTATCAGGCGGCGCTGGGCGACAACGGCTTCGCCGACGAAATCGTGTCCGTGCCGGTGCCGCAACGCAAGGGGCCGCCGATCGAGTTCAGCGTGGACGAGGCTCCACGCCCGGACACGAGCCGCGAGGCACTGGCCCAACTGCGACCCGCATTCGAGAAGGAAGGCACCATCACCGCCGGCAACGCGTCGACCCTGAGCGACGGCGGCGCGGCCGTGGTGGTGATGAGCGAAGAGCAGGCGGCCGAGCACGGCGCTTCGCCGCTCGCCTGGGTGACCGGCTACGCCAGCGCCGGCGTCGATCCCGCGATCATGGGCATCGGTCCGGCGTTCGCCATCCGCAAGCTCCTGGCGAAAACCGGACTTACGCTGCCCGACATCGATCTGATCGAGGTCAACGAGGCGTTCGCCGGTCAGGTGCTGGCCGTGGGGCGCGAGCTGCGGTGGGACGAGTCACGGGTCAACGTCAACGGCGGCGCCATCGCCATGGGCCATCCGCTCGGCGCCAGCGGCACCCGCATCGCCGTCACCCTGCTACACGAGATGCGCGGCCGCAAGGTCCGCCGCGCTGTCGCCGCCCTGTGCATCGGCGGCGGCATGGGCATCGCCCTGCTCATCGAACACCCCTGATCGCACCAGAGCTGTTCCGGCGTATACAACCACCGACCCTGGTGAGCGCGGGCGTTGCGCCGAGCCCGGGTGCGACCGGCTGTCCCGCGTATACAACCACCGACCGCCGCCGGACAGTCCACGGAAGAACACCCGTGGTGCGGTGTGGTGCTTGATGGCGTTGCGATGAGAAGCGCCACCAACTCCGCTCACGACAACGCCACGGGTGTGACCGACAGATCCTCTCCCACCTGCACCAGGGCATGCTGCGCATCGTGCTCGAACAGGAGCCACCACCCTTGCGCGGCGATCTGCGCCAGATAGCGATGGCGGGTGGCCATGGTAACGCGCGGATCGAGATCGATCGCGGGTACGTAGTGCGGCTTGAGGTGCAGAGCGTAGGGAAACAGATCGGCGGTAAACAGTACCGTGCGGCCGCCGCCGGCGACGGTGACCACCTGATGGTGGTCGGTATGGCCCGGCGCATCACGCAACCGGACCCCCGGAATCACCTCCGCCTCCCCCGCCACCGTGGCGAGGACGCCCGCCTCGACCAGCGGCTCCCAGGTCTCCGGCAGGTAGCTGGCCCGGCTGCGGCGGTCGGGCGCGCTCGCATAGGCCAGCTCCTGCTCATGGACCAGGTAGCGCGCCGCCGGAAAGGTGGGCCGCGCGCCGGCGGCAGTGGCGCGCACCGCGCCGCCGACGTGGTCGAAGTGCAGGTGGGTCAGCACCACGTGCGTCACCGCCTCCGGTTCGATACCGGCGGCCGCCAGCTCCGCGAGCAGCCGCCAGGCAGAGTCGGTCACCCCGTACAGGCGGCGGAACTTGCCACTCGCCGCAAGGTCACCGAGCCCGGTATCGACCAGCACCACCGCTACGCGCCCGTTGCGGTCCCGGCCACGCACCACCATGCAGCGCGCAGCCGTCGCCACCCGGTTGCAGGTGTCCGCGGCATAGGAGCGGCTCCAGATCGTGCGCGGCACCGTGCCGAACATCATGCCGCCGTCGAGGCCGAACGTGACGTCCGAGCACGCCCAAAGCTCCAGCTCGCCGAGGCGGAACGGCTCGGTCGCTTCCCGCGGCTGGCTCGGCTCCGCCGCCATGCGCTAGCGGAGCACCGACTTCGACGTCGCCACGAGCCGCGTCACTTCGATCGTGGAGCGTTCGATCAGCTCTCCCACCTGCGGTGCGATCGCACTCTTCCACTCGTCCGACTCGTACAC
>CAYFXT010000249.1:0-4466 GCA_964346995.1 uncultured Spirochaetaceae bacterium | reverse complement strand
CAGGCGGGCGCTGGCGAAGCTGGACAGGCGCAGCTCGCCGGCCGCCACCTGCAGGCGGATCTCGGTCGTGTCGAGGGTGCAGGTGCCCCAGCCGGAGCCGAGGCTCCAGAAGGCGGTGTACGGCGCGTCCGCCACCTTGGGACTGAATCCCATGTGGTTGTGCACGGCGTCGAATTCGAACCCGGAGTGGGCCAACAGCAGTGCGAACGCGGCCATCGAGCGTGCGTAGTTGCTGCCGCATTCGATCTCGTTCCAGGGGTTGCGCCTGGTGCCGTCGTAGCGGTCGCGCACCGCCTGCACCAGCGCCAGGCCCTCATCCAGCATCCCCTCCTGGATCATGTGCCCCGCAGCTTGGTACTCGAAGCCGTGCATGCTCTCCTGGGCGTAGGTGAGCGGCACCACCGGCAACGCGCGCGGGTAGGAGCAGATGATGGTGCCGGCCTCGTCATCCACCGCATACAACCGCGCCGGGTTGAAGTGCTCGCGGAACGAGCGCTTGTAGTTGTGGCGGTAGATCGCCGCCAGCGCGGAGCGCGTCTGCTCGCGGTCGAACACTTCGCCGATGCCGCAAATGTTGGCGTGCCACTGCGCCAGCACCTGATCGATCCCGCACCCCTCCGCCACCTGGTACTTGATCTCGCCGTGCTCGTCGTCCCAGTAGTTCCACACCTTGGAGCGACCACCGCGGTAGCGCTCCTTGGCGTCACTCGCCTCGAACGCCTCGAGCATGGATCGGTCGGTGAGGTCGATCTGCTGCTGGTAGTACTCGCCGTTGAACAGGTGCTTGTCGGTCCAGGCCTTGCCGCGCGCGAGCAGCGCCCGGTACTCGGCTGCGGTGTCGGTCTCGCCGAAGTGGTCGGCCATCTCGGCTCCCGCCGCCAAGGCCGCCAGATAGAAGCCGTTGAGCCACGCGTTGGGGCCGAACAGCTCCATGTCCAGAGTGTGGTGCTGGCGCCCCTCCAGCACGCCGTCGCGATCCGCGTCCCAGCGGTCGGGGTTGCTCGCGGCCCAGGCGAAGGAGATGTTCCGCTTGATCGTCTCCCAGTGGCCGCGCAGCCACTCGGAGTCGCCGCTGATCTTCCACTCCCGGTAAGCTTTGATCACGCCCCCGAACTGGCCGTCGGCGCAGGGCCGGAAGTCGAGCCGATCGCGCCCGAGCGGCAACTGCAGGCGGAAGGTCATGCCGCCGTCGGGGCCGACGTTGTAGTGGAAGTCGGCGTCGCGCATCGAGCGCTCCAGGTCCGGGAACAGGAACGGCATCGCGTAGGCGTAGTTCCACACGTGGGTGCAGCTCCCCTCGCAGCAACCCTGGTCGACGCGCACCCCCTCGAAGCCGTAGAAGGTGCCGTCCTCCAGGCGCAGCACGGTGGGGCTCTTGAGCACCGACAGGGTGGCAGCCGCGGCGTCGAGCGCGGCGAGCGGCACGCTGCTGGCGTACAGCGCGTCGCGGAATGTCAGCGTCTCGTGCTGCAGCCGATTCCACTCGCGCAGGCAGTAACCGGCGCTGGCCGCGGAGTCGGCGAAGCGGGTCGCGTAGTAGTTGCGCCACTCGGCAACGTCGAGCGCCGGCGGCGGCGCGTCGCGCTGTTCCTGCTCGACTCCCACGGGGTGCCAGTAGTTGGCGCAGTTGGGGTAGCTCCAGGTCAGCACGAAGCGCACTGCCTTCGTTTCCCCTGCTCGTACGCCGGCCCGAGCTGCCAGCACCCCGGTGTCGTCGCGGCCGAACCCGCCGCCGGCGCCGGTGGTCGGCTCCGGGTAGCTGCGGTTGATGAAGCCGCCGGGGGTAGTGAAGTCGCGCCAGTAGATGGTCAGGTCGTCGAACCAGGCACCGCGGAACCAGTACTCCTGGAGGCTGACGTCGGGACAGTCGGTGGCGATGGTCAGGTCGCCGTAGCTGAGGTGATCGGCCGCGATGCCGCTGGTGCCCAGGGTGAGAAGCTGGGCGGTGCCGTCGCGGCGGGTGCGGTTGACCGACTTGCCGGCCCCGGCCGGGTTGGTGACCGCCAGCGCCACGGTGTAGTCGAGGTCGTCGTCACCGGGGTTGGCTATCTGCAACTCGAAGCAGGCGGCCGGAATGCTGGAGTCGTCGGAGTTGCCGGGAATGAAGGGATTGAAGGCGCGCAGGGTGACGGTGCCGGGGAACTTCTCGTCGGAGAAGGAGAGGGTGGCGACGGGAAAGGTACCGACGAATTCCACGTCGGCGAAGTGGGGCAGGCCGCCCAGGGAGGCGCGCGTCGGTCCGAAGCCGAAGCTGTGCAACCAGGTCGAGCGCAGGCTGCCGGACAGCGGTCCGGCCAGGTCGCCGTGCAGTACACGAGCGTCCATTACCTCGCCCGCGCGCTCCGCTTTCACGGCGAAGTGGCTGAATCCGTTGACGCTGCCCTTGTTAGGGCGGTTGAAGATCTCCCAGTCGATCAGCCGGCCGTTGCCGGCCAGCCCGATCGAGCCGGAGCCGATTCCGCCGAGCGGAAACGAAATCTCATCGAGTTGCGCGCCGCGGTAGGTGAAGTGGGCACGGGTGGCCTCGCTCAGGGGATGGTTGCTCATGACGCCCGACATCGTGGGTGGAGAGCACACCGGCGGTCAAGCTTGCGCGGCCCAACGGCTCAATTGCTCAGCGGTCGCATCGGAGTCCGGGCGCTCGCCCGGCGCCGCGCGTGCTTGAGAAGACAATCAGGATCGGAGCGCCGTGGGTGCCGTGCAGGACGATCCCATGCTAACGGCCAGAGGAGCGCCCCCGACGCTGACCCGGGTGCCAGAGCCCGTCGGTGCCGCACAGCGGTTCCCGATCGCTCGAACGGCGAACGATAGTCCACGATTGCGGTAGCGTGGGAGAGTCCTGGTGCCGTGACCTTCGCCTTGATGATACGCTCTTCAGGCCTTAGCATGGAGGTCGTGTCAGTAGAAGATTCGATCCGTGCGGCCTTCGATTCGCAATACCAGGCCGGCCTCGACATGCTGGAAGCGGCGGTGCGGGCGTGCCCCGCCGACGCCTGGGATAGTTCCGCCCACGTCAACCGGTTCTGGCATATCGCCTACCACACGCTGTTCTACGTACATCTCTATCTGTTCCAGACCGTGGACGAGGCCAGCCCCTGGAGCGGACATCGCAAGGGCGCCCAGGATCTTGGGCAGAAGGTGGAGCCCTGTTCGCGCGAGAGCATACTCCAGTTCCTGAGGTTCTGCCGTGAGCATGCCCGTAGCCGGATCGCGGCGCTGGATCTGAACGTCGAGTCAGGCTTCCCCTGGCTACCGTTCGGCCCCGTGGAACGGCTCGCCTACAACCTGCGCCACCTTCAGCACCACACCGGCCAGCTCAGCGACCGCATCCGCCAGGACACCGGCAACGGTGTGGCGTGGGTCTCGCGTCGCTGACTGCTCGCCAGCACCGCGCACGGCGCTCTCGCCGGCGGCAGCAGCCGTCCGGCCGGCTGCACGACGCGGCACCGGGGCATGCCGCGTGTGGTCAAGGGGGCGCGCACCGGATAACCTTGCAGACAGCGTGAGCGAAGCGACTGTCACCGGGTTCGAGAGCATCGTGAAGCGGATCGGCGACCTGCCAGAGGCTCTGCACGGACTACAGGACGTGCTGCTCGCCAACCTGGCGATGATCGCCGAGATCCCGGCGCCTACCTTCGACGAGGACGCGCGTTCCGCGTTCGTGCAGGAGCGGTTCGCGGAGCTGGGGTATTCCGATTGCTCCATGGACGAGGTGGGCAACGTGGCCGGCGTGCTGCCCGGCGACGAGGGCGCCGCGGACCGCAATATACTGCTGGTGGCACACACCGATACCCCGGTTGCCGCCACTATCGACCACACGGTAATGGTGCAGCCGGAACGGGTGATCGGGCCTTCGGTGGCGGACAACGCCCTCGGGCTGGCGGTGGTGGCGGCGCTGCCCACGGTGCTGGAGCGGCTCGGATTGACCCTGCGCTCCACCGTGCTCGGATTGGCCTGCAGCCGCGGCCTGGGCCGCGGCAATCTGGAGGGCGTGCGCTTCTTCCTCGACCACGCCAAGCTGCCGCTGCAGTTCGGGCTGTGCGTGGAGGGTGTCGAGATCGGCCGGCTCAGCTACACCTCGATCGGCATGATCCGCGGCGAGATCGCCTGCGAGGTGCCGGAGGAGTACGACTGGACCCGGTTCGGAGCCGGCGGCGCCATCTCGACCCTCAACGACATCATCAGCCGGATGCTGGAGATTCCCACCCCCGACCGTCCGCGCACTGCCCTTGTGCTCGGACGCATCGACGGCGGCACCTCGGCGAGCACGATCGCCACCCGCGCCGCTCTCCTGTTCGAAGTGCGCAGCGAGTCGGGCACCACCGTGCGCCAACTGCTGCAGGACATCTCGGACATCATCGAGGAGGTCTCGTTGCAGACCGGCGCCGACATCAGGTTGAACATCTTTGCACGGCGGCGCCCCGGCGGCATCGCCTTCACCCATCCGCTGGTGCGCCGGACGCGCC
>CAYFXT010000248.1:0-4475 GCA_964346995.1 uncultured Spirochaetaceae bacterium | reverse complement strand
GCGTCGTGATGGTCGCCGCGCTGCGCATGCGCATCCGTGCAGGCAAGTTCCGCGAGCCCGACCTGCTGTTGCTTCGTGACCGCGCCGACCGCCGCTGCAAGGACCGCTATTGGCTGGGCGCGGACTTGGTGGTTGAGGTGGTCAGCCCGGACGACCCGGGGCGGGACTTGGTGGAGAAACGCGCGGACTATGCCGAGGCGGGCATACTGGGTACTGGATCGTCGACCCGCGTGACGAGACGATCATGGTGCTCACCCTGGACGGCGATGCATACGTGGAGCATGGTGCGTATGGCCGCGACGGCACGGCTACGTCGTCGCTGCTCGCCGGCTTCGCTGCCGAGGTGAGCGCGGTGTTCGATGCCCCTCAGGCCGGAGCGTGAGCTGCGTCTTCAACTGAAACCATAGCCCTTTTCCACCTTGCCAATAAGACGTCTGGGCGTCTCCCCGCCAGAAACGCCACCGCTGGGCACCCGAGATGGTGAGGCAAGGGAGGCGTGGTATGTGGACCGCACCTCCCTGCCGCGCATCCGCCGGCTGCTACTGGCGGAAGAAGAGTTGGTCGCCCCAGTAGTTGAGGCCGATCGGCCACTCCACGCCGATGCCGTAGTTGGTCGGAACGTTGCCGATGTTGCTGCGTGAGATGTAGATGGTCGGGCTCATGCCCACCACGCCAATCGCCCACAGCTTGTCGGCCTGCAGTTGCGCGATGTTGCTGGCCAGCTCGACGTACTCGGGGGAGCCGAACTCGGTGACGCGGATCGCCCACGACCACTCGTCGAGATCCTTGATCTCCTGCGGCGGCTCCCAACCGGGCATGGTGCCGTCGAAGTCGGCCAGCGAGTGGGTGCCGGCCTTGATGGCGGCGTTGGCGGCCAGCCACTTGCCCCACTGCCAGCCCCAGCCGTTGTCGGTGCCGCACGGCATCCAGCGCGAGTCCTTGGTCACGCCGCGCGACCGGTTGCAGGTGAACTGCTCGCCGCCGCCGGTGATGTACTGTCCCGTCTCGGAGGCCTCGCCGATGCCGCTTGCGCGCACATCGTGCTCGTTCAGCGTTCGTGTGACGTTGCGCGACTGGCCGGTCTCCACCTTGAGCAGAACCTTCACGCCGACCGCCTCCCAGTACTCCTTGATCAGCTCCATCGCCGGAACGGACGTACCCTCGGCGTACTCGATCAGAACCTGCAGTTCCTCGCCGCCCGGCGCGAGCCGGAATCCGTCACGCGTGCGCTCGGTCATGCCGATCTCGTCGAGCAGGGCGTTGGCCTGGTCGGGATCGTAGTCTGCCCAGGCGTTGCCCCATTCTTCCTTGTAGTAGCTGTGCACGGACGGAGGAGCCGCCTGCCGCGTGGTGGCCAATCCGAAGAACACCTGCTCGTTCACCTCGTCGCGGTTGATGGCCAGCGACAGGGCGCGCCGGAAGCGCACGTCCTGGTACAACTCCGCCTTCCAGGGATCCAGGTGGTTCTGGTTCAGGACCACCGCCACGTCGGAGGCCGATAGCCCCGGAATCAGCGTCACCCGGTAGTCGCCCTGCTCCTCGTTCTCCTTGTAGAGCGCGAAGTTTTCCAGGCTGGTGCTGCCATAGGCCAAGTCGGCCTCGCCGCCGATGATCTTGAGGTTGTACACTTCCTTTTCGACCACGGTGGAGACGATGCGGTCGATGTAGGGGAGCTGGTTGCCGGCGGTGTCCACACGCAGATAGTACGGATTGCGCTCGAATACCCTGACGGTGGGCGTGATCTCGGTGAACCGCCACGCCTGAATCACCGGCAGGTCGATGTCGGTCGACGGCTTCCAGAAGAAGTGATCGGTGAACGCCTGCTGCCAGGTCTCGTGCCCCTCCTCCTTGGCCACGTCGTTCGCATTGTCGTTGTAATCGATGTGCCACTTGGAGAGGTAGTGCCTGGGCTTGAGCATCTCCCAGTCACCGCCGTGCCAGGTGGCCAGTTTGACCATCATCTCCGGGTGCGGCGCATCGAACTCCAGGCGCACGGTGCGCTCGTCGACCCGAACCGCGTCCGTGACGAACGGGCTGGTCTTGTAGGTCACGATCTCGGGGTGGAGGTGCATGGCCACGAACTGGAACACCACGTCGTCGGCGGTCACCGGGTGGCCGTCGGACCACTTGTGGCCTTCGCGCAGGGTGATCGTCACGGAAGTGTCGTCGTCGGCCATTTGGACTGCTTCGGCCACGTCGGGAAGGATCTGTCCATCGACCCCCTTGAGCATGTAGGGGCCGCGTTCGACGCTTTCGGTCATGTCCTGCCAGGGCCAGTTGTCGATGGCGAACACACGCACCGTGCCGCCATACGTGCCCACTTCCTCCAGCGGGGTGCGTACCGACGGATTCACCGGCAGCCGCTCGTCCACCGGCGGCAGTTCGCCGGCTGCGACCAGGGCGGCCAGCATTGGCGCCTCACCATACTTGCCGGTGCGCTCGGCGGCCATCCGCTCGTCGCTCGTACCCTCCTCGGTACCACCGGCGAACGCCAGCAGCGAACAGCCGAGTAGTACTGCGAGGGTCGGGATCAACTGTCTCTTGATCATGTCTCCTCCTTGTGGAGCCTTGTAGATGTCGGTTGGAATCGTCGGTCGCGGCACGCTGCTTGTCAACCGCCTTACCGCTGCCTGCTGCATTCCCGCCACGTGGTAAGTGGGATCACGCGGGGGTCGGCTCGTCCCCGTGGCGGCGCGACGCTACGCTATCGGTAGGGGTCGGCGGCGTCGCGCAGGCCGTCGCCGACGAAGTTGAAGGACAGCACGGTGATGACGATGAACCCGCCGGGGATGAACAGCCACGGGGCCAGGGCCACGGTGCGCACGTTCTGGGCCCCCTGCAGCAGGGCGCCCCAACTGATGGCGGGGGGCTGGATACCCACGCCGAGGAAGCTGAGCGCGGTCTCGGCGAGAATCATGCCGGGGATGCTCAAGGTGAGGCTGACGACCAGATAGCTCATGAACGACGGCAGCAGGTGGCGCGCGATGATGTGGCGTTCGACGACACCGGCGATGCGTGCCGCCATCACGAAGTCGGCTTCGCGCAGTTCCAGCAGTTTGCCGCGCACCACCCGAGCCAATCCGGTCCAGCCTACCACCGAGAGGATCACGGTGATGCCGAAGTAGACCCGCAGCGGCGGCCAGTCGTTGGGCAGCGCCGCCGCCAGCGCCATCCACAGCGGGATCGAGGGGATGGAGATCAGGAACTCGATCAGGCGTTGGATGAAGGTGTCCAGGGCGCCGCCGTAGTAGCCGGAGATGCCGCCGAGCAGGCAGCCGAGCACGAAGCTCATCGCCACGCCGACCAGCCCTATGCTCAGCGAGATGCGCGCGGCGTACACGTTGCGGGAGAACAGGTCGCGGCCCAGGTTGTCGGTCCCGAACAGAAAGACGAAGCCGTCCTCCTGCCGGACGCCGAACAGGTGGATGTCGGCGGCGATGAGGCCGAACAGCCGGTAGCTATCGCCACGTACGAACAGCGCAAGCGGGTGGCGGGTGTCGCGGTCGATGGCGAACTGCCAGCGCAGGGTCTCGGGATGGCGTTCCCGGTGCAGGCCGTACACGAACGGCAGTCCTGGTTTACCGTCATGGATGAAGCGCACCCGTTGCGGTGCCACAAGCTGATAGTCGGCGAAGCGGCGGAAGCCGTCGTAGGGGGCCAGGAACTCCGCGAACAGCGCTCCCGCGTAAAGCACGATCAGCACGACGCTGCCCAGCAGGGCAAGGCGGTGGGCAACGAAACGGCGCCGTATGAGCTGCCATTGGGTGGCGAGGTAGTAACGCTCCTCGGCGGCGCTCTCCGGGCGCGTCACGGTGACCGTGCTCATGCGCGGCTCACACGCGTTCGAATCGGATCCGCGGGTCGGTGATCACCAGCAGCAGATCGGAGATGAGCGTGCCGATGATGGTCAGCGCGGCCAGCACCATCAGCGTGCTGCCGGCCAGGAACATGTCCTCCTGGATCAGAGCACTGAACAACAGGGGCGCTACGGTGGGCAGGCTGAGCACGATGGCGACGATGGTGCTGCCGGAGACGATTTCCGGCAGCAGCCAGCCCACGGTGCTGATGATCGGGTTGAGGGCCACGCGCACCGGATACTTGAAGGTGAGGGCGGCTTCCGACACGCCCTTGGCGCGGGCGGTAATCACGTACTGCTTGCGCAGCTCGTCGAGCAGGGTGCCGCGCATCACCCGGATGATCGCCGCGGTGCCGGCCATCCCGATCACGATGATCGGCAGCGGCAGGTGCCCGAGCCCGTTGAGGAACTTGGCGAAGCTCCACGGAGCGTGCTCGAACTCGGCGGAAAACAGTCCCCCCGGGCTGACCCCGGCCAGGGTCAGCAACAGGTACATCAGAATCAGGGCGAGCAGGAAGTTGGGGGTCGCCAGGCCGATGAATCCCACCACGGTGAACCCGTAGTCGCCGAGCGAGTACTGATGGGTGGCTGAGTAGATGCCGATCGGGATTGCCACCGC
>CAYFXT010000247.1:0-4494 GCA_964346995.1 uncultured Spirochaetaceae bacterium | reverse complement strand
CGTGCGGTCCTCGATCCGCCGCTGGCTGATCCGAGCCACCGCCATCGGTTTCGTCGTTGACGGTCGGCTGGCGTTGCTCATACCTCGAAGGTGTGGCGATGAACGTGGCGGCGCCGGCGCCGACGGACGCACCGCCGGGGACGGCCGACCTGCTTCTCGTGGGGCTCTCGATTGCGAGATCGCAGTTGAGGAACCGGACTGCCCCCCGAAGCCCCTGCCAAGCGCAATACTGTTGCATTTGGTGCCGGTATAGGGCTAAAAGCAACAGTATTGCTGCTAAGCGAGCCCGGTGAGGGATGCGCTGACGTGCCACAGCTCGGCGGCCAGGCGGCGGTCGCCGGCCGTGGACGAGGCACGCGCTTGGCGCTGGTTGACGAAGTAGACCCCGGTTACGCCGGCCACCTCCGGCGCCAGCGCCAGATGCACCGGCGTGCGGGCGCCGACGTCCACCGGACTGCCGCCGCCGAAGTTCACGTGCAACAGCTTGGTGTCGATCACGCCGGGGTGCAGGAAGTTGGCCGTGACCTCGCCCCGATCGAGGCGGCGCGCCAGCTCGCAGGTGAACAGTGCGTTGGCGAGTTTGGAGTTGCAGTACGCTCCCCAGCCGTCGAAACCACGCTCCATCTGCAAGTCGTCGAAGTCGATGCGCCCGCTGATATGGACCCCGGAACTGACGTTGACGATGCGCGCCGGCGCGCTTGCCCGGAGCCGGTCGATGAGCAAGTTGGTCAGCAGGAATGGCGCCAAGTGGTTCACCGCGAACGTGCTCTCGTAGCCGTCGGTCGTCGTGCGGCGGCCGCGCACGGCGATGCCGGCGTTGTTGATCAGCACGTCGAGGCGCGAGCAGGTGTTCACGATCTGATCCGCCATCCCCCGTACCTCAGCCAGCGAGCCGAAGTCCGCGGCCACCGCCGTCACGTGCCGGTTGCCGGTGGCGTCGGACAGTGCGCGGGCTGCGGCGCCTGCGCGCTTCCCATTGCGGCCATGCACGATCACCGTGCAACCGCGCTCGGCCAGCGCCCGCGCCGTCGCCCGCCCGATGCCGTCGGTACCGCCCGTTACCAGGATGGTCTTCACACCTGCGAGTATGCCACAGCGGCGTTGCGCGACCCTACCCGATCCGGTCGAGCATGCCGCGGCTACGACGTGTTGCGGATGTAGTTTCGGCGAAGACTGATTATTCAATCCGTGGTGACCCCGCCGCCGCGTGCTACAGCACCGCGTTCAGATCGAGCGCGGCGTAGAACACGTCCACCCGATCTTCATAGAGGATGTGCAGGGTATGGCCGTCCGGGTCGAGCTCGGCATCGGGATACATTCCGACTCGCGGATCGAGAATCACTATGCGTGAGAAGTCGTCGCCGCCGTTGTAGGAGACGTGCAGGGCGAGCGGGCTGCGCTGCGCCCGTCCAGGCAGCGATTCCATCACGGCGTTGGGATTGTTGAGAGCGATTACCGGGCCACCGGGCAATGCGCGGACGTGGCAGCGGGAGGAGGGATTGGGCATGTTGGTCGGCTGCCACTCGCTCCAGCTCACGCCGCCGTCGGTCGACTGCGCGGAATGGATCAGGCCCCAACTGTTGCGGATGAAGAAGCGCAGCGTGCCGTCGTCGTTGGCGATCACGGCGGGTTCCCAGAGCGTGACGTCGGGCGGCCCGTAGCCGCTGCGGGTCATGTGCGGCGTGCGTCCGACGAGCTGCCAACTCGCCCCCCGATCGCGGGTGAGCAGAGCCCCGGCCTGGGTGAACCCCTCGTGATAGGGGTTGAGCCGACGTGGTCCGGTGCGGATGGCGACGGGAGCGAGATGGAAGCCGTCGGCCAGCGCGATCGTCTTGTTGTTGAGCATGAAGTCGGGCCCGTCCGGCAGCACCCGCGCCGGCGGCGACCACTCCAGCCGGTCGGCGGCGAGATCGGCGCAGGTCATGTGGAAGTAGCTCCAGTCGCCCGTAGCCTGATACTGATCGTGGTGGCCGTAGGTCAGATGGGTGATGCCGCGGTCGTCGCGCCAGGCCATCGGGTCGCCGGCGCGCAGGTCGCCGGGAGGATCGGAGACCATGGTGGGCGGTTCCCAGGTCGTTCCACCGTCGAACGAGCGGCTCAGCACGACGTGGTTGTCCGGATGCGGCTCGCGGTATCCGCCGGTGTACCAGGAAGCCAGGATGACCGCCCCGTCGGTGGTGATGGTGCCGCACCCATTCCAGGGGTGGTCGCGGTCGTGGCGGAAGATGGTGCGGCGATCCAGTAGATGCGCGGCGCTGTTCATGATCGCAGCGTAGCACACTCCTGGCAGCCCGGGCGGGCTCACGGGCTGGTTCTCCCAGGAGCAATCGGCCTATGCTTGGGGCCATGAGCTTGGCTGGCGATCCTGTTGAGGGCTACCTGAGGACGTTCGAGCGGCTGCGTGCGCGCAAGCGGTGGTCGGTGAACTCGGTGACGTTCCGGTTCGTGGCGCTGAGCCTCGGTGCGGCGGCAACGACCAGCGGCTACGACCGCCTGGAGCAGGTGGCGACCGAGCTGCGCAAGCGGGCGCGCTGGACCAGCCCGTTGAAGTCGGAGATCCGCTACGTGGTGGCGGCGATGATTCTGCGCCGCAGCCAGGACCCGACGGCGATCCATGCGTGCGTGTTCAAGCTCCGCGATGCTTTCAAGGTACACAAGATCCCGAGTCGCGGCACCGGTGCCACGTTGGCGGCGCTGTTGCTGGCGCTGCACCATGAGGCGGGTCCGGTCCCGCCGCGGGACATCGAACGGTTGGCAACGATCTACCTTCGCTGGCGCAAGGAGCATCGCTGGCTGACCAGCTCCAGCGACCTGCCAGCGGCGGCGCTGCATGCCGCCCGCGACGTGCCGGTTGATGTTCTCGCCGCGGATGTGGAGCGCGCCTACACGAGCCTGGACGACGCCGGCTTCCGGCGCGGCAACCAGTTGCAACTCGTGTCGCACCTGCTGGCTGTCGACCCACGTGGCACCGATACCGGCGTGCAGCGGTTCTGCGCCATTGCCGAACGACTCAAGGCCGCTGATGAGCGGATCGGCGCGAGCCGCTACGACGAGATCGCCCTGCTGGCGCTCACGCAGGGCCGGCCCGGCGAAGTGGTCGACCGCGTATTGCGCAATCGAGACCGTCTCCGAGCCGTCAAGCCGCGCCCGGACAAGGCGGTGGCGTTTACGCTGGCCGCAGGCGTCGAGTTGGCCGCTGACGTGGAGGTCGCCGGCGAGAGCAACGCCGGCGACCTGGCCGCGCGGGCGGCGCTCAAGGCGCTTCTCGATGTGCCGCACGCGGCCATGATCGCCGCCGTATCGGCGGGCGCCACTGCCGGCGCCGCGGCGGGATCGCACTGACGCCGATTCGGGTTTCCCGTGTCCACGGGTTGCGCCACCAGGGGTTGCGGCGCTGCGACGGTCCGGTCGCTTGAGTTGCAGACCACCGGTGTCCGAACCGCGCGCTGAGCACGGCCGCGCGTAAATGGTCAGGAGTCGAAGACCCGCGGTCCGGCGACGGCACGATCGAGGCTTACGCGAGGAGCGAGGAGCCTGATTGTTGACAGAGATCGCCACCAATCCGAAACTGGCGAACGTATGGACGTGATGGTCACCTCTCCCCCCAAGGACGGACTGCGCCTCGTTACGCCGGATCCCGCATCGGTAGCCGACCTGTCCGTACTGCAGGGGTCCTGGACCGAGGCGCAGTACTTGAAGCTGTCCAGCCACAGCAACTGGCTCATCGAATTCACCGACGGATGCCTTGAGATTCTGCCCATGCCCACACAGAGACATCAGGCGGTCTTGCGATCCCTGTTTCTGGCGTTGCTCCCGTTCGTTCGTGACATCGGCGGGAACGTATTCTTTGCGCCGCTACGTCTGCGGATTCGCGACGGCAGGTTCCGCGAGCCGGATCTGCTGTTGGTGCGTGACGCCGGGGATCCGCGCTGTCGCGACGACTACTGGCTGGGCGCTGATCTGGTTATGGAGGTCGTCAGTCCCGACGACCCGGACCGGGACCTGGTCGAGAAACGGGACGACTACGCGGCGGCTGGCATCCCCGAATACTGGATCGTCAATCCTATCGACGAGACGGTGACCGTGCTCGTTCTTGCGGCTGGAAAGTACCGTGAGCATGGCGTGTTCCAGCCGGGGCAGCAGGCCGACTCGGTGGTGCTGCACGGCTGTTCAGTCAACGTGCGCGACACGTTCTCCGCAACGTTGCCCACGTCAGGATGACGCGTCGGAGTCGTCTCTGGTGGTGCCGCCTCCGTTCGGCATGAAGAACGCCGCCGGTAACGTCAGGTCCTTGCTGTTCAGCCGCTGTCGGACATCGTAGTGTTTCGCTGGACTCGACGAAACTTGATTACGGTTGGTTGCCCGGGAGTTTTCGCGCGAGCGGACGCGGCATTCGCGCGGATGACGTCGAACGGTGATCATAGCTGGAAGCGGCATACCGTCCGACGATTGGCGCAGGACCGATGTAGCCGACGACCATAGCGGGCCGACCTG
>CAYFXT010000246.1:0-4530 GCA_964346995.1 uncultured Spirochaetaceae bacterium | reverse complement strand
CGACGACGCCCGCGGCATGACCGGTCAGGCCCTCAACCTGTCTGGCGGCTCAACGATGCATTAGCAGCGCAGCGGGCTGAACGACGGTGGCAATCGCGACCGCAAGGCCGGCCTTCCGGACCGGGACGGGGCAAGGCGGTCCTCTACGGGAGAGACCGAGCCCGAACCAGCCCGCCCAGGAGACTCCGGAGCATGTCCGGGGCGACCTGCTCCACCGCCGACAAGGCGCGCATGGTTCCTCTCGCAATCGTCCATGGGGGAAGCTCGACCGGCGCCGCGATCCACAATATGATCGCGCCGTGCAGGACGACATGACCGGGGTGGTGACACGCTCGCACCCTTCCCGCCCTTCGGCCGCCGATGCGCTGCTCGCGGACTACCACCGCGTGCGTGCGTTCAGCGAGGAGCTGTGCCGGCCGCTGGCTACCGAGGACTATGTGGTCCAGTCCATGGACGACGTCAGCCCCACCAAGTGGCATCTCGGGCACGTGAGCTGGTTCTTCGAGACCTTTCTGTTGATGCCGGAGCTGGCCGGCTACGAGCCGTTCCACGCGCGCTTCAACTTCGTCTTCAACTCCTACTACAACGCCGTGGGGGAACGGCACCCACGCCCGCGACGCGGCCTGCTGGCCCGGCCCACCGTGGCCGAGGTGCTGGCCTATCGCCGCCACGTCGACCGGCACATGACGGCACTGCTCGCCAACCTGCCCGACGCCGAGCGACTGGCGCCGGTGGTAGCGATCGGCGTGCACCATGAGCAGCAGCACCAGGAGTTGATGGTCACCGACTTCAAGCACGTGTTCGCCATCAACCCGCTGCATCCGGTGTACCAGCCGGCGGCCGCCGGCGCCGGCAACGGGGCGCTGCCGGCCGCCGCGCCCGCGCCGTCGCACTGGGTGGCATACGACGGCGGCCTGCAGTGGTTCGGACGCCACGGGCGGGGGTTCGCCTACGACAACGAGGGTCCCCGGCACCAGCGGTTTCTGCAGCCCTACCGGCTGGCGGACCGGCTGGTGACCAACGCCGAGTACCTCCGCTTCATGGCTGACGGCGGCTACCGGCGGCCCGAGCTGTGGCTGTCCGACGGCTGGGACGCGGTCAACCGCGAGCGTTGGGAGGCGCCGCTGTACTGGAGTCGTCACGGCGACGACTGGCAGCAGGTGACGTTGAGCGGACTGCGCCCGGTGGCGCCCGCCGAGCCGGTGGTGCACGTGAGCTACTTCGAGGCCGACGCGTACGCGCGCTGGGCCGGTGCGCGCCTGCCGACCGAGTTCGAGTGGGAAGCGGCCGCAGTGGCGGAGGTGTCGCCGGCGACCGCGGTGGCCAACTTCGTCGAGGATCTGGCGTTCCATCCGCGGCCCTGCCCGCCCGGCGCCGGCGTGCGGCAGCTCTACGGGGACGTGTGGGAGTGGACATCCAGCGACTACGCTCCGTTTCCCGGTTATCGGCCGGCGTCCGGCGCGCTCGGCGAGTACAACGGCAAGTTCATGTGCAATCAGTTCGTGCTGCGCGGCGGCTCGTGCGCCACCGCACGCACCCACATCCGCGCCACCTACCGGAACTTCTTTCCGCCCGACAAGCGCTGGCAGTTCACCGGGATACGCCTGGCGGACGAAGGTTGAAGGCCGTGAACGGGGCGGCCACCACCGGACAAGCGACCACCCCGCAGCTCGACGAACTGCGCATGCAGGTCCTCGCCGGGCTGCGCCAGGAGCAGAAGTGGCTGCCATGCCGGCTGCTCTACGATGAGCGCGGCTCGGAGTTGTTCGAGCGCATCACCGGTCTGGAGGAGTACTACCCCACGCGCACCGAGCGCGCCATCATGACCGCTTCGGCGCCGGAAATGGGGCGGCTCATCGGCTCCGGCTGCGTGCTCATCGAGTACGGCAGCGGCAGCAGCACCAAGACCCGTGCACTGCTCGATCATCTGTTCGCTCCGGTGGCGTACGTGCCGATCGACGTGAGCCGTGCTCAGCTCGAAGCGGCCGCGGCCGGCGTCCGCGACCGGTACCCCACCCTGGAGGTGGCGCCGCTGTGCGCCGATTACAACGGCCACCTGCCCCTGCCGGCCGCGGCCGCACGCGGTCCCCGAGTGGCCTACTTCCCCGGCTCCACCATCGGCAACTTCAACATGGATGAGGCGGTGCCGTTCCTGCACGGCGTCGCGCGCACCGTCGGGCCGGGTGGCTGCCTGCTGATCGGCGTAGATCTGCAGAAAGACCGCGCGGTGCTGGAGGCGGCCTACGACGATCCGCACGGGGTGACGGCGGCGTTCAATCTCAACGTGCTGAGCCACCTCAACCGCATCCTGGAGGGCACCTTCGACGAGGGGTCCTTCACGCACCGGTCGTGCTACGACCAGGCGCGCGGACGCATCGAGATGCACCTGGTCAGCGGGACGGAGCAGGTGGTGGCGGTAGCGGGCGAACGGTTCCGGTTCGCCGCCGGTGAGACGATCCTCACCGAGGTTTCCTACAAGTTCACGCTGGACGGCTTCGCGCTGCTGGCGGCGGTGGCGGGCTTCGACGTGGTGGCGATATGGACCGACCCGCGGCGGCTGTTCAGCGTGCAGTTGCTCCGCGCCCGGCCGGCGCCGGCCGGAACACCCGCCCCCATCGACGTGCGCGCCATGCATCGCATCGCCGCCGTGTCCGCCTGAGGGAGCGCGTGCGGCACCGGATCTCGCCGTCGATTTGCACCGCCTCCGCGGCCGGACACGCATCTGCGACGCGTCCAGCTACGATCCGCTTGCCCGCTTGCCCGGTCCGGGCAAGCGGGCAAGCATTCCACGACGCCGGCCTACCTGAGCACGCGGACCACGTCCCCCGCTCGGTTTCTCCTGGTCCCACGGCGCGCCGCCGCGCGCGGAATGAAGGCAGTACAGGCGCGGCTGCGGAGCGCGTCGGGAGACGACGATCCTTCGTAACGCACCTCTCTGCACTTCCTGTGCTGCCGGGGCTGCGTGGACCGAGGGTATGGCGGGTACGATCCGAGTGTGGCATGGTTTCGGTACGGGAGCGAAGCGATGAGAGCAGCGATCATGCATGGGTTCAGCCGGGAGTTGACCATCGAAGAGGTCGACCTCGGCGCGCCGCGCGCCGGTGAGGTGCTGGTGAACATCAAGGCCAGCGGGGTGTGTCACTCCGACTGGCACGCGCTCAAGGGCGACTGGGGCGAATATTCGCTGCCCCTGGTGCTCGGCCACGAAGGCGCCGGCGTCGTGGAGGAGGTCGGCGCCAACGTCACCTCGGTGACGCCGGGCGACCACGTAATCCTGGCCTGGCGCACCAACTGCGGGATCTGCGAAATGTGCCAGCACGGCTGGCCCAACCTGTGCGTGGCTCCGCCGTCGACCGGCCAGCGCGGCAGCGTGGGCGGCGAGCCGCTGCACCGCTTCACCGACACCGGCACCTTCGCCACCCACACGGTGGTGCCGGAGGTTGCCCCCGTGGTAATGCCCAAGGAAATTCCCTTCGCCCAGGCGGCGCTGATCGGCTGCGGGGTGATGACCGGCTTCGGGGCCGCGGTCAATACGGCGCGGGTGCGCGCGGGCAGCAGCGTGGCGGTGTTCGGTTGCGGCGGCGTGGGGCTGAACTGCATCCAGGGCGCTCGGGTGGCGGGCGCCGAGATGATAATCGCCGTCGACCTGCGCGACAACAAACTGGATCTGGGCCGCCGCTTCGGCGCCACCCACACCGTCAATGCCGCACAGGTCGATCCGGTGGAGGCGATCCGGTCGCTGACCGGCGGTGCCGGCGTGCACTACGCCTTCGAAGCGATCGGCGTCGCCTCCGATCCCTACCTGCAGAGCGTGCGCTGCACGCGGCGGCGCGGCGTTACCGTCTGGGTGGGGCACGCACCGCTGAACACGCCGGTGCAGTTCGACGCGCGCGACCTGTTCTTCGAGCGCACGGTGATCGGCTCGTTCTACGGCAGCGCCCGCACCCACGTCGACTTTCTGCGCATCCTCGCCCTGTACCGCGACGGCAAGCTGATGCTCGACGAACTGGTCAGCCGGCGGCTGCCGCTCGATCAGGTCAATTACGCGTTCGAATCGCTGGCACAGGGCGACGTGGCGCGCAGCGTGCTGATCATGGAGTAGCCGACTGGCTCCCGGCGCTGGCGCCGCCGCTGGATGTTTGGATGAGGCAATGCGCCACCTTGCCAGGCATGAAGCCGGTATGGTAACATCGCTGACAGGTAGGGGTGCTTCGCCGGACC
Source organism: uncultured Spirochaetaceae bacterium (assembly GCA_964346995.1). Classification (GTDB taxonomy): domain Bacteria; phylum Spirochaetota; class Spirochaetia; order SZUA-6; family Bin103; genus Bin103. Next base: position 309 of record CAYFXT010000246.1, on the reverse strand, counting down.
TCTCTCCCATCGGAGAAGCTTACCTTTGCAGAACGGAACGTGACCTGAGGGGGGATTGTGCCAATGGACAATACGAGGGCCGCTCACTGAAGCGGCCACAGAAGTTTACCCTGTGCACGCATACTCGCACTTTCCCGGCGACCGGATGAGGACGGCGAGTCGAGCTCTGTAGGTCCGGCGAGAGCTCCCTACGTTACACCTTCCCGTCTATTCCCACACCTTCTCCCACCTGCATGCAGCAATTCTCATTTTGCCGTTTCGGGGCAGGTTGGCACGGAATTAGCCGCGTCTATTGGGTCATTATGACCC
>CAYFXT010000245.1:0-4546 GCA_964346995.1 uncultured Spirochaetaceae bacterium | reverse complement strand
GCATGCCGACGCTGACGATGCACCGCACGTCCCGCCCCGGTGGATGCAGTGGCTTGCCGAGTTTGGCGGCGAGGGCCGCGAAGCCCTCGGGATAGAGGGAACGCCCCTGCGCGTCCTGCGGCCACGCCGTCTTGCCGATCGTATCGAGCGTCAGGCGCATCCAGCGGTCCGCGTCCGACCGCGCCTCGCCACCGTCCGACTCCTGCACCACCTTGGAGTCGACGCGAATCGTGTAGTTGTCTCCATCGGTGTTGCGCAGTCCATCGAGACGTGCCGGCGGAATCCCGACCGGCGCCTCGTCATGGCCCAGCCAGCGATGGATCACCTTGGCGAGTGCCGTGTTCTTGCACACGATGATGAACACCGGCGGACGGTCCGATTCGTCACGCCGGCCCCATTCAGCCCGCAGCAGCTCCCACAATCCGCCGAGCATCGCGATCGGAACGTGCGCATGCTTGAGAATCGCCTCCGGCTTGGCGCTGCCCCGGCGCCCGCCTCGTTCCGCGGGGGTAAGCTGCGGCAGAATCCACCGCCAGATGTTGAAGTAGCCGGGGATCGCGGCGCCGCTGGTGTCGCGTACCGCGAGCTGCGGTATCTTCACGAGCCCCGACTCGATGGCGTCCACCAGTCCGAAATCACTGACCACCCAGGGGAACGGTCGATTCGCGTCCTGTCCGACCCGTCCCAGGTAGTAGGGGGTCGCGGACAGGTCGACGCAGCGGTTGATGCCGCGCAGCTTGTGGATGCGGTCCAGGCCGTCGATCCACACCGTCGCCTCGCGAAAGAACTCCTCGCTCTGCTCGGTATCTCCGAACAGATCCTCCTCGTCGGCGTCCGGCTCCGCGTGGCGAATCCGGTAGGCGTGATGCGCTTCGTCGTTCATCAGGAGGATGTTTCCCTTGCCTCCCACTTCGCGCGCGAGCACCCGGTCGACCAGTTTGCCGTCACTCTCCACGTAGCGAACCGACTCTACGGTGACCGACTTGAGGTTCCCTTGCCGCTCGCGTCGTTCGCCGAGGACCGTAATCAGTCCCAGATCCACCTGCCGTTGCAGATCATCCGGCGTCAGATAGCGCGTCCCGCGGATGGTGGTCGACTTCGCGCCGATGCGGATCGTCTCGCGCGTGCGGATCTCCTGCCCGGCGCGGATCACCCGGCCCGACTGGCCGGCGGCGTGCGCGCTCTTCGGCTCGAACACGTGCCAGTTCATGACCAGCACGCTGCCCTGCGCCAGCGAAGACATGAGGTGCGGCGGCACCAGATCTCGCGTGCGGTAAAGGCTGGCCTCGCCTCCCTGCGGCTTGAGTTCTTCCAGCCGATTGCGAATCGTAACGTTCGGACACACCACCAGCACGGTATCCGAGTAACGGCGATCGCCACGGGCGGCGACCTTGTTGAGGATGCTCCAGGCGGCCAGCATGCCCATGACGGTGGTTTTTCCAGTGCCCGTCGCCATCTTGCAGGCGTAGCGCCGGAAGGCACGGAATCTGTTCGCCTGCGCCTCCGAACCCGGTTCGTCGAGCGGCACGTCGATCCCCTGCAGGAAGTCCGCACGTGCCTCGCTGAGAAAAATTACCGTTTCGGCGGCTTCGAGCTGGGCAAAGAACAGGCGCTGTTTGCGCCCTTCGCGGCGCCAGTAGCGCAGCAACTCCATGGTGGTACGGGTCACGCCGCCCTCGCCACGCAACGCCAGCGGTCGCCATGCGGCGAGCTGGGCGCGAATCCGGTGCACCAGCTTCAACCCGATGGCCGTCCCCACCCCCTGCTGTTCGGACGAGGTCGCGCGTTGCGGCGGTCGGTAGTAGTACATGGCCGGGCGCCGGCCCGCTCGCCGTTGCGGCGGCTCGTGCTCCGTGATCCACCAGTGCTCGGCGGGCTCCTCGAACGGGGAGTTGAGGATCGGCTCGGGTACTTCGTGTGCGTTCACGGCTCCACTCCGAACGCCCGACAGATCGCGTCCAGCTTTTCTCTCACTTCCGGGTGGATCTCGTTCGGGCGCATCAACGCGGCGATTTCATGGTAGCGCGTGTACGGCAATCCGAAGATCTCGGCGGCTTCCAGCAGCGGCGTCAGGAGCTCGGTGCGAGCCTTGGTGCGGTTCAGGAACGGATGATCGGCAAACGGTTCCTCCGCTACCGCGGGCGGCAATTCCCTTCGCCACCAGGTGAGCATGTCTTTGATGTGAGGCACGGCGACGTTCGTACCGACCTGAGCCGCAACGAATCGCTCGAGTACGTCGGGATGAAGCAGGTAACTCTCGATCTCGTAGCGCCGCCAGCGCTGCCGCTGCAAGCCGGTTCCCGTGACACGGGTGTCACCGACTGCCGGGTGGGCGTCACCGTCGCGCAATTCCAGTCCCGGCAGGTCGTCGCGTACCAGTCGCAGGGCGGCGAAGTGTTCCCGCGCGGTGATTCCGCTGCCGGGCCGCCCCTGCTGCAAGTGAAACGCAATCGGCTTCCACATCAGCTCCGTGGTCAGTAGCCGCAACGCCGGGTGCTGAAGCGTCTCCGCCCACGCACGCAGGATGCCGATGTCGGTGTAGTCCTCTACATAGAGGACTCCGCGTACGTCCAGGGCCTGCGTGACGTCTGCGTTGCTCAGCACGCGCAACGAGGAAATGAGCCGACTTCGCTCGTTCGTATCGGCAACTACGCGCGGCTCGCTGAGCGTGACCATGAGTTCGCGCGGCTCGATTGCGTTGATGACCACTTCGGAGTGGGTAGCGACGATGAGCTGCGAACCGCGCCGGGCGGCGGTGCTTCTCAGCTCATGGTAGATGGCATCCTGCAGGATCACGTGCAGGTGGGCGTCCGGTTCGTCCAGCAACACCACCGCCCCCTGCCGAGTGTTGAGAAACGCCAGCAGCATCAACACCTGCTGAAAGCCGCTGCCGGCGCTCGCCACGTCGAACCGCGGCCCCTGCTTGGTCATCTCGTACTCGGCGCGGATGTGCGCGCCGGCGGTGTCGGGCGGCAGCAGCCGATACCCGAACAGCTTGCCGATGGTCGTCTGCAGCGCCTCCCACGCCCCTTGATCGCGGTTGGCGTCGGCAAGCAGGTTGCGCAGCACCTCCCCCGGCCGCCCAAGGCCGAGAAGCTGCTCGATCTTGGGCCACTGAAGCAGCGGTTCATCCGTGCCGATGCCGGTCATCGGGGGCACGAACACCGCTTGCAGGTCGATATGTCGCAGGTCGCCCGACGAATCCCGCGCCGGCCGCACGTAGATCTGCTCGGTGCTGTCGGAGATGAACTCCATCGTCACCGCCCAACCATCGTCATGCCGCAACTCGATCTCGATCTGCCCGCGGTAGCGACGGTCCGTCCACAACAGGTCGAAGCTGCGCAGCGGCACCGCCGAAAACGCCTGCCGGGCGATCGGCACCTTGCGGTATCCGTTGCGGCGATTGAAGTCGTTGAGCTCACGCCAGCGGCGCAGGGCAAGCGCCCACGACGCCACCGCCTGCAGCAGGGTGGTCTTGCCGGTGTCGTTGGGACCGGCCAGCACGACGTGTCCCGGCAGGCGGAACTCCACTTCCCGGAACCGCTTGAAGCCGCGGATGCGAACCGACCGGATCACGTGGCGGCTGCCGCGAGCGGCTTCACCACCAGCAGTTCGTTGCCCCGGTCGTCGATCACCTTCACCGCGATCTGCTCGTGTTCGCCGCCCGCGAACGGGGCGCTGCCGGTCCCGGCGAGATGCTGCCACACGCTCGCCTCGAAGTCGCCGCGCAACGAGTGCTTGAGTCCCTCCCAGGCCGCGGTACGCGGGAAGAACGCCTGACACACATGGAAGCAGAGGCCGTTGTAATCGGTGTCCAGGAACCAGGCCGGTACGTCGGCGCCGTCGCGATGATCGGTCTCCATGGTGGCGGGATCGAATACGTCGAGCCCGGACAGGTGCACGCGGTAGGCATGATCGTCGGCGCGCTCGATCCGTACCTCGGGCAGTCCGCAGACCGAGAAGATTTGGCTCGAACGCATGTTTTTCAGCAGGTCGCCCATCATGAGATCGGGACTGGCCTGGACGTAGGTCGCGGGCACGCCGAGTGCGCGGTCGCTGAGCTCGATGAGGCTGCGCGCATCCGGCTGAATGGCGAAGCCGAACACGTAGAGGTGCCGGTATCCCTTGACGTTCGCCTCTTTGGCGGCTTCGAACACGAGGTTCTGCGACACGGCGCCGTTTTCCGGGCCGAAGACGATGGCCGCAAGCTGTCCGTCCTCCTCCTCGAGCTTCGCCTCTGCTGATAGGCTGATGGTGCGCGCGGGGCGCCGCACTCTGGAAAGAGTGACCGTGCGTCCACCCCCGAGCCGCAGCACCGGCGAGCGGCGCAGCACGTCGATCATGCGCTCGACGTGATCGGCGTAGCCGTCGTCAGGTGAGGTTTCCTGGTCGGTCTCGTCGTCGTCCCAGTCGGTCGGAGCGGGAATGGTCGCCTCCACGCAGAACGGGCCGCTCACGCGGGTGACGTGGTCGTCGCGCTCGGGGCGGTCGACCAGCACCTCCTCCCTGGCCGGCTCGTCGTTGGCGATCGACTCCAGCGTGACGT
>CAYFXT010000244.1:0-4566 GCA_964346995.1 uncultured Spirochaetaceae bacterium | reverse complement strand
TGCGTCAACTCATGCCCATTCAACAACTTGCGAGTTTACGGACAGGAACTAGCTAGGTCCGAAGTGGATGCGCAGCTCGAAGACGCCCTTGCCGACGCTCTTGCGATCACCGAGGTTGCCGAGCTCGATGCGGTCGATGCGCGTCTGGATGCGACCGCGCGTATCCGGGGATTGCTTGCGGAGCCACTGGTCGAAGTAATCCGTGCCATCGTCACCGACGTAGTGGACCACCGTGATCATGTGGCCCTACTGTAGCCCATCGGCTACAGGTGTGTCGTAGGGGAGGGCCGTCTCCCGATTTGAGGAAACGCCATACCTATGCGCGGTCTCTTAGCGCCTTCGCTCGCCGCGATGGCGGCTGCTGTGCTCCTGCTCACCACCTGGACCGCCGGGGCGCGCACCATCACCGTGATCAGCTACGTCGAGGTAGCGCTTGGCGGCGGCGCCGATGCGCCGTCGCTGTACCTGTTCAACAATCACTGGAAATCGAAGCAGGGCGGCGCCGCTGAGACCGAGGTGTACCGGCGGCGCGCGGCAGCGCTGCTGGCGACGCGGCGCTGATGCCGACCGTGGCGACCGATGCCGCCGGTATGTTGCGGGTCACCGACATCATCCCGCCGGACGCCGCACCGCTGGAACTGTTCAGCCCGTGGTTCGGTTGCCAAACCGGCGCCGCGCCGCCGGGAGCTATCATTTCCGAGACGCCTGGCACACGATCGACCACTTGTTGCTGGGGCCGGGGTTGTTCGATGAAGTGGGACTGAGCTACGCCGCTGGCGACGGCTTCACGGTGATCCACGACGGTCTGCTCGATGCCGCTGGTACGCCGCGTGCCTTCGACCGCGGTCCGCCCTCGAGTGGGTTTTCGGACCATCTACCGCTGCGCCTGGAACTGACGCTGCACACGCATTCCGGACCCTCGCTGCGCTCGCGTCACCCCACGGGCACACCCGATCGGGCACGGGCACCGGGGCCGCCCCCTCGGGCCGCGAGGTGTTCCGTTCGCAGGCGGCGCCGCAACACCCGCTGGCGCGGGTGTTCGCGTGGCGGCGCCTCCAGGCCAACTGCCATACCAGCTCCGGTACCGCGGCCCTTGCCCCATATACGTGGGCTGAACCGTGGCGGCGTCCCGGGCCAGCAGGTCGGCAGCACCGGCGCTCGGTCCGGCTATGCGGGGCGAGCACTGCAGCACGGCGGTATAGCCCTGCCAGGCACGCTTGCAGGGGCGGGGCGTCGGCGTCACCTCCGCTTCGCTCCGGTCACGCAAGCGGGCAGGCTCCGCTGCAGGGCTTCCTGTTGCAGCGCTGGCGGGCCCATGCCAGCCACGTCGGCGGTTATGTCGGCCCTTGTACCTCGCTCAGGGTTCGATCGGCGCGATACAGCGCCGCAACGCGGATGAACTCGCTCACGGTCCGCTGCTCCGCCGCCGCGGTACGGGTCCATCGATCCCACTCGGCCGGATCGACTCGGAGCTGAACCCGCTTGGTGCGGCTCGGGGGGTCCAGGAGCGTGCAGCGCGGCCCGCGCTGCTTATCCATGTCGTCGCTCTTGCGAATAGCCCATTGCGATATTGTACACACAATTTCCCAATTGCTTGCCCCACCCCCGGTGGGAGACAGTCCCGTGGAATCCTCCACCTGCCCCCACGCTACCGCCGCCACGGCTGCTCCGCGACTGCGGCCTGTCGTGTCGATCCTTGTCGCCACGTTGACTACGAAGCCATGGCCTGGACGTTGCAAGTGGGACGCCAGCCCCCGGATTCGCGGGACAGAATCCCACCCTATTGGTGCCGATGAACCGCCGCCAATCGTCCCTGCAGGTCCTTCGTGGAGCTCGCGTCCGCCGCATCGGAACGATGATAGTGGGAGCATGGCCCGTAAAATAGCGGGGCTGTGCCCCACAATACGCACTGGCGCACCCTGCTAACTGGAGTGTCGCCGCGCCCGCACGTAGCTTTCGAGCACCTGGTTGATGCGCGTCTGGTAGCCCATGCCCGAGGCCTTGAAGTAGACCAACACGGAGCGTTTCACGTGCAGGGTGATCTGCTCGGTGCGGTCGGGCTCGATGAGCTCGGCCCGCTTCCAGAAGTTTTCGTCGAGCTCGGAATGTCGCTGAAGTCGATGTGCTCGTCCTTGACGGCCGCGAGCTGGTCCAGGGTGAGGGGTCTATCGTGTGCGCGGCGCCGGCGACGGTCGGAACGTCAGGCCACCTTTGGGGCGACGGTGAGCCGGACACCAAGTGCGCCAAGGACCTTCATCACGGTGCCGATGCGCGGATCGCGCTCACCAGACAATGCCTTGTACAGACTTGGACGACCCAGTTGAGTTTCCTGGGCAACGTTGGTCATGCCCATGGCGCGCGCGACGTTGCCGACGGCCTTGACGAACAACTCCGGATCGTTTTCTTCGAGTGCTGCCTTCAGGTACTCGATGATCACCTCGTCATCGTTGAGAACCTCGGCGCTGTCCCACGGGGTGAAAGTCTCTTTGCTCATATCGTCTCCTAAAGTTCGCTCGCCATCTGCTGAGCGCGTTTTACGTCTTGCGGTTGGCGCGACTTGTCACCGCCACACAGCAGGATCACCACCATTCTGTTTCGTATCGTGTAGTAGACCCGGTACCCCTTACCGACATCGATGCGGAGTTCGCTGACTCCACCACCGACTGCTTTATGGTCGCCAAAGTTGCCCTCCTGAACGCGATCGATGCGAATGGCGATGCGCGCCTGAGCGCGCTTGTCACGCAGTTCGTTCAGCCAGCGAAGAAAGGTGGCGCTCTTGGTGACCGCGTAGTTCATGTCTATGTATCCAAAAGGAGACGGGGGCTTGTCCAGCGTCGCCCCCTGTTTTGGGACCTTGAAAGTAGGAGGACGGTTCAGTCGTAGACCGCCCGCACCCGGAGATCGTCTTCCGGAACCGGCAGCAAGGTGCGGGGGTTCTCGACCCGGCCGGCGGGCCGGCAGTTGGCGCCGCGCCCGTCATGCGAGTATTTCTTCGGGAGTTGCGACCCGGCCCGCGAATCGGTCGAGGAAGTGGTCGCGGTCCCAGGTTATGAGCGTCGTCGCGAATGCCACGTGCTTGCGCGCGGTCAACAGGAACTGGGAGTCACCGAGAGACATTCGCCGCTCAAGAAGCGCGAACAGCTCGCCGACTCCCATCTTCGGGACCGGCGCGTCGAAATCCGCCGCCGGCAGGACGTCGACACCAAAGCGATCGGGAAACTGCTCCCACAACGTGCTCAGTTGTCGCTGATTGAGGTTGAACGAGAGAATCCCGCACAATTCAAGCAGGTTGATGGTGGTCGTGATCCCTGATCGTTCCCGCTTGATCGCATGGAGGAAGTGGCGATTGACGCCGAAATTCCGATCCCGCGGGTAGCGTAGGTCGATCACGAAGACGTTGGTGTCGATGAGGTACGGTCCCTGATCCATGCCGTGGCCTGCGACCAGTCGGGAAACGCCGGTTCGGACTGTGCGAGCGCCGCTTCAACCTCCGCCCAGCGTTCGTCAGCCCGTTCGGGCGAACTCTCCCCCTGGTCGTCAGTGCACGGTGTCACTACCCCGATACGCTTACCGCGGTAGGTAAGTACAAAGGGTTCTCCGGCGCGCAATCGCTTGATGAAGTCCCCGGTGTGCTGTTTCAACGCCTTTGCGGTGATCACCTCCATTCGCTAAGCATACACCTTCGGGTGTCAAGTGTCTACTCCGCGACGGGTGCATTCTCGTATTGTGGTAGCTGTGGGAGCAGACGCCATAACCGGGCGCGTCTGCCCCGCCTGAAGCGATCTACCACATGGCGCAAATGCACCGGGAGGGCTTCCTTTGATCCGCTACCACATAGAAAAAATGCACCCCTCCGCGACGCCATGAGGAAATCTGCCAACGGGCGGCGACAAGTCTGTTGGCGCCGCCGCACCGCCGCGCGGCCGACGGCCTCGGCGGGCCGTGTCCCGTTGGCGGCGCCCCGCGAAGCACGTATGATGGGCCATGGCCGAGAGAAGCGGCGACTGGCTCCGGCAGGCGCAGCGCGATCTCGACAGTGCGCGAGCACAACGGGCAGCCGAGTTTTTCGAATGGGCGTGCTTCATCTCCCAGCAGGCGAGCGAGAAGGGATTGAAGGCGGTGCTGTAGAAGCTTGGCGCGGAAGCCTGGGGCCACTCGATCGCCGATCTGCTCCGATCTCTGCAGGAACGGGTGGATGTTCCCGGCAGCCTCCACGCGTCGGCGGTCAATCTGGACCGCCACTATGTCCCTTCCCGCTACCCCAACGGCTGGCCGGCGGGCAGCCCGGCCGACTATTTCACCGATGAGGACGCGAGTGCCGCGATCGGTGATTCAGCAGCAGTCCTACGGTTGAACTAAACCGCTTCGCGGTAGGGGCGGCGTCTGCCGTCTCGGGTCTCGGAGCCCCTTCCCATACCCCACGCCTTACATGAAGTCTGGACTCTAACACCAGACGGGTGGTTGCCCCCGGTGCGTAGCCGCGCACCGGGGGCTGATGGACCACGCGTCTGTACACCAGGAGGAGTCCATCATGACACCACTGCGACAGAGAATGATCGAAGACAT
>CAYFXT010000243.1:0-4578 GCA_964346995.1 uncultured Spirochaetaceae bacterium | reverse complement strand
ACCAGCGCGGCTACGAGCCGTTCATGTACGACGGACGCTTCTGGGTCCGTCGCGGCCGGGCCACGGTGGCGTCCTCTCCCTCGGAGTTGCAGGAGCTCTTGGCAACTTCGCAGCATCGTGCCGAGCCGAGAACACTCCACCCGAATCGGATACCAGCTCGCTCGGTACGATCAACTGCAGGTCGGTTTCCTGGCCGGTCACCACGGGGAAGCCATAGTGGCGGTTCACGTGATGGCAGGGGCGGCCCGCCTTCTCGCGGGCGTGTACGAAGTCGAGGTGTGCTCCCAGCCGGCGCTGGGCGTACTCGCGGCCGAGGGAAGCGGCCGTTTCGATGGTGTTGCGAATCGTTTGCGCCAGGCTGTGTTCGATCTCGAATCCGATGCTGGAGCGGCCGCTGGCGATGGCGGCGGCGGTCGTGGTGCCGGTACCCAGGAACGGGTCGAGCACGGTGTCGCCGATCAGGGAGTGCATCTGGATCAGGCGGTACGCCAGTTCGAAGGGGAACGCGGCACTGCGCGCGCGGGCATCGGGATCGTCGAAACCCGCGTTGCCGAGGAGCTGTCTGGCGCCGGCGAGACCGAGCCACACGTCCGAGAACCACTCGTTGCGTTCCTCCCAGAAGAACGCGCTGCGCCGGCGCCGTGCCCGGTCGGCAGGCGAGAACTTGCGCGGGCCGCCCTTGCGGGCGATCAGGATGTACTCGTGCTCGTACGTGACGTAGGCGCCGGCCGGCAGCATGCCTGAGCCGAGGAACTTGTTGGGGGCGTTGGTCGGCTTGCGCCACAGGATGTCGGGCAGCACGGAGAACTTCATCTCCATCAGCGCCTTCAGGATGCGGCTGTGGTTGGGGAACAGCCGGAACTCGCCGTCGACCTTGCGGGTGGCGTCGCCGATGTTGATACACGCCAACCCGCCGGGATGGAGTACGCGATGACACTCGCGCCACACCGCGTCGAGGCGCGCATGCATGAACTCGAACGCACGGTCCCCGTACTCGCCCGACAGCGCCTCCGCGGTGCGCGTGTCCGCCGCGGCGAACTGCCCGTCCCACAGCTCGATCATCGGGTAGGGGGGCGAGGTCACCACCAGCGCCACCGAGCCGTCGGGCACCGCGGTCATCCGGCGCGCATCGCAGAAGTGTACCTGGTGCCGGGTGGATTCCACGCCGGTCGAGTGTCAGGTGTGGGCGATCACGTCGATCTCGACGCGGTACTGCTTCGCCAAACCCACCTGCACCGTGCTGCGGGTCGGGCGCGGCTCGGGAAAGAATTGCTCGTAGACGGCATTCATCTCCGCAAACAGCGCCATGTCGGTCAGGTAGACGGTCGCCTTCAGCACCTTGTCCATGGCCGAGCCGCCGGCCTCCACCAGTGTCCTGACGTTGGTCAGCACCTGCCGCACTTCGGTGCCGAAGTCGCCGGTGACCGGCGCGCCGGTCACCGGATCGACGCCCACCTGTCCGGAAACGAATAGCAGCTCCCCCCAGCGCAGCGCCGGGGTATAGGGCCCAGCCGGAGGCGCCCCCTGCGCAGAAGTGATCGGTATCTTCGCCATTTGTCGTTTACTCCTGCTGGCGCCGTTGCAGCGCCGGTATGAGGACGCCGCACTGACGGTGCCTCTCGCCCGAGAACAGCATGCCGCACCACGGCGAACGACACCAGCACCTATCGAGTGGATCCAGTGGGATTGGACCAGATGCGCCCCCGGTGCGGTCGGGGGCCGTGGCTACGGTTGCGTTCCTTGTTGGACGGAAGCGCGAGTCGATGGTTGCCACGCACCATGAACTGATGACGCGAGCCTGAGAACGGACCCTGGAAGCCGAGGTGCCGGAGGCGCCGAATGAACAGCGCGCGTTTACACGGCGCCCAGCGGCTCACGGGCGGGATCTCGGTTGAGGTCGATGCCGGAAAGAACCGGCAGCGGATGACCGAGCCTCAGCCCAAGCAACAGCCAATCTTCGAGTGTCGAGCGCAACGAACGTTCGCACTCGATCAGTGTCGTGCCGAACGCCACTACGCCCGCGCAGGGTGGAATCCTTCCCGCAAAGGTACCGTCCTCCAGTTTGTCGTAGGTGGCTGCGGCGAGCGCCTCCTCAAGATAATCGGACAGGACGTACTTCCCGGTCATTCGGTTAGCCATGCAACTCCGGAGTCTACTCCGGCAACGCCATGGCGTCACTCGCGCCGCCCCGCCACCACGGCATCCGACCCTGGACCGGATCGACCCTTGTCCCGTTGCGGCTCGTGCGGCAGGATTGCGGCGTGAGCGTACGAGCCATCATGCCGGCTGGAGGGCCGATCGATGCCGAGGTGCAGGTTCCGGGGTCCAAGAGCCTGACCAACCGCGCCCTGTGTCTGGCGGCGCTCGCCTCCGGTACCACCACGTTGCGCAATGCCCTGTTCAGCGACGACACTCGCCACTTCGGCGCTGCCCTGCAGGCGCTCGGCTTCGACGTCCGGCAGGATCCCGATGCCGCGACGATCAGCGTCGCCGGGCTGGGTGGCACCATCCCGGCGGCACAGGCGGAGATGTTTGTCGGCAACTCGGGCACAACGGCGCGCATGCTCAGCGCCATGCTGGCGCTGGGAGATGGCTGCTACACGGTCGACGGGGTGCCACGCATGCGCGAGCGGCCGATGGACGAGCTGCTCGCCGCCCTCACCGCGCAGGGCGCGCGCTTCTCTTCCGCCGCCGAGCCGCCGCGCATGCCGTTCACGATCTGCGGCGGCGGGCTGGCGGGTGGCGATCTGGAGATTTCCGGCATGCGCAGCAGTCAGCCGATCTCCGCGCTGCTCATGGTCGCCCCGCTGGCACGCACCGACACCACCGTCCACGTCACCGGCGAGTTGGTGTCCAAGCCGTTCGTCGCGATGACTACGCGCCTCATGGAGCAGTTCGGCGTAACCGTTGCCGGCAACGGCGCACGCCTCAGCATCGCCGCCGGCCAGCGCTACCGGGCGCAGGATCTGGTAATCGAGCCGGACGCTACCAACGCTTCCTACTTCTTCGCGGCCGCCGCGGTCACCGGTGGCCGGGTACGGGTAGCCGGCCTGACGCGCGATTCACTGCAGGGCGATCTGGCGTTCCTGGAGGTGCTGCAGCGGATGGGGTGCGCGGTGCGCTGGGAGGCCGATGCGGTGACGGTGCAGGGCCCGGCCCGGTTCGCCGGCATCGACGTCGACCTGGCCGCGATCAGCGACACGGCGCCCACGCTGGCGGCGATCGCGCCGTTCGCCGCGGCACCGGTCACCATCCGTGGCATCGCCCACACCCGTCTGCAGGAGACCGATCGGGTAACCGCACTGGTCACCGAACTGCGCCGCCTCGGGGTGCGGGTCGACGAGCGCGAGGACGGCCTGCGCATCGAGCCGGCTACCCCGCGCCCGGCCACCATCGAAACCTACGACGACCACCGCATGGCCATGGCGTTCGCAGTCACCGGCCTGCACGTCGGCGGCATCGCCATCGCCGACCCCGGCTGCACCGCCAAGACCTTCCCCGACTACTTTGCCCGCTTCGCACAATTGGAGGGATAGCGCGAAACGACGCCGGCAGCACCGGTCGCACTCGCGCCGTTCCGGCAGTCGCGGACTTGGCATGGCAACCAGCTCGTCCACGGTACATGGCGCGGTCGGCGGATCGACGATTCCACATCGTATGAGGTCCGCGGCGGCTCGGTCGTCGCCAATGCATCCGCCTGGCACGGCGAGATACGAGCCACCGGTGTGCCCCGATGGACAATCAAGATGCCGAAGCCAGCGGCGAGCATGGCGGTCAGCGCGGTCGCCTGCCCGGCGCGGTCGGGCGCGGATCGTGGGGCTCGGCGGCCGAGGGCTGCGGTGGAGCGACGCTCGCCATGGCGCCGAGCGCCTGCAGGGTCAGGCGCGCCTTCTCCTCCTCCACGGGATGCGGGTGCACCCCGGAAATCGGCGCGTGCGTGCCGCCCGCCCCCGAGATTACGGTGGCGTGCTGCGCCGGGAACAGGGCCAGGGTCTGCGCGAACGGCTCGATGAACTTGTCGAAGTGCTCGATGATGTACGCCGCGAGCGCCGACTTGCCGCCGGCGCGCAGGATCTCGATGGTGCGCGTCAACTGGTCGATCTCCGCCTGCGCGCGCCCGCGGATCTCGGCCGCGGTGGTCTTGGCCTGCAACGCCATGCGTTCCCGTTCCGCCTCGGCGGGAACCAGGATCTCGGCGCGGTACTTCTCGCGCAGCATCGCGATGCGCTGCTCCTCGGCGCGGATCTGCGCCTTGATGCCGGCCACGTTGGCCTCTGCGTCGCGCTCGGCGCGCTGCACACCGATGGCGCTGCGCTGGCTCTGCTGCGCCCCGTCGACGCGGGTCTGCGCGAGCAGGCTCTCCTTGGCGTTGGATGCGTCACGCACCGCCACCTCGGCGCGGCGCGTCTCCGATTCCTCCTTGGCGGCGGCGCGCGCCTGCGCCTGCGCCGCACGCGACTGCGCTTCGGCGTTGGCCGACTGAATCCGCTTCAGCAGCGCGATGTACAGCTCCGGCTCGCGCACTCCCTCCAGGCGGTGGTCGTCCACGTCGGCGATGTTCATCGCCGTGATCTCCAG
>CAYFXT010000242.1:0-4581 GCA_964346995.1 uncultured Spirochaetaceae bacterium | reverse complement strand
GGCGTCGGGAGCGGGGAGCGCGCCGGGCGGCGGCGCGGCGCCGGCGCGCCGCGACCGCTCCCGCCAGTGCTTGAGCAATGCAAAGCCGGCGACACCTTCGAGCATCAGGACCAGGATCAGGAGGATGGCCGCCGGCGCCCGGCCGAACGCCTCGACCAGCTCCACGGCGGCAAGCGCTCGGTCGGTGCCGAGCACCACGTGGCTTAGGGTGCCCAGGACCGGCAGGACCAGGCCGATCGCCGCCAGGGAGGCCAGCATCTCGCGCGTCACGCGGTCGCTGAACAGCGCGAACACGTACCCATAGCAGAGTGCGGGGATCAGCAGCGAGAACCAGAGAAAGGAATCGAACAGGAACCACGCAGGTGCGTACAGCACATTCAGCGGGAACCTCGCCGTGGCGGGCCGGCCGGCGGCCAGGAACGGAATGAGCGAAGCAAGGGCGAAGGTGCCGATGGCGGCCAGCGCCACCGCGCACACCTGTTGCACGCCGTGGCCAGGAAGCCGCCGGAATTGCGCCCAGCCAGGGGGCTTCATGGCGCCGACGCCGGCCGCGTGGCTGCGGCCCAACGGGGAATCATGCCCATACATCCCAAGTATCGGCATGCCGGCGCGCCAACCGAGCGACGAGCAGCGTCCGTCAGGAGGGATCGAGCATGGTCACGCCGTGACAGATGAACTTTGCGGAAATCGATACATGGCATCGGAAGTCGGCCGTCCTGTTGCGGCTCAGTTCAGCAGGAACAGTCCGAGGATCCCGACCGGAATCAGGTACAGGGCGAACAGGTGCAGCCGGTCGCGGCGCACGATGCGCAACAGTACGGTGAGCGCCAGCCAGCCGGCGGCGAACGAAACCGTCATGCCGGCGGCCAGGGCGGAAACGTCGACCGTGGTCGAGAGGGCGGACAGCTCCGGCAGCGACACCACCACGGCGCCGAGAATGGCGGGCACCGAGGCCAGAAAGGAGAAGTCGGCAGCCGTTTCGCGGTCCGCCCCGGCCAGCACGCCGGCGGCGATGGTCGCCCCGGAGCGGGAGATGCCGGGCACCACGGCCAGCCCCTGCACTGCGCCGATCAGCAAGGCCCAGAGCCAGCCCGGCTCCCAACCGGCGCGGCGTTCGGCGGTGTCACGTACGAGGCGGGTGGCGAGCAACGCCGCCGCGGTGACCAGCAGCATGGGGGAGACGAAGCGCGGTGCGCGTGGCAGGCCCAACGAACCGAGCGCCAGGCCGATCACGCTGGTGACGGCTGTGCACAGGATCAACAGCAGCAGCAGGCGGCGTTCGGCGGCTTCGCGCCGCCGACGTTGTGGCGGACGCAGCAGATCGACGGCGGCGGAGAGCAGGTCGAGCAGGCGGGTGCGGAACACCACGGCGGTGGCGGCCAGGGTGGCCACGTGCAGCAGCACGTCGAACAGCAGCGGCACTTCGCCTACCCCCAGGATGCCGCGCAGCAGCACCAGGTGGCCCGAGCTGGAGACCGGGAGAAACTCGGTCACCCCCTGCAACGCACCCAGCGTGACCGACTGCCAGAGACTCAGCACCGCAGGCTCCGCAACAGGACGAGATGGCGCTCCGCATCGAGGTGCGGCACCACGAGTGGAACCACCCGCGCCCGCAAGCGCTCACCGGCTGCCTCCCGCGCCGCGCCCAGCTCCCGCTCGACGGTCGCCGCCGTGCCCTGGTACAGGGCCACCGTCGACCGGCCGTGCAGGAGCGGCAGCAGATCGGGGAGCAGGCGGGCGAGCGGGGCCACTGCCCGCCATGTCACCAGATCCACCGGCGGCAGCGTTGCCTCCGCCAGCGGGATCCCGATGACCGTGAGGTCGGTCAGCGCCAGTTCGCGGCGCGCGTGGTTCAGGAAGGCGGCGCGGCGGGCGCTGCGTTCCACCAAGGTCACGCGAGACTCGGTCAGCGCCAGGGCCAGCGGAATACCCGGCAGGCCGGCGCCGCTGCCCACATCGAGCACGGTGGCGTGTGGTTCGATGACTTGCAGCACCGGAACCGCCGCCAGGCTGTCCAGGAGGTGATGGGTAATCAGCCGCCTGCGGTCCGCCGCCACCAGCCGATACACCGGGTTGGCTGCTTCGATCAGCGCCACGAAGCGCGCCAGCCGGTCGCGCAGCTTCGCATCGCCGCCCAGCCCCAACCTGTGCAGCCCGTCGTCCAGCAATTCGGTGTCCGCCAACCCGCGCATCCCGGGACTATCCCACGCTACGCAATCGTGAGCTATCGATCGCCGTTCGAGCGATCCGGGGGCACCGACGGGCGCTGGCATCCGGGTCAGCGTCGGGGGCGCTCCTCTGGCCGTTGGCATGGATCGTCCTGCGCGCATCCCGGCCACGGTATCCAAACCCGCCCGGCCCGCCTATCATGATGCAATGGACAACGAAACCGACCTCACTGGCCTCGCCCCGGGCGCCGCCCGGGAGTACGTGCACGGCTATGTCACCGCGCTGCGCCTGACCGCCAAGAAGCGGCAGCGACTGGAGGCGGCGCGACAGACCTGGGAGGAGCGTATCAGGCATGCCACGGAGGCCGGCGACACCACGTTGCGCGACGCGGCGCGCAACGAGCTGGAGCGCATCCAGGACAGCCTCGGCCGCATCGCCGCCGAGGAGACGGAGCTGGGTGCCCAGGTCGAGGTGATGAAACGCCACCTGAAGAGCATGAGGCCCGCAACGGCGGTCAACGTCGACGCCGAGCAGCTCCTCGCGCAGCTCCAGTCCCTCACTGGCGAGCCGGACACGCTGCGGTCCAACCTCGACCGCCTCGGCGCCGAGCAGCGCGCCGACCAGGAACTCGCCGCGCTCAAGCGCCGCGTGGCGCGGGAGGATTGACTGGTACCCGTTGCCGAGGGTCCGTCACATCGGCTCGCGTATGGGCGTAGCGCGGATCCAGCGGCCCGGAATGGTGGCCGCATCCGCTCCGCTGCGCAACATCCGCACCACCGCTCCCCGCGCCATGCCATCGGCCCAGCACTGACCACCACCAGGTTTCGCGCTGGCCTGCCCGCCATCGGTAGCCGACCCCTCCGGATCGAGCACCGCGAGATCGGCGTCGCAACCGGGGTAGAGTCGCCCTTTGGCGGGCAGGCCCAGCAGCCGCGCCGGCTGCCAGCACAGCAGTGCCGCCAGCTCTTCGAGGGCGATGTTGCCCGCCGCGACCCCGACCCGCCACAGGCGCGCCAGGAGCTGACCAGCGGTGGCGCCCTCCCCGGCTCCGATGCTGACCATGCGCACCGTCCCGGACCGCACCGCCGGCCACCATTCGGCGCCAGCCAGCGGTTCGCCATGCAGCAGGTGCGCCGGCACCGCCACCGCGATGCCGCTGCCCGGTTCCCCGCTGCGCAACGCTGTCGCCAGCGCCGCCCGCATGCCCGGCGCGTTGGAGGGGGCCAGCACTGCCCGGCCGCCGTCGAGCGGCAGCGGCAGCCCGCCGACGCTCCGCTCCATGGTGTGCGCATCGTCGCTGAGCACCACCAAGGTCGCCCCGCAGTGGCCGGTGACCCGAACCAGATCGCCGTCCCATCCCGGTTCCTTCAGGATGCGGTCGTCGACCGCGAACGCCGCACTTCCCTGACCGAACACCGCCTCCGGAAGCTCTTCCAGCTCCGGCGCGAGTCCCCTCAGCAGTGGAATCGCCACGGCATCGGCCGGCGGCGGCGGCGCGGCCGGTACCCTCAGGCCGGGAACCGGCACGCCCACGGTGGTGGCCGGGAAGCGGCGCCCCGCCCGCGGGGCTCTGGAGCGGCACAACACCACCGGCCCGGGGAACACCAGCTTGCCGGTCAGGTTCCGCCACCCCGCTTCGTCAGCCGCATCCGACCGCGCCATGCGCAACCCGCGCACCACGCCGCCGCCCATCTCCAGGTCGGCCACGAACCGGCCGTCGGCGTGCACCAGCAGTCCCTGATACAGCGTGCCACCCACCGCCGCCGATTATACTCCTACCCGCCGCGGGGTGTGCCACGAGACTATTGCAATCACCGGGACCAATCCGACACACTGCAGTCATTACACGCCCCGAGAGGGCACTGGGAGGAGAAGCGTAATGACAAGACTCGCTTCTAATTTGGCCGTCGCGGCGGTCGCCGCGGTAGTAGTCGTGCTGTCCGGCTGTGGCACCGCGACGAATATGGAAACGAACTACGCAGAGGAACTGGCGGGGACCTGGATGTCCGCCGAAATCGATCGCGAGGTACCGAATCCGGCGGATACCGAAATGATGATTCCCGTCACGACCGTGATAACGACGACGATCGGGGGCGACGACGCGAACGCCTTCATGCTGAGCATGACCGACACGACCGCGGCAGGAGTGCCAATTCCGACCAGTTTGACCGGTACCTTCACCGCTACTGCAGATACCATCACCGTCACTGTCACCAACGTCATGCCGGAACAACACCCTCAGGCACAGCTCCTGAAAGACGTTCCCCCGGTGTTCAGTTATGAGCTTTCAGAGACCGAACTGAAATTTAGCGGCGCCGGTGTCGTGGCGCTCAATCTGGTATCGGCCGCAACCGACCAACTCACGCTGACCAAGCAGTAGGACCAATCGGCGAGCGGCGGGACCTGGCTGGC
>CAYFXT010000241.1:0-4605 GCA_964346995.1 uncultured Spirochaetaceae bacterium | reverse complement strand
CAGCGGCGGGAACGCCAGCAACAGGAGCAGGCTGGTCACGAGCTGCGCCCACACGAAGAACGGCAGGCGCATGAACTGCAACCCCGGCGCGCGCAACTGCACGATGGTGGTGATGATGTTGACCGAGCCGAGCAGCGACGAGTTGATCAGGAACACCATCCCCAGCAGCCACCACGTCTGGCCGGCAGTCTCGATCACCGCCAGCGGTGGGTAGGAGGTCCAGCCCGACTTGGCGGCACCGCCAGGTATGAAGAAGCTGACCAGCATCACCACGCCGCCGACGAAGTAGAGCCAGTAGCTGGCGGCGTTGAGCTTCGGAAAGGCCATGTCGGGGGCGCCCACCTGGAGTGGCACCAGATAGTTGCCGAACGCGCCCACGGCCAGCGGAACCACGCCCAGGAACACCATGATGGTGCCATGCATGGCGCCAAGCTGGTTGTAGAATTCGGGCAGCATCACGCCCTCGGGCATGCGCGTCGCGCCTAACAGACGCCCGATCAACGGCTCCGCCTGCCCCGGGAACGCCAGTTGCCAGCGCATCAGCAGGATGAAGCTGAAGCCGAGCAGCAGAAACACCAGCGCGGTGATCCCGTACTGGATGCCGATCACCTTGTGATCTACGGAAAAGACGTACTTGCGGATGAAACTCTCTGGTGCTCCATGGCCGTGGTCGTGCCCGTGTCCGGCCACGTGGGCATGTCCGTTGTTCTGCACGTCAGTTCCCCCCGCGCTAACTTGACGGGACCTCCATTACCGATTCCACGGTGGCCTGCTCGCCGATGCCGACGGTAACGGTCATGGTCTGGGCCGGCAACCGCTCGTGCCAGATCTCCAGCTCGTAGGTGCCGGCCGGCAGGCCGCCGATGGTAAACGAGCCATCCGCGCCGGTAACCGCGAAGTAGGGATGGTCGAAGACCGCGGCCCAGGCGTTCATCCAGGGGTGCACGTCACACTTCACGGCGAACGGCGTCGGCTCCGCCTTGTCGAACACTTTCTCCAGCTCGGTGCGGAACTGCGGCATCGCCTCGTTGAACTCCGCGTTCACCTTGGCGAACGCATGCACGTTGTGCAGGGTGCCGTCGGGGTTGAGGATCTTCAGCGTCTGCCCGACGCGCAGACCGAACACGTGCGGGGAGTACTGGCAACCGCTCTGGTCGAACTCCACGATCATGTCGGGCACGTCATGGTCCATATCGGGTACCGACGCTCCCTTGATCTGCACCATCACGTTGGCGATCCGTTGATTCTCGCCGAGGACCAGCACTTGGCGGCGCTTCGGGTCCTCCTTGTTTTTCTCGTCGCAGATCGGATCCGCAGCCATATCGAGCAAGGCCATCTCCGGGGCTTCGCCCTTGAAGGTAACGGTACCGCTGATCGAGGCACTGTTGGTATCGGCGGTGGCCGCCGGCTGCTCGGCGCTCTCGACTCGGTCGGAGCCGGACGTGGCGGCCTGCTCACCGCTGCCGCCGTCGTCGCCGCAGGCGGCGAGCAGCAGCACCAGGGCAGCCACCGGAAGCAGTCTGAAGTGCGATCTGGACGGGAATTTCGATGGGGCGAAGCGCAGGAACCTGGTGCGCATGTTCGACAGGGCCTCCTTGGGGATGGGGTCGGTCTGCAGATCGCGTACGATCTGACGTCCTCGGGCAGATCCGCAGCACGCGGATCTTCAAGATCGGCTACCCAAGTTCTGCCAGAAGAAGCTACGTCAGCGTCTGCTCCGCTGTCAACCGCAAATGCACCTCCCGGCACCATTTCCGGCCTGCTCGGCAACGCCTGTCAGGGCTGCGGCTGACGGCGGAACTGCTCCCGCTGACGCTGGTTGCGCCGTCTTTCGTATCCCTCCGCCATGTGGTGGCGAAACGGCAGGATGCGGTCCGGAATCGGCACGCCGCGGAACTCGGCACGGCACAGATAGCACACCGCCATCAGCGGCACGGCGCGGTAGATCAGCAGGTCGACCAGCGCCAGCACCATCAGGCTGACGCCGTAGGTGAACGGCACCAGGAGCGCTCCGATCACCACCAGTCCGATCCCCAGCACACGCGGGAACGCCTTCTGACGAAAAAAACGTCGGCAGCCACAGATCGGGCATTCCTCGAACTGCACCGCCGCGGTAACCGAGTAGCGGCGCCGGCAGTTGCCGCACGCCAGCTCCGCTGCCGGTGCGGTGGCGGTCAGCCGCTCGCCGCAGCCGTAGCACTCGGCGCGTACTTCGAGCCGGGCGCCGCTCCCTGCGCCGGGACCGGCCTGCCCCGTCGTCACAGCACCACTCCGTAACGCAGCAGGAAGAAGCGGTAGGAGAAGTCGCCGATGATCGCCGCCACTACCACTACGTACAGGATGCCGGTGGCGGCCTGGGTGGACTTGGCGCGCAGGGTACGCTGCACCAGGACGGTGGCGAGCAGCGGAAACAGCGCGCCGAAGAACACCGCTACCACTATCAGAAAGCCGTCGAGGGTCGCCACGAACGCGTGCAGCGGCAGCGGGTAGCCCTGGTAGGGGATGCTCTGGCTGGCCAGCCCCACCGCGTCCCAGGCCAGGCGCGCCCCCAGCAGCACCGTGTACACGCCGACGGCTCGGGCCAGAATCGCGATCGGCAGCCGCTCCACGTTCAGGTACCAGTGGCCGAGCACCATGCAGTAGAGCGCCATGCCCAGGGTCAGACCGCCGAGCAGGGTGAGTACGGCTGCCCCGATCGGCGCCGCGGCAGGCGGCGTGCGGGTCACGGCTGCAGCACCGGTGACCACGGCGCCTACCAGGGAGGGCAGCGATAGCAGCAGCAGATTGGGCCTCGGTCGCTCCCACTGACTCCAGGTAACCGCCAGCAGCCCCACCAGCCATACCCCGGCCAGGACCGGCAGCGCCGCATCAGGCAGCCCGAGGGCGCCGCGCGTTCCGGGGCGCGGTCCGGCGAACAGCATCGCGAACAGGCCGAGGCTGAGGATGAAGCAGGCGACCCCCAGATTGAAGCGATAGAACCCGCGGTCGATGGCAGAGCCGGCGTTGGCCCAGAAGCACAGCGGATAGGCCATCGCGAAGGCCAGAAACCCGCTCAGCGACAGCTCGGTCAGCACCCCGGCGCCGCTTCAGCGTGGTGTCGCGGAACTCCCTGCGCCCGACCGACGAACCGGCTCGGCGGCGCTGCCGACCGCGCCGCGCCGCGCACGGCGCCGGCCGCGGCGGCGCGCGACGGGCAGCGCGATCTTGCGGTGTTCGCGCATCGTCGCGGCACCGGGCGGCAACGCACGGCGCGGACGCCGAAACCTGCGGGACACCACACCAGCGCCCCAAAACCGCTGCCTGGGGCGCCGCCTTTGGCCCATCCCGCCCATTCTGTAGGAGTCTGTTGCAATTCGACAGACTCCTAGAGTGCCTTCACCACGGCCTCGATCCGCCGCGTGGCGTCGATATAGGAGGTGCCGGGCGGAAAGGTGAGCGGCGCCCCGAACCGCACCGCCACCCGGCTCCGGAGCAGGCGCCGGCGCGGTTCGCTGACCAGATGCACCGGCACCACCGGGGTGTACGACTCCACCGCCAGCATGCCGGTACCGCTCTGGAATGGCAGCATGGGCTTGCCGATGCGCTGCTCTCCCTCGGGAAAGATCACCACGCTCCAGCCCTCGTCCATCAGCCGACCCATGTGCTCCAGGCTGGCACGAATGGCGTTCTCGCGCGACAGGGGAAACGCGTTGGCGACCAGCGCCGCGAAGATCCCGGTCAGCCGCCTGTTGAAGGTGATCTCCGCGGCCGCCGCAAACGACAGATGACGCCGCCACGCCGGTGGCGTGACCTTGGCCAGCACCATGCTGTCGCCGCGTACCGCGTTGTGGTTGGCCGCGAACAGCACCGGCCCGTCATCCGGGAGGTGTTCCAGGCCGATGGCGCGCGCCCGGTAGCGGATGCTGAAGATGGGAAATACCAGGACCCGATGCAGCACCTCGCGCAGCAGCGAGAACCATACGCTCAGCGGCCAGGTATAGAACGGCGGCAGGGTGGCCTTGGCCTGCATCTGTGTGTCGAGCAGCTCCTGGAGCTCGGCGAACGTGGTCTGGGAACCCACCAGCGACTCGTCGATGTACACGCCCATCTCCTGTTCGATGATCGACAGCATCTCCACCCGCTTCAGCGAGTCGAGATTGAGGTCGCCGCCGACCGTGTGCTCCGGCAGCACCTGCTCCTGCGCCAAGCCGCTCACCTCCGTGACCAGCCGCACCAGCCGCTCTTTCGGTTCGGCGGCGGCCGCCTGCGCACGCGCTCCGGCGGGCGCGGTGGTGCGCGGCAGTCCCGCGCTCAGGGCATCGACGATCACCGCCTTCTTCACCTTCAGCGTGTGCGTGCGCGGGAAGTCCGCCTCCGGCCATACCGTAAAACCGCGAATCTGCTGATGCTCGGCCAGTTGCCGGTTCGTCGCGGCCACGATCGCCGGCGCCCGCTCCGGCTCCTCCAGCAGGAACACGGCGTGCACCTGCGTGTCCTGCCCCTGCGTCAGCCCAACCACCGTGGCGTCGGTGACGTCCGGATCGCGGTGCAGCACCGCTTCGATATCTTCGGGCTGCCCTAAAGCCGAAGAGAGCGGAACCTCTGAAAGCGCCGGTATCCCATGTT
>CAYFXT010000240.1:0-4643 GCA_964346995.1 uncultured Spirochaetaceae bacterium | reverse complement strand
GGCGCGCCCAGCGTACTCTCCTGGCACGCCCGCGCGCCCCCCCCGTGTCTCGCCGGGGCGCCGCGGCGCCGCAAGCAGAGCCCGCGGGCCCGGTGCATCACGGTGTCCACGGTCGCGGTGCGCAGGTCTGTTCCCCTACCCGGATCGCAGCCATGCTTCCGGCGTTTGGCACGGAGTGAATTGCCCCACTCACTCCGGTCGCGGTCCCATGCGTTCGCCAGTGCCGAGAATCTCGGTCACCCGAATGCCGAAATTGTCGTTCAGGCGTACCACCTCGCCGCGTGCCACCGGCTGCCGGTTGACGGCGATCGCCACCGACTCGCCGGCGAAGCGATCCAATCCGATGACGGCCCCGCCCGCAGCCGTGAGCAGGTCGTGAATGATGCGCTCGTTGGCCGCCAACTCCACCGTCATCGTCTCCCGATCGCACCGCTCGATCGCCGGCCGCGCCAGGGAAGGGTGCCTCACCAGCCGGTCGCGAATCGCACACAGCGCCGATTCGCCAATCGCCAACTGCATCATCCCCGTCGCCGTCCCGATCGCGGTCGAGAACGCCGCACACACCAGCCGCGTCGCCGGCGCGAGCAGGTCGGCGCGGTCCGTGTGCCGTTCCAGATACGCCAGATGCGGGCTGACCGGGTACACCGGTTCCCACGCCTGTTGCAGCTCTGGCAGCACCGCTGCCAGTCCGCTGTGTAGCACCGTCCGCTCGATCTCGGTCAACGCGCGCGCCGGCACTGCCGGATCACCCCGTCCGCCGAGCAGCCGATCGATCAGGGAAAACGCCAGCGGACGATCGACGACCAGCAGGGCGGTGCCCGGCAGCGGATCCAGTACCAGGCCGGCGATGCCGGCGGGCAGGAGACAGCGGGAGCGCATCTCCCGCCAGCGCAGCGACTGCAGTGACTCGAGACGAAGTCGAACGGAGGTTCTTGTCAGGGTGGACAGAGATTCGGCGGCGGCGCGGGAGAACGAACGATACACCGTGGCCACGACGGCAAGCTGCGGCGGGGCCAATCGATCGGTGCTCGTCGGCCTGTGGCGGTGTTCCGCCACGGTCTGCTGATCACGCTGCGCCACGGCTCTGTCGGACACCATGCGTACCTCGCCCACGTAGTCCCCTCCCCTGCACTCCGGCTCCAGACACTGCCCGCTCCAAGGGTAGGGAACAGGCAGCGCCGGGACCGAGTCTCCGCCGTCCGCCGCGGACCACGACTACCGGGTAACGGCCCGGCAGGTGCAACCGCCGCATACGTCCGCTCCCCGCTAGTCCTCGACGAGCCAGCGGCGCAATGTCCGCGCCGCATCCGCGGGTCGCTGCCGCGCCAAGTGGGCGGCATTCCGACGCATCTGTTCACGGTCCCGCTCGCCGTCGGTGATCTGTTCGGACGCACCGCCAAGCCCCGCGCCGGCGGCGCGAATCGCGGCGCTCAAGCGCGCCGGTCCGCGCGCGGCGCGCGCCGACCGGCGCCGCCGATGCCGGCCCTGCCACACGGCAAGGCCCACCAGCAGTAACAAACCCGCCACGCCGGCGGCGGCCAGTGGCAATGCCCGCAGGAGCAGCGCCTCGCGGCGCAACAGCGCATCCTCGCGTTGGAACTGCCTGCTGCGGTCGAATTGCAGGTGCTCGACGGTGACCGAGTCGCCGCGCCGTCCATCCCACCCGACGGCGTCCCTGATCAGCAGCGTCGCCTTGCGCAGCTCCTCGGCGGAGATCGGCGTGTAGATGCGCTGCACACTGCCGTCGGGGTTCAGAGCAACGCCGCCATCAGGCTCGAACACCGTGCGCCACACCCCGTCGAGGGCGACACTCACGGTGATGCGGTTGATCTCCCACGGGCTCTTCTCGGTCACGGTGTCGCGCCGGTTGACCACCTCGCTGCGGCTCACCGAGCGGCGCTCATAGTCACCGCCGGCGGCGCCGTCGCCGCGCATCGTCTCCGACTGTTCCTCGTGCGTCACCGTGATAGACGCGACACGCACCGCTTCGTTCGCTTCGGTGCCTGGATCATCTTCGCGCAGCGCAATGGGAAAGTGCTCTGCGGTCCGCGTCGACTCCGAGGAGAGATCGAGATCGATGTCGAGCCGCACGATCTGCACGCGGTCGGCGGAGAATATGTTGCGCAACGCGGTGACGATCTCGTGCTTGTAGCGCTGCTCCAAGCCATGTTTGGTATCGAGCTGTCGCTCCACGAGGGTCACCTGATCGCGCCCCGCAAGGCCGCCCGGATCGTTGACCTGAAGGCCGCGATGGTCGAGGATCACGATGTTCTCGGCACGCAGCCCGGCGACCGCAAACTGCACCAGACGCTGGATGCCGATCACCCTCTGGTAGTCGTCGAGAATCCCCGATCCCTCCCGCGGCGTAACGATGATGGAAGCGGTCGTGGGGTGCTGATCTTCGGCAAACAGCTCCCGCTCCGGGACCACCAGCGTCACGTTGGCGGCCACGATGTCATCCAGGGCCTCGATGTGCTGTTCCAGGCTGCGGATGATGGCACGCTGCAGATTGACGTTGCGCTCGAAGTCGGTGACGGAGAAGCGATCCAGGTCGAATACGGCGAAGGGATCGGTCTGCGGCGGCAGCAGATCCTCGCGGATCAGAATACCTCGCAGCCGGCGGGCGTTCTCCTGGTCGGCCACGAAGATGCGGCCTCCGGCGCGGAGTTGATACTCGGCGCCCTCCCGATCGAGACGTGATGCGATCGTCAGCAGGTGTTGTTGATCGTCGACGGGAGCACCGATCAGGGGAACCATGCGCGCCTCCGCACTCAGCGGCCCGCCGTCCCTGGATGCGCCGAGTAATACGACCACGGCAATCACCACGACCGCAACGCCGCCGACCGATACGCGCTGAACCGGAGTCAGTCGGCCCCAGAACTGAGCTGCCCGTCGCCAGCCATGTGGCAACACCTCGAGCATGGTCCCCTCCCACCACGCGAAGGTTCAAG
The DNA here is from genome assembly GCA_964346995.1 of uncultured Spirochaetaceae bacterium. Taxonomy (GTDB): domain Bacteria; phylum Spirochaetota; class Spirochaetia; order SZUA-6; family Bin103; genus Bin103. Next base: position 1,692 of record CAYFXT010000240.1, on the reverse strand, counting down.
CCAAGCCAGCGGGTACCGGCTGGCCGAGCCTCCACGTACCTCTGTTATGCCGCTACATGCGGGGAAGTGTCAACTCCGGAGGTGAGCAAATCGGGGGTCTGCTTCGGAACGGTTACAGTATGAACTGTGTCAGGTCGCGATCCTCGATCACCTTGGCCAGCCGCTCATCGACATACGCGGGGGTGATGGTAATGGTCTGACCGCTCAGTTCCGGAGCGTTGAAGGAGAGCTCCTCCAACAGCAGCTCCATGATGGTGTGCAGGCGGCGCGCACCGATGTTTTCGGTGCTGCGGTTCACTTCGGCGGCCAACTCCGACAGCCGGTCGACGGCTCCGTCGGTGAACGTCAGCGTGACCTCCTCGGTAGCGAGTAGCGCCTCGTATTGCGTAATCAACGCATTGCGCGGTTGCGTGAGAATGCGTTTGAACTCTTCGCTCCCCAGATCATCGAGCTCCACGCGAATCGGGAAGCGTCCCTGCAATTCGGGAATGAGGTCCGCCGGTTTGCTCATGTGGAACGCGCCAGCGGCAATGAACAGAATGTGCGCCGTATCGACGACCCCCCACTTGGTATTCACCGTGCTGCCCTCGACTATCGGGAGGATGTCGCGTTGCACTCCTTCCCGCGAGACGTCGGCGCCGCCGCGCGTGTCCTTGGACGCGACCTTGTCGATCTCGTCGAGGAATATGATCCCCATCTGCTGAACCCGCTCGATCGCCAGCTCCGAGACGCGCTCCCGGTCCACCAGGCGGTCCAGCTCTTCGGCCATCAGAATCTGGCGCGCGCGGCGGACTGGCACCTTCTTCTTCTTCTTGCGGCTGCCGAACAGGTTACCGAGGCTGCCGAGGTTGATGTCCATCTCTTCGAAACTCTGGCCGGAAAATATCTCTATGGCCGGACCGCTGCCGTCGGTCACGCTTACCTCGACCAGCTTGTCTTCGAGATCCCCCGCGCGCAGGCGCCCGCGAAACCTGGTCACCGTACCGTTCTCCAGCTCCGGTCCGGGCCCCGCGGTCGGGTCGAATCCCGCCGCTGCCACGGCTCCCGGCGGCTGCTTCTCGCGCGACTTGGCAAGCCCCGGCAGCAGCAGGTCGAGAAGCTGCTGCTCGACGCGGCTCTCCGCCTCCTCCTGAATTCCCTCCTGCAGCTCCGTCTTGACCATGGATACTGACACCGAGGTCAAATCACGCACCATGGACTCCACGTCGCGGCCCACATAGCCTACCTCGGTGTATTTGGTAGCCTCCACCTTCACGAACGGTGCGCGACAGAGCTTGGCCAGGCGGCGTGCGATCTCCGTCTTGCCCACTCCGGTCGGACCAATCAGAATGATGTTCTTCGGCGTCACCTCGTCGCGCAACTCCTCCGGCAGCTTGCGTCGCCGGAGGCGGTTGCGCAGCGCGATGGCGACCGCTTTCTTGGCCTGCTCCTGGCCGACGATGTAGCGGTCCAACTCGCGGACGATCTCTTTCGGGCTGAGCTTGTCCAGATCGATGCTCATGTCAATTCCTCGACGGTGATTTGGGTATTGGTATACACGCAGATGTCGGCCGCGATCTCGAGTGCGCGCACGGCGATGTTGCGCGGGCCCATCGCGGAGCTCTCCAGGAACGCGCGCGCCGCGGCCAGTGCATAGTTGCCACCGGAACCGATGGCGATCGCTCCGTGATCGGGCTCCAGCACGTCGCCGTT
>CAYFXT010000239.1:0-4656 GCA_964346995.1 uncultured Spirochaetaceae bacterium | reverse complement strand
TTTCTCTGGCCGGTTCACCTTCTCGATATAGTACTCAGGGACGCGCGCACTTGAGTGGCGGCTGCCAGGCCGAGCGGCGGCGAGTTTGCTCACCCGACGCCCGGAGGAGTGGACCGTACAGGAGGAGCCTGGTTGATAGCCAACGACGATGCGCTGATCCGCGAGCAGATCGAGTACTACCGGGAGCGTGCCCCCGAGTACGACGACTGGTTCTACCAGCGGGGCCGGTACGACCAGGGCCGGCAACACCGCCGGGAGTGGCTGACCGAGACCGCACGCGCGCACGCGATCCTGCGTTCGCTCGGCCCGGTCGAAGACGTGTTGGAGCTGGCCGGCGGCACGGGAATCTGGACCGAGCGGCTCCTGCAGGTGGCGCGGCGCATCACCTCCGTCGATGCGTCGCCGGAAGTGATCGAGGCGGCGCGGCACCGGGTGAGCGACGACCCTCGCGTTACCTTCGAGACGGCCGATGTGTTCTCATACGCGCCTGCGCAGCGCTTCGATCTGATCTCCTTCACCTTCTGGCTGTCGCACGTGCCGACCACCCGGCTGCCCGGTTTCTTCGCGCTGCTGAAGCGCAGCCTGCGCCCCGCCGGCGTGCTGTTCGCCCTCGACCAGCGGTCTACCGCCGGCCAGCGCACCCGGCACGATCACCTGCAGAAACGCGACCTGGCGGACGGTCGTACCTACGAAATCGTCAAGCTGTACTACACCAAGCCACAGTTGGAGGCGCTGTTCGCCGAGCACGGCTTCCGGGTCGAGGTCACCACTACCCCCTCCCTCTGGGTCGCCGTGGCGCACCTGGACCGGCACGCGGGCGGATGGGATCAAGCGCCAGCGTAACGGCGCGACCGGAGCGGTAGCGCGGTACCCGCCCCCGGACTACACGCGGGGATCGCGGCGTGCGGATGGCAGCGCCTGCGGGCGTACCAGCTCACCGCCGAGCTCGAATGACTCGATCGCCGCGAACGTATACTCCAGGGTGGCGAGGGCGTCGCGGCCGGAGGCGCGCAGAGCGCTTGCCGGCACCCCATTGCCGACATCCTCCAGGAAGGCGTGAATGCGGCGCGGGAACGTGATGCCGAAATCGGTAACGCCGGTGTCGAAAATGTCCGGCTTCGGCGCACTGCCCAGATCGATGGCGGCCGGGTTGGTCGCGCCTTCCGAACCGGGGGCCGGGAAGTGGATCAGCTTCTCGACGCAGTTCTCGATCGCGAAGCTGCCACGCGTCCCGCCCATCTCGAAGCTCCACCAGCCGCCGTAACCCATGCGCGTGTCGCCGCGCTGGCTGAACAGGTAGCCCACCGCATCGGAGGCGAAGCGCACGTGAATGCTGTTGACCGAAACCATCACGTCGCCGGCCGAACGCCGAAACCCCGGGCGATTCATGAACGCCTGCACGTGGGTTACGTCGCCGCAGAAATGGCGCATGACCGCGAACGGGTGCGACAGAAATGCCTTGACGTGGAAGTAGGGAAAGCCGCGGCTGTTGGGCTTGTCGTCGGGTCCGCCGTAGGTGTGCTCGCCGCCCTGAAAGCCCATGCGCATCATGCAGTAGAGCGGCTCGCCGACCTTGCCGTCGCGCACCAACTGCATCGCCCGGTCCGCCGGCTCGCTGAAGTGATGGTTCAGATTGCAGCCCAGGTAGAGCCCGCGCGCGTCGGCGAATTCGACCATTTCGCGTGCCTGCTCCAGATCGTTCGACAGCGGCTTCTCCACCAGTACGTGCTTGCCGGCATCGAGCGCCTGCATGACCGGCTCATAGTGCCAACTGCCGTTCTCGTTGCCGCCGGTGCAGACATCGACGATGTCGAGCTCCGGGTGGGCGGCCAACATGTCGGGCACGCTACCGTGGACCGCCGCGCCGTAGCGCTCGCGCGCCGGTTCCGCGCGCGCCGTGACTAGGTCGCACACCGCAACCAGCTCGGCAAGCTCGTCGTCATGATGGCAGCCGGCGTGCCGCTGCCCAATTCCGTTGTACCCTACGACCCCGACCTTGAGAGGCATATGCAGCATCGTAGTACGGCGCTCACCGGCGCGTCGAGGCGTCGCACAGCGACACAGCGACAGGTCGCAGGAGGCATTCGCCACGACGGGGACGAGCCGACCAGCGCGTGAGCGCACTTACCACTTGGCGGGAATGCACCCCAGGTCGCACCAGTTCGTGGCAGTGAAGCGGCGCCGACCGGAAAACGGTTGTAACGTGGTAGGGTGCGGACGAGGCCGATGACCGATCCGGGAATACCTGCCGACGAGCGACGCACGGGATTCGCATTGATCGCGTTCGGTGTCACGGAGTGACCATGCCGACACATCGCGAGTTGTTTGCCGATTCGAGCTCCGTGGCGTACGGTGCCGCGGCGCAGCGGGACGTGCGGCTGGACCCCGACGAGGGTCTGCGCCGACTTGGCTACCGCGCCTTTCGCGCCGGGCAGCGCGAGGCGATAACGACGCTGCTGGACGCGCGCCGACTGCTGCTGGTGGCGCCCACCGGCGGCGGCAAGAGCCTCACCTACCAGCTCCCGGCGACTCTGCTGCCCGGCACCACGGTCGTGATCTCGCCGCTGATTGCCCTGATGCACGATCAGGTGGCGGCCCTGGAGGAAAAGGGGGTGCCGGCCACCTATCTGGCGGCGACCCTGCCGCAGGAGGAGCTCCGGCGGCGTGTCCACGCGCTCTCCGCCGGCGCCTTCAAGCTGGTCTACGTCGCCCCGGAACGGCTCGCCAGCGAGTGGCTGAGGGGCTCGCTGGCCCGGCTGCAGTGCCCGCTGGTGGCGATCGACGAGGCGCACTGCATCAGCGCCTGGGGACACGACTTCCGTCCGGACTACCTGCAACTCGACGAACTGCTGCGGCTGCTGCCGAGGGCGCGCGTGCTGGCCTGTACCGCCACCGCCACGCCGGTGGTGCGCGACGAGATCCTCGAGCGCCTTGGCCTGCCCGCCGACACGCCGCAGCTCATCCACGGCTTCGCGCGGCCCAACCTGGCGTTGCGCGCTGCGGAGGTGCTGACTAGGCGGGAGCGGGAACGGCGCCTCGACGGCGTGCTCGTCGAGACCCTGGGCGGCGCAGGGAACGGCGCCGGCACCGCCATCGTGTACGCGCCGACGCGGCGCGGCTCGGAACAGGAAGCGCAGCGGATCGCGCGGCGCGGCTGGGTGGTCGAGGCGTACCACGCCGGCATGGCCGGTGAGCAGCGCGATCGGGTGCAGCGCGCCTTCATGGCGGGTGAGCTGGAGGTAGTGGTAGCAACCAATGCGTTCGGCATGGGCATCGACCGCGGCGACGTACGCTGCGTAGCTCATCTGGCGCCGCCCGGATCGCTGGAGGCGTACTATCAGGAAGCAGGCCGTGCCGGCCGCGACGGTGAGCCTGCGGTATGCCTGCTGCTGGTTTCGCCGGGCGACATGGCGCTGCGACGCCACCTGATCGAGAGCGACGGCGGCGCGGCAAGCGCCGAACTGGTGCGTCACAAGTGGAACCTGTTTCTGGAACTGATGCGCTGGGCCGAGGGCGGGAGCTGCCGGCACGACGCGATTCTGCGCTACTTCGGCGACGAGGAAGAGACCTTGGCCGGCTGTGGGCGCTGCGACGTCTGCCTGCACATCGCCGATGCGCCGGAGCATGACGAAGACCAGATCACGATGCTGGTGCGCAAGGCGCTGTCCGGGGTAGCGCGGGTGCACACCCGGTTCGGGCTGGCGGCCGCGGTGAAGCTGCTCAAGGGTGCAACCGACCAGCGACTGCAGCGCGCCGGGCTGCAACATACGCCCACCTTCGGCGTCCTTGCCGACTATTCGGAAGAGTGGCTGCTGCGCCTGCTGCGGCGCTGCGTCACCGCCGGCTGGGTGGACTTCTCGGGTGGCGACCGCCCGGTCACCGTGATCACGCCCGAGGGCCGCGAGGTGATGCTGGGGCGACGCCCGGTGCGGCTGTTGCTGCCGCCGGTGCGGCGCTACTCCGACTCCGCCGGGTCGCTGCACGCCCAACCACCGGACCGTATCGGCCAGCCGCGCGGGCGGGGACCGGTGGCGACTGGAGGGGATGAGGAACTGGACACCCGTGGTCGCGCGTTGTTCGAGGCACTGCGGGCGTTCCGCCTCGCCGAGGCGCGCCGCCAGCAGGTGCCGCCCTACGTCATCGCCAGCGACCGGTCGCTGCGCGACATCGTGCGTCTGCGTCCCGCCACCCGCAGCGCCCTGGAGTTGGCGCACGGCATCGGCCCCGCCAAGGTGGAGCGCTACGGCGACGCCATCCTGGCGATCGTCGGAGAAGCCGGGATCGACTCCTGACCGGCACCGCTCGGTACCGTGCGCCGGGTGCATTCCCGTACCCGCCACGGAACGAGCCGACCCGCGCGTAAGCTCGACGGCGGCGCCGATGCGATCGTCACCCAAACATCAGGCACTTTCAGGTCGCGCACGCCTCCGGCGTCGACGTCTCGTCCCCTGGCGAAGTCGTGCGGAGGCTGATGCGGTGCGTGTGACGACCCGGTACCCGCTTCACTTGCCCGAGTCCCTGAAGGCAAGCGCCATGCGTCTTGCGGAACAGGATGGGGGTGTCGCTCAACCAGTGGATCGTCGCCGCCGTGGCCCAGATATTTCCTGTGCGGCTCGGACGGCACGATCCGGTTCGACAGCGAAACCGATACGGTAT
>CAYFXT010000238.1:0-4682 GCA_964346995.1 uncultured Spirochaetaceae bacterium | reverse complement strand
CCCAAATGCAACACCGACTTGGGGACAGCCACGACCTGTTCGATCAGGCTCTCGACACTGGCGGTAAACCCGGGGTCCTTCAGAAGCAGCAAATGCGACGAGAAGATCAGCGACGCCACGTCGGAGAGCCGCTCACCGACCTGAGCCTGCATATTCTCCAATTGCTGCTCGGTGGCGCTCAACGCCTGGCGGAAGTTCTCCAGGGTCAGATCGAGCGGATACTCCGCGCCCGCCAGCGAATCGTACTGGCCCTCGCGGTCCAGGCGCAGGCTCGGCCCGCGTGCCAAACCGCCCGAGGCAACCTGGCCTTCGAACGTGGCGCCGGCGTCGACCGGCAGGAAATCGTCGCCTTCGCTCGGGAGCGCGTCGGTGCCCAGCAGCAGTCGCGCATTCTCGATAGCTCCGGTGAGCTGCGCGCCAACGGCGCGCAGCCCCTGTATGTCCATGCGCGTGAAACGGCGATTCTTGCGGCGCTGCACCACCAGTACGCCGATGCGGGTGATGCCGCGCGTCAGCGGAACCGCCAGAAAGCTCTCGAACTCCTCCTCCCGGAGGTGGGGCACGTGGCGATAGAAGGGGCTCTCGCTGGCGACCGGTTCCTCGATGTGGCGAAGCTGCTTGAGCGCGGTTCCGGTGAGCCCCTCGCCGAGCTTCAGGCGCACCTTGCCCAGCAGGTCGCGGTTGAGCCCGTGGGTGGCGGTCATGGTGAGCTCCCGATCGGCGGGGTTGTACAGATAGATCGAACACACCTCGGCGCGCGTGTGCTCGGCGACCATCCGCGCCGTCCGGTCGAGGAAGGTGCGCAGATCCATCGCGTCATGAAACAGCGCGCTGAGTTCGTTGATGTCGCAGACTAGGCTATAGTGCTCCACACTCAGTCAATATCCGAGCACCGCGGGGCCACCCTGAGCGGCCGACGGTGTTCGGAGTAATATACGCGCCGGACAAGGATTGGTGAAGCTTCACGACCAGCACCTGCACTCGCGCCACTCGATCGATTCCAAGGCCGACCCGGTCGCCAACTGTGAACAGGCCCTGGCAGCGGGCTTGGCCGGCCTCACGTTCACCGAGCACTACGACATGCATCCCACCGAACGCGACCAGTGTCGATGGGACTACGACGCCATCGCCGGCACCATCGAGGACCTGCGCCGGCGGTTCGCTCCGCAACTGACCGTCGGCCTAGGCATCGAGGTGGACTACCAGGCCGCGCAGATGGAGGAGACCATCGGTTATCTCGACCGGCACGCCTTCGACGTGGTGCTGCTCAGCGTGCACTGGTGCGGAGGCCGACCGCTGCACCTTCCCCGGCGCTGGCAGGGACTCACCGCCGCCGACATGCGCCGCGACTACCTGGCCGAGCTGCGCGGTGCGGCGCAGTTGTGCCGCGATCTGGCAGCCGGCGGGCGCCGTCCGTTCGACATCGTCAGCCACCTCGACTACGTCAAGCGCTACCTGCTCAGCTACTGGCATACTCCTCTGGGAAGCTTGGCGGGAGAAGAGCTGGATCCGATTCTGCAGGCGTTCATCGCCGCCGACGTGATACCGGAGATCAATACGGCCGGTCTGCGCCGCGACGAGGCGGTTGCCTATCCCGCGTACGAGGTACTGGAACGCTACCGCGCGCTCGGCGGGCAGTTCGTGAGCATCGGCAGCGATGCCCACCGCAGCGGTGACATCGGCCACGGTTTCCCCGAGGTCGCGGCTCGGCTGCAGGCAATGGGGTTTACTGGCGAGGCGGTGTACCTCGGGCGCCGGCGCCGGCTTCTTCCCTGGTGACTGCGCGCAAGGTCGGGCCACCTCCCACGGGTCCACGACGCGGGTGCATTCCGCAGGTCGTGGCAGTACGGGCAGACGCCGCCACGGGACGAGCCGACCCGCGGGTGAGCGCACTTGGCAGGAATGCACCCCACGCGTCGGCGCGTTGCCGAACGGGAGCAAATTGCCCTACACTGCATCCGCAACCAAGGAGTATGAACGTGAGCGATACTACCACCGGAAAGACCACCTTTCGCTGGATTGGCAAGCGTCCCGTGCGCCACGACGGCGTCGACAAAGTAACCGGACGTGCCCAGTACGGCGCCGACTTCAGCCTGCCCGGCATGCTGTACGGCAAGGCGCTGCGCAGCACCTGCGCCCATGGCCGCATCAAGTCGATCGACACCGGCGCCGCACGTGCGCTCGACGGCGTCAAGGATGTGATTACGGGAGCCGACCTGCCCGAGGTAAGCGCCGACGGCCAGATCGAAAGCGAGGCGCCCGCCAGCATCCGCGATACCGCGCACAACGTGATCGCCCGCAACAAGGTACGTTATCACGGCCAGGCCGTGGCCGCGGTCGCCGCCAGCACGCCGGCGATCGCCGACGCAGCCCTCAAGCTGATCGAAGTCGAGTACGAGCCGCTGCCGGTGGTGCTCGACGTGATGGAGGCGTGCTCGCCGGACGCCCCGCTGATCGAGGAGTCGCAACACACCAACGGCGACACCGCCGGCCCGCCCTCCAACATCGCCTCGCAGAACGTGTTCGAGGGCGGTGACCTGGAGCAGGGGTTCGAGGCCGCCGACGTGATCGTCGAACATGAGTTCGACAGCGGCACCGTGCACCAGGGCTACATCGAGACCCATGCCTGCATGGCGCGCGCTACCGAGAGCGGCGAGATAACCCTGTGGGTATCGAGCCAGGGGCACTTCTCGATCCGCGACGCCACCGCGCAGGTGCTGGCCATCGAGCCTTCGCTGATCAAGGCGATTCCGGCCGAGATCGGCGGTGGCTTCGGCGGGAAGACCACCGTCTACCTGGAGCCGCTGGCGGTCCTGATGGCACAGCGCACCGGCCATCCGGTGAAGATGGTGATGACCCGCGACGAGGTGTTCCGCGGCACCGGACCGGCACCCGGCAGCCACACCCGCATCCGCATGGGCGCTACCCGCGACGGACGCATCACCGCAGTGGACTGCGACCTGTGGTTCGAGGCGGGCGGCTACCCCGGCTCGGCGGTGGGCGCCGCGATGATGGCGCTGATCGCTCCCTACGACGTGGCCAACTTCCGCATCGTCGGCTACGACGTGCTGGTCAACAAGCCCAAGTCGCACGCCTACCGCGCGCCGGGGGCACCCAACGCCGCCCATGCCAGCGAGTGCGTGATCGACGAGATCTGTGAGCAAATCAACATGGATCCGCTGGAGTTCCGCCTCAAGAACGCGGCCAGGAAGGGTACTCGGGCTCCCTACGGTCCTGTGTTTCCCGAGATCGGCATGGTGGAGACCGTACAGGCGGCACTGGACCATCCCCACTATCAGGCGCCCCTGGGACCCAATCAGGGCCGCGGCGTCGCTTCCGGCTTCTGGATGAATGGCAGCGGTGACGCCACGGCGCATGTTGCGGTGCTGCCGGACGGCAAGGTGACGCTGGTCACCGGACGGCCCGACATCGGCGGTGCGCGCGCCGGCCATGCCATGGTGCTGGCGGAAGAGCTGCAGATCGACGTGGCCGACGTACGGCCCTCGATCGGCGATACCGACTCGATCGGCTTCAACGGCGTGACCGGCGGCAGCAGCACCGCCTATTCCGCTGCGGTCGCGGTATACGAGGCGGCGCACAAGCTGATCGCCGACGCCAAGAGGCGGGCCGCCGAGATCTGGGAGGTCGAACCGGACCACGTGGAGTGGCGCGACGGCGCCGCCCACATGAAGGCGGGCGTCAACGGCACCGAGGCACCGCTGACGCTCGCGGACCTGGTGGGGCGGGCGTCACAGACCGGTGGGCCGCTGGCCGCCGACGCGGCGGTGAACGCCAAGGGCGCCGCACCCGCGCTCGGCACCCACATCTGCGACGTGGAGGTGGACCCGGAAACCGGCAAGGTGGACGTGGTCCGCTACACCGTGGTGCAGGACGCCGGACGCGCGCTGCACAAAAGCTACGTGGAAGGGCAGATGCAGGGCGGTGCCGTGCAGGGCATCGGCTGGGCGCTCAATGAGGAGTACCTGTTCGACGAGGACGGCGTGATGGAGAACGCCGGCTTCCTGGACTACCGCATGCCGGTGGCACTCGACCTGCCGATGATCGACACGGTGATCGTCGAGGTGCCCAACCCGCGCCACCCGTACGGCGTGCGCGGCGTGGGCGAGAACGCCATCGTGCAGCCATTGGCCGCCATCGCCAACGCCATCTACGACGCCGTCGGCGTGCGCCTGTACAGTGTACCGATGTCGCCGCCCAAGGTGCTCAAGGCACTGCAGGACGCCAAGGCCACCCGCCACGTCACCACCGGCAACGGCGCCACCGCCGTGCCGGCCCAGGAACCGGAACCAGTCGCCGCCCGCTGAGGCGTAAGTCGAGACAAGGGCGACGAGTCCTGGTCCCCGAGGCCGCACGTTTGTCGTGGCGGCCTCGGGCCTCGTATGGACGACCCGTCTGCGGCACCGCCCTTCGAGTCGTCGTCGGACTGCTCGGTGATCCGCATCTGCAGGATTGTTTGTTCCGATCGAACGTCAGGTCATCGACAGCCATGTGGCGGATATCGTTGGTACTCATTGGTCCCTCGTCAGCGGATCGCCACGCCGGCCTCGGCGGCGATGCGCTGCACGTTGGCCACCGCGGTCGGGATGCGCTCGTCGGGAAGATGCTCGACCAGCAGGTAGCGGTCCGGCGCCAGCGCCTCCCAGCGCCGCACCGCGGTGTGT
>CAYFXT010000237.1:2284-4686 GCA_964346995.1 uncultured Spirochaetaceae bacterium | reverse complement strand
TGGGCATGGCCACGTTCTGCAGCATGGCGATGGTCACGCCCGAGCAGTCGCCGCCGACGATGGCGTCGACTCGCTCCGCGGTCACCAGGCGCTCGGCGGCTGCTACCGCGGCGGCGGAGTCGATGCAGGTCGTATCGCCCCGTACGGAGACGACCTGCATGCCGCCGAGCAGCGTGCCGCTGTCGCCGACCTCCTTGATCGCCAGTTCCACGCCCTCGGCCATGGGCGGCGTCAACGACTCGATCGGACCGGTAAACCCGAGCAGTAATCCTAGCTTGACATCCTCCGCGAACGCTGAGCCAAGCGGCAACAGTACCATCAGCAGACCTGTAACGACACCTCTCATCGACTCCCTCCAATGCAATTGGGGCTGACGGCGGCAACTACGACGTCCGTCCATCCCTCGGTCGTTGCGAAACTATAGGTCTGATAGTTGAATGTGTCAAACTGTCTCATTTCAACCTTTCAACTGCTCAGGGGTAGGGCGAACGTCCGGGGCGAGCCCATGGGTTTCGCTCGAGCCAAGCGCCGCGGCGGACGTGACGGCCTGAATCAGCGCTCTTATGTAGCCCAGGATGTAGGCCTCGCCGGCCTGCGAGTCGGCGCCGTCGTCGAGCTGCGGCACGTGATCCGGCACCACCATGCCGTCGTAGCCCACCTGTGCCAAGGCCGTCATGATGCGGTACATGTCGAGGTAGCCGTTGTCAGGAAAGGTCTCGTGGAAGTCGGGCATCGGCGTGCTGATGTTGCGGAAGTGCACCTGGAAGATATGGCCGCGGCTGCCGAACTCGTAGATGGCGGCGGCCACGTCTTCGCCTGTGCCGTCGGGCCCGAACATCTCGGCGAAGCAGCCGACGCAGAACAGGATGCCGGAATGTGGGTTGTGGCCGGCAATCTCCATGGCGCGGCGGAACGCCACGCGGCTGCTGAACAGGCGGGGCACGCCCTGGTGGTCGGCTGGCGGGTCGTTGGGGTGCAGTTGCAGGCGCACGTCGTGCTCCTCCGCCACCGGCAGGATCTCTTCGATGAACGCCGCGTAGTTGTCCCATAGCTCGTCGTGAGAGTAGCTGCGATCGTAGGCGTCGGGCAGCGCCTGTGCGTCGGCGAGCCGAAACAGCCGCGTGCTGCAGCCGCGCGTCTCGGTGCGGCCGGTGGCGTAGGCGCCGCCGGTGTGCCAGGCGTAGGTCATGGTGCCCACGCCAGCACGCCCCAGGTCGCGGATGAACCGCTCGAACAGCGCGATTTCGGCGTCGCGCTCCGGCAGGCCGAGGGCGATGGGGCGGCAACTGTAGCGATCGGCGAGCATGATCTCGTGCAGTCCCAGACCGCCCTCCTGAACCGTGTCGCGGACGCGGCAGATGTCGTCGTAGCTGCTGGCGTCGCTGCGGATCCGTACCTCGACCTTCTCCACGCCCATCTGGCGCAGGAAGCGTATACGCTCCGGGGTGAGGGCCTCGGGGGTCTGGTGGCTTACGCCCAGTTGAAGGGAACTCATCGGGGTGAATCCTACCACTCTGGCACCGGCGGCGCCCAGGCGCCGATCGCCATCACGCCGCCATCGACGCACACGTACTCGCCGGTCATGAAGCCGGCGTGCTCGCTGGCCAGAAACACCATCGCCTTACCGACGTCATCGGGCCGGCCGAGGCGACCCAGGGGCTGATTGCGCGCCCAGGTCGCCAGTGCTTCGTCCGGGTCGTCGGTGGCCGCCGCCGCCTCCTGTACCAGCGGGGTGTCGATGGTACCCGGGTTGACCGCCAGCACGCGGATGCCCTCCTTGGCGTAGTCGATCGCCATCTGCCGGGTCAGCGCCAGCAGGCCGCCCTTGCTGGCCGCGTAGGCGGGCACCTTGGGCATCGACTGCAGACCCTGCACGCTGGCCACGTTGATGATCACGCCGCCGCCGCGCTTGCGGATCTGGGGGATGCAATACTTGGCCATCAGGAAGTGGCTCTTCAGGTTCACCGCCAGGATGCGGTCCCACAGCTCCTCGGGGGTCTCTTCGACCGTACGGTAGGAGTTCGTACTCTGTATGCCTACGTTGTTGATCAGGATGTCGATGCCGCCGAACCGCTCCACTGCCTCGTCGACCGCGCGCCGGCAATCCGCGGTGACGCCCAGATCGGCGCTGATGAACACGGCGCCGGGACCTCGCGCGGCGGCCTCGGCGGCAGTCGTCACCCCATATTCGGCATCCACGTCCACGACGCCCACCCGGGCCCCGCTGGCGGCGAACTCCAGCGCCACGCCGCGCCCGATGCCCTGTGCCGCTCCGGTGACCAGCACCACCTTGCCCACGTGGTCGATCGTCATTCTGCGCCTCCTCGGGGCCCCATGATACCTGCTACGTACGTCCATGCGCGCCGCGCGGAAGAGGTGCGCTGCTACCTGTTTGCCGAGGG
>CAYFXT010000237.1:0-2184 GCA_964346995.1 uncultured Spirochaetaceae bacterium | reverse complement strand
GACCGTACCGGCGCCGGACTCGGCACAGCGCAACGGCGCATCCCGGCCGCCCACGACCGGCTTCATCGACGCGGACTGCCACAATCAGCCGGCCTCGATCAGGGTACTGTATCCCTACATGGCGCCACGCTGGCGCTCGTTCGTCCGGGACACCGGCTACGAGGGCCCGATGGTCAATCCCTACCCCAAGGTGTACGCCGACGCGGCACGCCGCGATTCCTATCCACCGGGAGGCGGCAAGCCGGGTACCGATCCGGACTTTGCCGCTCGGCAGCTCCTGGACACCTGGGGCTTGGCCTACGCGATCCTGAACCCTCTCTATGCCCAGTCGCAGGTGCGCAACCTGCATCTCGGCAGCGAATTGATGCGGGCGCTGAATCGCTGGATGGCCGCCGAGTGGCTGGACGCCGACGCGCGTTGGCGCGGCTCGATCGCCGTGAACATCGAAGACCCGGAGGCGGCCGCGCAGGAGATCCGTACGGTGGCCCGCGATGGGCGCTTCGTGCAGGTGCTGCTGCTGGTGCGTTCTCCCGAACCCTACGGTCGGCAACGGTTCCGGCCCATCTTTCGTGCCGCGACCGAGGTGGGCCTTCCGGTGGGCATTCACTTTGGCGGCGGCGGTACCCCGATTACCGGCGTGGGATGGCCCTCCTACTACATAGAGGACCACACCGGGATGGCGCAGGCGTTTCAGTCGCAGGTGATCAGCCTGGTGTGCGAGGGAGTGCTGGAGGAGCTGCCGGAGTGCCGTATCGCCCTGATCGAGGGCGGGTTCGCGTGGCTGCCGCCGCTGATGTGGCGGCTCGACAAGAACTACAAGGGGCTGCGCGAAGAGGTACCGTGGCTCACCAAGCTGCCGAGCGAGTATATCCGTACGCAGTTTCGCGCCACCACCCAGCCGATGGAAGAGCCGGAGAACGCGGAACACCTGTTGCAGATCATCTCCATGATCGGCAACGACCAGTTCCTGATGTTCGCCACCGACTATCCGCACTGGGACTTCGATGCCCCCGACCGGGCGATTCGTCCGCTCGCCGCCACCGCGCTGCACCGCGCAGTGGCGGCCGAGAACGCGCGCCGCTTCTACGATTTCGAGCGCGCCTGAGCGGGCGCAAAACCAGTGACGAAGGTCGATGTGGGGCCGGTGACGGCGTTTCCCGAAGGTAGTGTACGGCGGGTCCGTGTCGGCGGGCGGGCGCTGGCAGTCATACGCCGCGAAGGCTGCTGGTATGCCCTGCGCGCCCGGTGTCCGCATCAGGGCGCCGACCTCTCGAGCGGCCGCATCGTGGAGCAGGCTTGTGCGCACCTCGAGGATGGACGTGCCGTGTTCAGCGGTTCCGTGCCTGCGTTGCAGTGTCCGTGGCACGGCTGGTCGTTCCGGCTCGACGACGGCGGCACGCCGGCTTCCGCCAGCGTGCGTGTGCGCAGCTATCCGGTGCGCGTCGCTGCCGACCGGGTCGTCATCGAATTGAACTGAAACTACAACCTTGCGCTCCGGGCGCCGTGCGCTCGGAGAAGACGACGTAGTGTACGTGAGACGTGGTGTACGTGATCTGTCTCGGGCCGCCCGGGTGACGCGCAATAACCATCAAGCGACGGTACGGCAGCGATCGGCGACAGAGGAGCGCCACAGGAATGTCCTAAAAGCCCGCAACGCCCCCGTGCCGAATGCCGAAAGAATTAATCAGCGCTTTGTGGGCTACTCTGTGGGTGCGGCGACGTACACCTGCGTGAACTCTACCGGACCCCCGAGGGTGCGCAGCGCGATGGCATCGCCGGCGGAAATCCCCCTGCCGACGTTGACTGTGAGCTGCTCCTCGCCGTTCACCAGCAAGGTAGTCATCCCGGTATCCCGATAGAGCGCCTCCACGTTGATCATGGAATCGAGGCCATGCGGGATCCTGCTGCTGGCGAGCCACATCAGCGTATTGTCGTCCGCTGACTCATAGAACTGCAGGTGCAGATCTTCGGAGTCGTAGAACGGATCCTGGGTTACCCAGAGTAGATAGGACTCACCATAGTTCCACGTATTTCCTGACTCAGGCGTAGCAGAAGCGAGAACGTGGAGTCCGAAGCCGACCTTCTTGCCGCCGTCGGCCTTCGCCGAGAACCCGAACAGCAGCTCCGGGGCCGACTGGTCCGCGACAATCGAGAATTTCGCGTGGGTCGCGCCTGCATCGGTCT
>CAYFXT010000236.1:0-4711 GCA_964346995.1 uncultured Spirochaetaceae bacterium | reverse complement strand
CAGGCGATCGACCAGTTCCGGGCGGCGGCAGATCCGGCACACGGTGCCGTGGTCGAGGTGGCGGTCGTGATAATGCAGATTGTGGTCATCGTTGGCGGCCGGGCCGATGATTTCCCGGTCGATCACGTCCCGTGCCGTCTCCATCTCCGCCTCCGAGAGCAGCGGGTAGGGCCCGAGGACTCCATCGCGATGATACTGCTCGACCTCGGCTTCGCTCAGCGCAAAGCGCAGACTCCGGACAACCGGCGCATCGATCATGGCCCCTGATCGTAGCCCGCTTTTTCCCTCTCGTGAACCGCGTACGCTGGCGGGGGGTGCTGTTCCCGCCAAGTGGTAAGAGCGCTCACACGCGGTCGGCTCGTCCCGTGGCGGCGAACGGGAATGCACCCGGCTGCCCGTCCTGCCTGGGCGGCAAGAGAAGCAGTGCTAACGGCCGGGCGAAGATGGCGGAGGTGAGAAGGACTCCGTGTCATCTCGCGCAGCAATGAGGCAGATGATTGCGGCCACGAAGACGCCGGCGATGATCAGGAAGGCGGAGGTGAAGGAACCGGAGCGGTCGTGCAGCCAGCCGGCCAGCGCCGGCCCGCCCGCCAGCGAACCGATCATCGCCATCTGGACCACCCCCATGATGCTGCCGAACGCCTTCATGCCGAACGCTTCCTGAACCACCAGGAGCAACAGGGCGCCGAGACCGCCGAAACCCATCCCGAATACGATGATGCCGGCCCACATCGCCGGCACCGATGCCGCCAGCGCCATGATGACGAGGCCCGCGGTCTGCAACGCCACCGACACGATGCAGGCGCGACGCGCGGTCCAGCGTTCACTGGCGTGCCCGTAGGCGATCTTGGCGGCGATGCCCATGGCCGCAATCACCGCCAGCCCGGTGGTCGCCAGCGCTGGCGAGAACCCGTGCTCGGCAAAGTGCTGGCGGAGCTGAGTCAACACGCCCTGATAGGTGAAGGTGGCGCCGAACAGACCGCCCAGGGTGAGCCAGAAGCGCCGCGAGCGCAGCGCCTCGTGCAGGGCGACTCCGCCACTTGCGAGGCCGCTCACCGACGCCGCCGTCCGCTCGCGGCCGGTGGCGCGCATCTCCTCTACCACCTGCCCCTCATCCTCGCGAATGGTGACCAGCGCCACTACGGCCAGCAGGGCGAGCAGGCCGCCGAAGGCCACGTAGCCCCATTGCCACCCACCGATGGCGATCATCGCCGCGGCCAGAGCCGGCATCGTCAAACCGCCCACGTTGTTGCCGGCCGTGACCGCCCCCATCACGCGGCCGCGCGTGGTGGGAAACCACAGTCCGACCAACTTGCCGGCGGCCAGCGAGGTGGCGCCGGGGAAGCCGGCGTAGACCAGCGCGCTGCACAGGTACCAGTGCCACAGCGAGTTGATCAGTGGCCGCAGCAGAAACCCGGCGGCGACCAGCAGCAGGGAGAGCACGGCCACCGGCCGCGCTCCCCAGCGGTCGACGGCGCGGCCCAGGAACGGCGCCAGCACGCCCGATACCACGGCCAGACTCAGCGACAGGTTGAGGGCGGTCTGGCTCCACCCGAAGTGCGCGCGCAGCGGCGCGGCGAACTCGCCGAACGCATATTGACTGGTGCCGATGGTCAGCCCGGTGGAGAAAAACAACACTACGGCGATCGAGTAGCCGCGGTACACGGTCACGGGCCGAACATCTCACCGCGCCGCCGATACCGCGGCAAGTACGCTCCCAGGTCGCCGCTCGCGTCAGGTCGGTATGGCCGCGTTCGCTCCACTCCGTGGAGAATCTGACCGGTCTCGGTATCGCCTGCCACGTTATCCACTATTCCTCCGGGATCGCGTCGGCCGGCATCGGCATGCCTCATGTCGGCTCCTTGGAATGTCGACTCCGCATATGCGACATAGCCGTCTCGGCTGATCAGGATGCCTCATGTCGGCTCCTTGGCTCCCACCCGCACGGGTGCCGCCCGGCTCGCCACCGGCGAAGGGTCGACACGCAGCACGGCTCCCACTATGGTTTCGGTATGAGTCAGGGGCAGTTCTTTGCGCGCGACGAAGTTCAGCGCGATGCGATGGAGGGTTTCGAGCTCGGCTGGCACAGCCGGCCGGAGACCACCGCGGCTGAGCAGCTCGTGGTGATCGAGGTGAAGCTCGATCCGGGCGGGGGCCACAACTTTCACCGCCATCCCAGTCAGGAAGCGGTGATCTACGTGCTCGACGGCGAAGGCGAGCAGTGGGTCGACCGCCGCAAGCGCACGCTGCGGGCGGGCGATTCCGCCTTCATCCCCGCAGCGATGGTGCACGCCTCGTTCAACGTCTCTGCGGCGCCCGCCAAGGTGCTGGCCATTCTCGCTCCCTGCATCGGCGCGGAGGGGTACGAATTGGTGGAAGTGCACGAGCAGTCCCCCTGGAGCGAGTTGCGCACCTGACCTCGTCCACGCCGATCCCGTCCGATCCCCGCGTGCTTTCAATGACCGGGCTACGCGCGGCCGGGGGCTGAAACGGTCGTGCTGCAGCCGCACGTCGAGCCGGTGGCGCAACTCATCGCGCGCCGGGGCATGGGGCCGTTCGTGTACCACGTCTCGCAGTTCGTCCGGGTTCTCCCGCTTGTCGTACAGCAGTTCGCGGCCCGCGGCGTCGCAGCCGTACAGATAGCGCCCCGTAGCAGCGATCGAAGCGCGCCCGCTGGCCACCAGCGCATCGAGATGCGGCGTGGCGGCCGAACGGCGATCCGTAACAGCCGACGCCGTCACGGCGCTGCTGGTCGGTGGAGCACAGCAGGACGTTGGGGCGCTGCCGCGTGCGCGCCGCTCGTTCGGCGCTGCGCTGACTCATTCCGGGTCCAGATCTCAGCGCGGCCGGAAACGGGCTATTGCGTCGTCCGCAAAGGCGTGGTTGGCATCCCGGGTGCGCCCGGCGGCATGCGGCGTATGCACCACGTTGTGGCGGCCGAGCAGTGGTGAGTCGAGCGGCAGCGGCTCCTGGTCGAACACGTCGGCGGCCAGCGCCAGCTCGTCGTTCAGCACGCGGCGGTACAGGGACTCGGTGTCGCACACCTTAGCGCGCGTAACCTGCACCACCAGGCCGTACATCGGCAGCGCTTCGATCAGCTCCGCAGTGATCAACCCGCGGGTAGAATCGGTAAGCGGCACCATCGGCACGAAGATCTCCGCATCGGCGACCAGTTCCTCGACGTGGAACCGGCGTTCGGCACCGGCCACCACGAACGAGGCATCCGGCGCGAACGGATCCCAGACTGCGACGTCGGCGCCAAGCGCCGCGCACCACGAGGCGTAGCGGGCACCGATGTTGCCGGCGCCGACGACGCGCACCCGCTTGCCGGCCACAGTGCCATTGCAGAACCGGGGATCGTCCCCGAACTGCCCGCCGCGCGGGCCGATGGTGCTCGCTTCCGGCGAGTAGTCCCACGGCGCCAGGCTGGTCTGCATGGCAGCGTGGTTCTGCGGTATCCGGCGCAGCCCGCAGATGGTCATCGCCAGGGCGTATTCGGCCACGGTCTGCCCCCAGTAGACGTCGATGCGGTGCGGGATGAAGCTCACGCCGCGCGCCTCCGCGGCAGCGACGGCCGCCTGCGAGCCCCCGCGCCAACCCAGATAGCACTCCTCCAGCGATGCGAAGGGCTTGAGATCATGATCCGCGACGGAGAAACCGAGCAACACCAGCCGCTGCACCGACGCAGGATCCGGCACCAACTGCGCCGGGGTGACCTCATTCGCGTAGGTTCGGATCAACTCGCAATCACCGCTCTGTTGCCAGCGGCTGTACCAGTGATCGGCAGTGTAGGGCCAACTGCGCTCGAACCGCCGGTGCACGCAGATCACCGAGCGTACGGCGCCGGCGCTCATTGGAAGTATCCCTGCGAGGCAACGGTGAGCGGCTGCCGGGATGCAAATTCGATAACGATCATGATGTGGACTCCTTGCCGGTGAGATGCGCCGCGGCCGGTCGGCTCCGGCGGGCAGTTCGTGGGCACCAGAGTGCCACGATCCGCCACCGTCGTTCCAGACATGGCCAAAGGCCGGGTGCATTCCCGCCTCGGGGACGAGCCGATCCGCGTGTGAACACGCTACCACGCAGCCCCTCGACATTCCGGGGGAGGGCGGTCTATAACAGGCGGGATGAATTTCCCGCCTCGGCAACGGAGGTTCGATGGGTAACCTCGCACCCGCCGGCGCCCTGCGCATGGAAGCCGCCGACACGCGGATCCGGGCCAGACGCAGGACGCCGTGGATGAAGATACGCCGCCACTGGCAGTACTACCTGATGGTGGCGGCTCCCCTGACCTACATCATCATCTTCAAGTACATCCCGATGGTGGGAGCGCAGATCGCGTTCCGCGACTTCTCGCCGGTGCAGGGCATCTGGGGCAGCGAATGGGTGGGACTGGAGCACTTCCTGCTGTTCTTCAGGTCTCCCAACTTCTTCCCGCTGATTCGCAACGTGGTCGCGATCAACGTGCTGGTGATGACGCTCGGCTTCGTGGCGCCGATCATCCTGGCGCTGGCGCTCAACGAGGTGCGCAACGGCCTGTTCAAGCGCTCGGTGCAGATGATCACCTACTTCCCCCACTTCATCTCCACCGTGGTGATGGCCTCGATGATCATCCTGTTCCTCAACCCGCGGGTCGGATTCACCGGCAATCTGGCACGAAGTAGTCCCGTTCCATCAATCAGCGGATGTCTTAAAATATCACTGCTTGAGT
>CAYFXT010000235.1:0-4716 GCA_964346995.1 uncultured Spirochaetaceae bacterium | reverse complement strand
GAGGATCTGGGCCTGGATCGAAACGTCGAGGGCTGATACCGGCTCGTCGCATACTACGAGCTTGGGCTGCAGCGCCAAGGCGCGGGCAATGCCGATGCGCTGCCGCTGGCCGCCGGAGAACTGATGCGGGTAGCGGCCGGCATGATCAGGTAACAGCCCGACCCGCTCCAGCAGCTCGGCCACGCGGGTGCGGGCCTCGCGCCGTCGCCCGTGGATGACGAACGGTTCCGTCAGCATGTCCCGTACCGTCATGCGCGGATTGAGGGACGCGAACGGATCCTGGAACACGATCTGCATGTCGCGGCGCAACCTGCGCAGCTCCTCACCCTGCAACGCGAACACCGGCCTTCCGTCGAGCTCGACGCTGCCGCCGGTTGCGCGCAGCAGGCGCAGCACCAGGCGCCCTGTGGTGCTCTTGCCACAGCCCGACTCACCTACCAGCCCGAGCGTTTCGCCGCGCTCCAGATGGAAGCTGACGCCGTCGACGGCGCGCACGTGCCCCACGACGTGGCGGAACACGCCGGCAGTCACCGGAAAGTGCATGGTGAGGTCGCGGACCATCACGAAGGCGCCGTCCGCACGCGTCGGGCGGGTAACGTCACCGGCCACTGTCGGGGCTGCAGTCGAATCGCGGACCACGGCGCCGGACTCCTGCTCGGACGCCGGGAACGGCTGACCGCCCGCGGGAACGGCGTCGAGACTGATGCCGGGAAACGCCGCCACCGCGGTCGGATCATGCAGCAGGCAGCGCGCCAAGCGGCCGGCGCCGGCCGGCAGCAGCGGCGGCCTCCGCTGCCGGCACGGATCGGTGGCGAAATCACAACGCAGGGCGAACGTGCAGCCGGGCGGCAGCCGTAGCGGATTGGGGACGGTGCCCCTGATCGGCATCAGCCGGGCGCCGCGTTCCTGCTCGATCGTCGGGATGGATCCGAGCAGCGCGCGGGTGTAGGGGTGCCGAGGAACGGCGAACAGCGCTGCCGTCCTTGCCTGCTCCACCACTTGGCCGGCGTACATTACCACCACGCGGTGGGCCAGCTCCGCCACGACGCCCAGGTCATGGGTGATGATGATGACGGCAGTCCCGAAGCGCGGCGACAGCTTGCGAATCAGCTCCAGGATCTGCGCCTGGATGGTCACGTCCAGCGCCGTGGTCGGCTCGTCGGCGATCAGCAGCGCCGGGTCGCAACTCAACGCCATGGCGATCATCACCCGCTGCCGCATGCCGCCGGAGAATTGGTGCGGGTAGTCGAACACGCGTTGCTCCGGCGCAGGAATCCCCACCAGCCGCAACATTTCGATGGTGCGCTCCAGCGCCCGCCGTTTGCGCAGGCCGCGATGGATGCGCAGCACCTCGACGATCTGGTCGCCGATGGCGTGGACCGGGTTGAGGGAGGACATCGGCTCCTGAAAGATCATCGCGATCTCGTTGCCGCGAATGCGCTGCATCTGCTCCGGACTCTTGCCGATGAGCTCCTCACCGCGGTAACGGATCGATCCGGCTACCACGCGACCGGGGGCGTCTACCAGTCCCAGGATCGACATTGCCGTCACCGACTTGCCACAGCCCGATTCGCCGACGATGGCCACGGTCTCATCGGCCTGCACGTCCAGATCCACGCCGTCCACCGCAGGGATAATGCCCCGGTCGGTATGGAAGTGAGTAACCAGGTCCTTCACTTCCAGCAGGGCAGAGCTGCTCACGTCTTCATCCGGGGGTCGAGGGCATCGCGCAGGCCGTCGCCCAGAAAGTTGAAGCACAGCATGGTCGTGGCCAGGGCGATACCGGGGAAGATGGCCAGATGGGGGTGAGACCGCATGCTGGAGATGCCCTCGGAGATCATCGCCCCCCAACTGGGAGTAGGTGGATCGACGCCAAGGCCGATGAAGCTCAGGAACGCCTCGGTGGCGATCAACCCGGGGATCATCAGCGTCACCTGCACGATGCCGGGACCGATCAGGTTGGGCAGCAGGTGGCGTACCACTACCCGTCCCGGTCGCGCGCCGAGGGCACGGGCGGCCTGGACGAACTCGGTTTCCCGTAGCGACAACGCCATGCCCCGCGCCAGCCGCGCCAGTCCCACCCACGAGGTGAAGCTGATGCCGACGAGAATGAACAGCATGCCCCCCAATGCGCGGTCCGCCGACACGATGGCGCGCACCAACGCGCTGGGATCCTCCCGCTGGCCGAAGCCGAGCTTGAACACCACCAGCAGCAGGATGATGAACAACAGGCTCGGGAAGGCGTACAGCATGTCCACCACCCGCATCATCGCGTTGTCGATTCGTCCCCCTGCGTAGCCGGCCACGGTGCCGTAGCCGACGCCGATCACGAACGCCGTCAGCGCCCCGAGCAGCCCCACGGTCAGGGAGATGCGTGCTCCGTAGATGAGGCGCGACAGGAGGTCGCGGCCGAGGAAGTCGGCTCCCAGCACGAACTCGCGACCGGGCCGCGCGAAGGTCTGCTCGAAGTCGCCGGCGGCGTAGTGACGGGGGGCGAGCAGGGGGGCGAGGGCGGCGACTGCCAGGAGCAGGAGCACTACGGTGCCTCCGGCCACCGCGAGCCGGTTGCGCAGCAGCCGCCGCCAGGCGTCGTACCAGAGGCTGTCGCCGCCACCGGTCCGTTGCCGCGTGCTCCGCGATTCGGACCCCGGTCGGAGTGTGCGCGGATCGGCAGCCGCGGCGCCCGGTGAGCCCGCTGTCGCGGCTGTCGGACGCCCGCGACGCGCCATCGCTACGGCGCCTCCAGGCGAATACGCGGGTCGATCCAGGAGTAGGCCAGGTCCACCACCAGATTCGCGATCACCAGCACCGCCGCGTACAGTAGCGTGGTACCCATGATCACGGGGTAGTCACGATCGCCCACGGCGCCGACGTAGAACTCACCGAGACCGGGAATGGCAAAGATCTGCTCCACTACCATGGAGCCGGTCACCAGCGCCGCGAACAGCGGCCCGAGCACCGTCACTACCGGGATCAGGGCGTTGCGCAGCGCGTGGTGGACGATCACCCGGCGTTCGCTCACGCCCTTGGCACGTGCGGTGCGCACGTAGTCCTCGCGAATCACCTGCAGCATGCTGGCCCGCGTCAGCCGCGCCAGGATGGCGGCCTGGCCGATGCCGAGGGTGAAGGCGGGCATGACGGCGTGCTGCCACGAACCCCAGCGCGCCACTGGGAGCAGCCCCAGTTGCAACGCCACCCCCCAGACCAGCAGCGGCCCCAGGGTGAGGGCCGGCACCGACACCCCGGACACGGCTACGAACATCGCCACGTAATCGGCAATCGTGTTCTGCCGCAGCGCGGAGACGATGCCCAGCGGCACCCCGATCACCACCGCGCCGCCCAGCGCCAGCGAGCCGAGGACGAACGACACCGGGAAATGGCGGGCGATGATCTCGTTCACGCTGCGGTCCCGGTACAGGTAGGAGGGTCCGAGGTCGCCGCGCAACGCGCCGCCGAGGTAGCGCAGATACTGGCGCCACACCGGCTCGTCCAGATGATAGTGCGCCTCCAGCCGGGCGATGATTTCCGGCGGCAGCGGCTTGTCTTCCTGATCGAACGGGTTCCCCGGGATGGAGTGCATCAGGAAGAAGGTGACCATGGAGATCACCAGCAACACCGGCACCAGCCACAGCAGGCGGCGCAGCAGGTAGGTCAGCACCGGGATCGGGCGGCGCGCCGCGGGAGCAAGGTCACAGGTGCCATGGCGGCACGCCGGCGGCCGCGCCGGCGCGCCTGCCCTGCGCTCAGTTGATCGTCCAGTCCTTGAACAGCTTCATGAACTGCGGCGTTTCGGGCCGTTCCACGTATCCCTTGGTCAGCGAGTTGTCCGCGTACCAGTAGATGGGGATGACGCCGGCCTCGTCCTGCACCAGGATGCGCTCGGCATCCTGGTACAACCGTTGCCGCGTGGCCGAATCACGCTCCACCGCGGCCCGCTCGATGATGCGATCGTACTCCGCGTTCTTGAACGTCGCCGGCTGTCCCACGCTGCTGTGGAACAGCTCCATGTGGATGTTGTGGGCGTCAGGGTAGTCCATGCCCCAGCCCATGCGCCATACGTTGTGCGCGCCCTGCGCTGCGTTCACCGAGTAGGCGCGCCCTTCGACACCGCGTAGCGAGACCGTCGCCCCCAACGTGTCCTGCCACATCTTCTGAATCGCCTGGGCGATGTTCTGATGCAGTTGGCTGGCGTTGAAGCCCAACTCGATCTCCGGCAGTCCCTGGCCGTTCGGGTAGCCCGCTTCCGCCAGCCAGCGCCCAGCCTGCTCGGGGTCGTAGGGGATTCCGATGCCGGCCTCGTTGCCGACGTGACCGGTGGAGCCGGGCGGCGTCATGGTGCCCGCCGGCACCTCGCCGCCGCGCGTGATGCGTCCGGTCACCGTTCCCTTGTCCAGCGCGGCGGCGAACGCCTTGCGCACCAGCACGCTGTCGAACGGCGGCTTGGTCACGTTGAAGAAGTAGTAGTACACCACGAAGCGCGGACCGTTGTAATACTCGGGCCCGAGTTCACCATCCTCCCTGATGCGGTCCAGCGCGCCGGGTGGGATCGACTCGATGAAGTCCAGCTCGCCCGCCTCGTACATCGCCAATTGGGTGGAGGCGTCCTTGACCACGAAGAAGCTCACCCGCGGAATATCGACGTTGGCGGCGTCGAAGTAGCCGCCGTTCTGCTCCAGCACGTAGCGGTCTTCCGGTACCGCCTCCACCAGCTTGTAG
>CAYFXT010000234.1:0-4726 GCA_964346995.1 uncultured Spirochaetaceae bacterium | reverse complement strand
CTCACCGGCGGCACCGTCGACCTCGATCACCTGCCCTGGGATCCGCGTTAGCACCCCGAAACCGCCGCCTGCAGCGTGCCGCTCCGCGGCCGCAAGAGCGGGCGGCCCCATCCTCATCCGAACTCGCGGCATCATCGGCGCTGCCATGCACCTTCGCGCGCGCCGTGTTCGAGGTGCATTCCCCGTTCTGTGGTAGCAGTACGAGCAGACGCCGCCACGGGGGACGAGCCGACCCGCGTGTGAGCGCTTTACTCTCTTGGCGGGAATGCACCGCCGTGCTCGAACCATGCGTTGCGTCAGATGGCGCAAGGCGATAGCTTGTAGGCCGACGCCGTGAGTACTACGACACATCAGATTCCCGAGCGGCCCTCGGTGGCTGCTCCCCGGTCGCGCGAGGCGGTGCAGAACGTGGCCGACTTTCTCGCCGATCTTGCCCCGCGCGTGACCGGTGAGCTGCGTACCGACATCTACAGCCGCATGCTGTACAGCACCGACGCCAGCATCTATCAGGTAATGCCGCATGCTGTTCTGATCCCGCGCAACGCGGACGACGTGCAGGCCGCCGTCACCCTGGCCCACGAGCGCCGCATCCCGATCGTGCCGCGCACCGCGGGCTCCAGTCTGGCCGGGCAGGCGATCGGCGAGGCGCTGATCATCGACTTCTCGCGCCACCTCGACGCCATCCTCGAGCTCAACAAGGAGGAAAGCTGGGTGCGGGTGCAGCCGGGGATCGTGCTCGACGAGCTCAACCTCTACCTGAAGCCGCACGCCCTGCAATTCGGCCCCGACCCGGCGAGCAGCAACCGCGCCGCCATGGGCGGCATCGTCGCCAACAACTCGACCGGCTCGCACTCCATTCTGTACGGCATGACCGCCGACCACGTTCTGGAGCTGGAGACGTTCCTCAGCGACGGCTCGACCGCCCACCTGGGGCCGGTCGAGGAAGCCGTGCTGCCGCAGTACCGGAAGCGCCCCGGCCTGGAAGGCCGCCTCTACCGGGGCGTCGCCGAGCTGGCCGGCGCCAACGTGGACGCCATCCTGGCAGGCACCCCCAGGCACTGGCGGCGCTGCGGCGGGTACAACCTGGACCGCTTCGTCGACGGCGCCTCGTTCCGCTACCCGCGCGACCCGCGCTTCAACCTGGCCAAGATGATCTGTGGGTCGGAGGGCACCCTGGCGGTGATGACCGAGTTGAAGCTGGGCGTGGTCGACCTGCCGACCCGTACCGGGCTGGCGGTGGTGCACTTCGACAGCCTCTACGAGGCGCTGTCGTCGGTCCCGGCGATGCTGGAGACGCGGCCGAGCGCCATCGAGCTGCTCGACAACCTCGGCCTCACCCTGTGTCGCGGCGTGCCGCAGTACGCGCGCCTGTTGTCCACCTTCGTGGAGGGCACTCCCAATTGCGTGCTGATCACCGAGTTTCGCGGTGAGAGCGAAACCGAGTTGCGCGCATCGGTGGACAATCTGCAGCAGCACCTGACGCGCCAGGGGGTGAAGACGCATACCGTAGCGGCTATCGATCCGCAGTTGCAGACCAACGTGTGGACGGTGCGCAAGGTGGGCCTGGGCCTGATGATGAGCATCAAGGGTGACTACAAGCCGATCCCGTTCATCGAGGACGCCGCGGTCCCGCCGCAGCATCTGGCCGACTACGTGACCGAGATCGAGCGCTTCTGCAGGGAGATCGGCACCGATCGGGTGGCCATGTACGCGCACGCGAGCGCCGGTTGCCTGCACATCAGACCGCTGATCAACACGAAGCTGGCAGCCGACGTGGAGCGGCTGCCGAAGATCGCCTCGTTCGCCGCGGAGCTGCTCGGGCGCTACGGCGGCTCGCTGTCCAGCGAGCACGGCGACGGTCGCGTGCGAAGCTGGCTCAACGAGCAGTTCTTCGGTCGCGAGCTGTACGAGCTCTACCGGCAGGTGAAGGGAATCTTCGACCCGGCCGGCATTCTGAACCCCGGCCAGGTGGTGGACGCGCCGCCGATGACCCGGGACCTCCGCTACGGCACGGAGTATCGGGCGCTGCAGCAGCCGGAGCACCTCGACTTCAGCAGCGACCAGGGATTCGACCGCGCCGTGGAGATGTGCAACGGCGCCGGCATCTGCCGCAAGAAGACCGAAGGCACCATGTGCCCATCCTTCATGGTGACCCGTGAAGAGGAGCACAGCACGCGCGGGCGGGCCAACCTGTTGCGCGCCGCCATGAGCGGGCGCCTGCCGGCGGAGGAACTGACCGGCGAACGGATCTACGCCGCTATGGATCTGTGCATCGAGTGCAAGGCGTGCAAGGCGGAGTGTCCCTCGTCGGTGGACATGGCCAAGGTGAAGTTCGAGTATCTGGCGCGTTACTACGAGGCCAATCCGGTGCCGGCGCGGGTGCGCTTCTTCGCCGACATAGCACGCGCCAGCAGAGCCAGCAGCGGTTGGCGCGCGCCGATCGTGAATGCCTTGCTCGGCGCCGCACCGGTGCGCCGGCTGCTGGAGAAGGTGTTGGGCATCAGCAGCAAACGCACGCTGCCGCGCTTCGCCGTACAGCCGTTCACGCGCTGGTTCGCCGGGCGGGCCGCTGCTTACGCCGGTGGCGGCCTGGCGGGAGCACCGGCACGAACGCCGCCACCGGCGCAGTCGAATGGGCGTGCGCACCGGGCGAAGCCGAAGCCGGCGGCCAACGGCAGCGGGGTCGGCGGGGCGTCCGCGGCGCTCCGCAGCGTGGTGCTGTTCAACGACACCTTCAACACCTACAACGATCCGGAGGTGGCGATCGCCGCGGTCGAAGTGCTGGAGGCCGCCGGCTACCGCGTGGTGCTGCCCGGCCACTGGTGCTGCGGACGCCCCATGGTGTCCAAGGGCCTGGTCGAGCAGGCGCGCGCCGCCGCCCGCGCGACCGTGGACAAGCTGCACCCGCTGGTCGCGCAAGGTATGCCGGTAGTGGGGCTTGAGCCGAGCTGTATTCTCACGCTGAAGGATGAATACCTGTCACTGTTGCCCGGCGACCGCAAGGTGCGCGAAGTGGCCGATGCGGTCATGACGTTCGAGGAATTCATCGCCGCCGAGGCGGAGGCGGGCCGCTTCACGCTCCAGTTCCGCCCTGGTGCGGGACGGGTGCTGCTACATGGCCACTGCCACCAGAAGGCGCTGGTGGGTACCGGTCCGAGCCACCAGGCGCTGGAGCTGGCCGGCTTTACCGTGGAAGAGGTGGACTCCGGCTGCTGCGGCATGGCCGGCTCCTTCGGCTACGAGGCGGAGCACCTCGAAGTGTCGCTGGCCATGGCCGAACGCCGCCTGCTGCCCGCCGTGCGGGCCGCGGACGAAGGCACCCTGATCGCCGCTGCCGGCACCAGTTGTCGCCACCAGATCGCCCACGGCTGCACCCGCGAAGCACTGCACCCGGCCCAGATCCTCCGCAACGCCCTCGCCGATGCTGGAGAATGACGCTCGCCGGAGATGAGCGTCAGCCGACCATCGCGCGCGGCATTACTACGACTCCGAGGATGCCAGCGGTTCAACGAGCGCAAGCAGATTTCGGAACGCTCTCCTGGGAAGTGTTCCATACGATTTCCATGTCAACGTCGTCGTAGCCGTGAATCACCCGGTTTCGCATTCCGGTGAGCGCGCGCCAGGGGATCTCTGGGTGACGCTTGCGGAACTCCGGAGACAGTCGTCCCGCGGCCTCACCGATAATCTCGATGCGACGAATGACGGAATCCTGAAGTCTCGTATCCTGGAGGAATCGCTCTCGTTGGACGCCTCCAACGTAGGTCAAGATCAGTCTCGCCGACGAGACAATGTCCACAAGATACTCGGCGTCACGACTCATAGATGACCTGAGCTGATTCCAGTATCGTTCTTCGGCGCAGAGAGTTGCGACTTCTCTCGATGCCGCGCCGGCTGACAAGATCGACTTGGCGCCCGAATATCGACCTGAGGTCTTCCTCCATTTGATGCATGTCGAAGAGCGTGTGTCGGGATGTCTCGTCGAGGCTGAACAGCACATCTATATCGCTCTCGGGGCCGAAGTCTTCACGGAGCACCGAGCCGAACAGCGCGAGTTCGGATACACCCCAACTCCTGCAAACTCGGCGATCGCAGCTTGGTGCGTAATGATCTGCGCTCTTGTGTCCAAGCTTCTTCCGGTATGACGATTCATCGAGATAAGGCCGGGCGGATGGTCACGGTGCTACGGGCCGCGGTTGGCTGCAAGGAAGGTGGTCGCGGCGTCGGCGACCGAAACCTGGAGCGCGTGCAGGATTGCCGAGATGTTGCCCATGCCAAAGCGTCCGAACCGCCGGCCGATGAACAGTCGTTTCCCGTCGAGCGGAGAATGGAGCGCAAAGTATGCGTCTACCACGTAGACGAAACTGCCGCCCACCCGTTCGAGACACGACACCGTGACGTCGAGGACCAATTGCTCGAACAGTGCGCGGGAGAGGGTGAGATCGCGCGGAAATATCTCGTTCGCGATCAGGACTTGCCTGATGGTTCGCTCCACGTCAGCGGCGTCGATTGGGCAATCGCGGTGCGCCGCATGAAGGTAACGGAGTTCACCAGGATCGTCAGTGGCGCCCTTGATCGCGTCCAGTACCCAATCGGGTGAGCCGGCATGCGATTCTGCGCTGAGGGACAGCATGAACGCGGCACCGCAAACCACGGCGACCAGTGCTCGGCTCGTACGCGACCACATGCGTGCAATGGTGTGCGTGCCTGCCATCCAGGTCAAGTTGGC
>CAYFXT010000233.1:0-4821 GCA_964346995.1 uncultured Spirochaetaceae bacterium | reverse complement strand
CCAGCAGGGCTCCGAGGCGTACCTCGGGACGGCGGCACAGTGCGGCGGCGCTCTCGGGACGCTGTAACTGCGCAGCGCGCCGCGACCGCAACCAGCCATTGATAGCCGCCGGCGCTATGGTAACGCCGCGCAGTTCCGCCAGGGCGCAATCCAGGAGACGCTGCTGCCGGCGGAGACGCCCGATCACCGCATCGTCGATCAGGCCGAGCTCGTGGCCGTAGGTGCTCAGGCGCCGATCGGCGTTGTCCTGGCGCAACGCCAACCGGTACTCGGCGCGGGAGGTGAACATGCGGTACGGCTCGCAGGAAGGCTTGGTGACCAGATCGTCGATCAACACGCCGATGTAGGCCTCGTCGCGGCGCAGCACCAATTCATCGCGCGGCCCGCCACGCACGGCCAGCGCCGCGTTGATGCCGGCCACCAGTCCCTGAGCGGCCGCTTCCTCGTAGCCGGAGGTGCCGTTCACCTGACCGGCAAAATAGAGACCGCGCAGGTGCTTGCTCTCCATGGTGGCATCCACCTGATGAGCGGGAAAGAAGTCGTACTCCACCGCGTAGCCGTAACGCGCCACCTCGACCTGCTCCAGGCCGGGTACGGTGCGCAGCGCCGCCAGTTGCACCTCGGCGGGCAGGGAGCTGGAGAAGCCGTTGAGATAGATCAGTTCGCTGTCGAGCCCCTCCGGTTCGAGGAACAGTTGATGCCGCTCGCGCTCGGCGAAGCGCACCACCTTGTCTTCGATGGACGGACAGTAGCGCGGA
This sequence comes from uncultured Spirochaetaceae bacterium, assembly GCA_964346995.1. Lineage (GTDB taxonomy): Bacteria > Spirochaetota > Spirochaetia > SZUA-6 > Bin103 > Bin103. Next base: position 4,063 of record CAYFXT010000233.1, on the reverse strand, counting down.
CCGGCGCCGCGGATGCGACCGGTGAACATCGGCGAGCGGTCGAAACCGGTGGCCAGCACCCGGTGGGTTTCGGGATTGGTAAAGGTAATGAAACAGCTTACCTGCGGCAGCGCCGGGAACGTGGACGGATCGGTACGGCGCGAGAACGGCACCGGGTCGGGGTCGCCTCGTTGTTCGCAGGTGGCGCGGAAATCGATGCTGGCCCGCCACAGCCGCGGCGGGGTGCCGGTCTTGAGGCGCCCGGTCCGCAGCCCCAGACGCCGGAACGCCTCGGACAATCCGGTGGCCGGCTGCTCGCCGAAACGCCCGCCCGCCGCCCCGCTCATGCCGGTGAACATGACGCCGTTGAGAAAGGTGCCGGATGCCACCACCAGCGCGCGGCAGCCGATCTCGCCACAGCGATCGGTATGCACCGCCGCGATCCGCCCCGCCCGGGCCACCACGCCGGTAACCATCGCCTCGACCACCGAGATGCCGCGCTGTGCCGCTACCAGCCGTTGCGCCGCGGCCGCGTAGGCGTCGCTGTCCGACTGGCAGCGCGACGACCAGATCGCCGGCCCCTTGGAGCGGTTCAGCAGACGGAACTGGATGCCGGTGGCATCCGCAAGTTGCCCCATCACGCCGCCCAGAGCGTCGATCTCGTGCACCAGGTGTCCCTTGGCCGTGCCGCCGATCGCGGGGTTGCAGGACATGCGACCGATGGCGGATGTCTCGCCGGTGATCAGTCCCACCGCGCAGCCCATGCGCGCCGCCGCCACCGCTGCTTCGATGCCGGCGTGGCCGCCCCCTATGACGATGAGGTCGAACATCGGAAGCTAAAAATACACCTCGGCAAACAGATCGGCGCTCGGCACGCCCTGGTTCTTGAGAATGTCGAACGCGTCGAAAATCATCTCGCTGTTGCCGCACAGATAACATACGGTTCCCGGTGCCACCGGACGGTCGCGCAGAAAAGCGGTCACGCGGCCATGGTAGCTCCCCGCCGGCGCGCCTGCTTCCGGTCGGCGGCTCAGGCAGGCCAGGTAACGGTCGGGCGGGTATTCGGCGCAGTCGTAGCGCTCGCCAGCGGTGCGGATCCCGTGCAGGATCCGGTAGTCCAGACTCGGATAGCTGCGCGTGAAGCTGCGGAATGGTGCGATCCCGGTACCGGACGCAACGAACAGCAACGGTCGCGAGCGGCGCGGCTGTGGAATGGTGAAGTACCCGAACGGGCCGTCGCATTCGAGCACCGCGCCCGGTTGCAGCCGCGCCAGTTGGCGCGACACCGAGCCGCCCTGCACCTGCTTGATCAGCACCTCCAGGAACGCATCATCGCAACCGGAGTAGATCGAGTACTCCCGCCGCGCCGTACTGCCGGCCAGCCCCAGCGTCACGTACTGCCCCGGCTCGAACGTCAGTGCGCCACGCTCCAGGCGCAGCACGTACGCGGACGGACTGACGTTGCGGATCGACCGGACGCGATGTTCAGCCACCACGTCCTCGAATACCCCGCTCGGGGACGGCGCCGGTCCCGTTCCGGTGGAATGACGACGCCCTCGAACTCGCCGCCGGCGTCGATCGGCATGCGAAGTGTGGGCCGGTGCCCGTCGAACACGAGAGCACGGCGCGCGCTACTTGCCGATACAGAAGCGGGCGAAGATCCGGTTCAGCACGTCGTCGCTGGCGACGATGCCGACGATCTCCTCCAGGTGGAAGATCGCGTCGCGCAGATCCGCGGCCACCAGCTCGCCGCCCAGCGACGCTGCCGCCGCCTGCCCGGCGCGCTCCAGGGCGGCGTCGGCGCGCTGCAGGTTGTCGCGATGGCGGGCGCTGGCCACCAGCGCGGTGCGCTCGGTGTAGCCGCCGAGGCCAACGGTACGTGCCAGGAGCAGACGGCACAGATCGTCGAGGCGCTCGCCGGTTCGGGCGGACACGGCCAACTCGACGCGCACAGCGGTGGCAGGTTCCGGCGCCGGATCACGGAGAACTTGCAGGTCGCTCTTGTTGGCGATCACCAGAACCGGCGCAGCGGTGGCGGCGGTCGCGGCCCGCACCTGGGCGAGCGCGTCCACAGGGAACGGCTCATCGGCCGCGCTGACGAACAGGACCAGATCGGCGTCCGCCACCGTGGCGATGCTGCGCTCCACCCCCAGCCGTTCCACGGTCTCCTCGACAGCCCGCAGACCGGCGGTGTCGTAGAGCCGTACCGGCACGCCGTGGATGTCGAGATCTTCGCGGATTACGTCGCGGGTGGTGCCGGGGATGTCGGTGACCAGAGCGCGTGACTCGTGCACCAGACGATTCAGCAGCGACGACTTGCCGACGTTGGGCGGCCCGGCGAGCACCACGTGAATGCCGTCACGCAACATCCTGCCGGTGCGGAAGGTGGCGACCATGGCGGCGATGGCGGCGCGTACCGCCTGCACCTGGACGATGATCTGCTCGGCGGGCGCCAACTCCACGTCCTCCTCTGCGAAGTCGAGCGCCAGCTCCACCTGCGCCGCGCAGTCGAGCAACTGGCGGCGCAGCGTCGCGACCTGCGCACCCAGTGCGCCGTTCAGACGATTGCGGGCGCCGCGCAGGGAGGCTGCGGTGGCCGACCGGATCACCTCGGCCACCGCTTCCGCCTGGGTCAGGTCGAGCTTTCCGTTCAGGAATGCCCGGCGCGTGAACTCGCCCGCCTCCGCAGAGCGTGCCCCGTGGCGCAGCAGCGCGCTCACCACGGTTGCGGCCACCAGATTGGAGCCATGACAGGTGATCTCCACCGTATCCTCGCCGGTGTAGCTCGCCGGTGCGCGGAACACCGTGGCCACTACATCGTCCACCACCTCGACACGGTCGCGGGCATCCGGTAGCGGCGCCGGCTGCACGATCGCGCCGTAGTGCGCGGTGTGCGTACCCGCATCGCACAGCAGGCCGCGGCCACGGAACGCCGCGTCGGCCGCCGCTACCGCTTGCGGGCCGCTGACGCGCACGATCGCCAGCGCCCCGGTCCCCGGCGGCGTTGCGATGGCGACGATCGTATCGCGGTCGGGATCGCGGATCCGAACGTGACGGCTCTCGGTCACATTACGGCTGCTGAACACGCCTACGTCATCCGGCGGCGGTGATCTGCTCCACCGCCCAGCGCGCATGTACGGCCACCCCGCGGTCGGGGTCCCCGGCCAAGCGGCGCAGCAGCGGCAACAGCTCGGCCGCGCGGCGGTTGCCGGCCACGGTACAGGCGTTGCGCACCAGCCGGTCGCGCCCGGCACGCATCAAGGGCGAGCCGGCAAAGCGCGCCGCCAGATCGTCATGGGTGCGCAGCGCGAGCAGCGGCGCCAGCTCCAGCGTGTCGCCGGCGCGCCATTGCAGCAGATCCGGCTCCGCGGTGGCCTGGGCGCGCACCGTCCAGGGGCACACCTCCTGGCACAGGTCGCAGCCGAACAACCAGTCACCGATGGCGGGACGCAACTGCTCGGCAACCGGCCCGCGGTGCTCGATGGTCAGGTAGGAGATGCAGCGGCGCGCGTCGAGCTGGTAGGGCGCCACGATCGCCCGCGTCGGACACACGTCGATGCAGAACGTGCATCCCGTGCCGCACCGTTTGTTCCGATGCGTTGTGGCCGGCGGCGCGATGGCGAGCGTGGTCAGCACCTCGCCGATGAAGAACCAGCTTCCATGCGCGGCGTTGATCGCCAGCGTATGCTTGCCGCGAAAGCCGATTCCCGCCGCCACCGCGTGCTGCGCCTCCAGCAGCGGCGTGGCGTCCACGCCGCTGCGGAACTGCTCATCCGGGTACCGTTCCGCCAGCCAGCGCACCAGGCGGCGCAATCGTGCGCGCAACAGCTTGTGGTAGTCGCGCCCCCAGGCGTACTGCGCCACGCGGCCGGCCGGCGGCCGCTGGCCGGGTGCGCGTGCCGGTCCCTGGTAGTAGCCGAGCGCCACCATCAGCACGCTCCGGCAGCCGGGCAACAGCGCATCCGGATTGGCCTTGAACGGCGCGTGCCGCTCCAGATAGGTCATCGAGCCATGCCGTCCGGCGGCCATGGGAAGACTTCCACGCGTTCGACGAGGCGGGGGTGCGCTTCGTCATGCTGAACTC
>CAYFXT010000232.1:0-4827 GCA_964346995.1 uncultured Spirochaetaceae bacterium | reverse complement strand
CACTACCGGCTGGTCCTACCGGGTGAAGACCTGGTACCTGTATTTTCGTCGCATCGACTTCAAGGCCGCCCCCGAGATTGACGGTAGCTGGGAGTGGGCCGGTATCTTCCTGGGTGAGAAACGATGACTCGCAGGCGTGGTCGCTCCGTGACGCCCCCGGGCTCGCCGGCTGGCGCGGATTTCCGTACCAGGCGGTGTGCAAGACGCCGCCTCGGGGCTGTGGCGGCAACGCTGGCATTGCTCTCGGCGGTGCCGCCGGTGGGCGCACAGACCCTGCGCGGCGCCATCTCCACCACCCTGGAGATTCCCGACCATCCGCGCGTGCTGTACTACGCTGCGCGCTATTCCTCCACCGGCACGCGCGATTGGCTACGCGGTGTGGCACAGCGCGCCGGCTTCTACGCGCACTATATCCTCGGCCTGCTCGATGAGCGCGACATGCCGGCCGAGCTGCTGTTCCTGCCGGCGATCGAGTCGGGATTCGTGAGCAACGCCGTCTCCCCGGCCGGCGCCGTCGGGTTGTGGCAACTCATGCTCAACACCGCGCGGCCCCACGGTCTGGTCACCGATGACGTGGTCGATGAACGGCGCGACTTCTGGAAGGCGACCGACGTGGCGTTGCGCATCCTGCAATACAACTACGATCTGCTGGGGAGCTGGGAGCTGGCTCTGGCGGCGTACAACGCCGGCCTGGGCCGCGTGCAGCGGTCGGTGCGGCAGGGTGGCAGCAGCGATTTCTGGGAGCTGAGGCGGCGCGGCCTGCTGCCGCGCGAGACGCGCGAGTTCGTGCCCCGCTACTTCGGGCTGCTGGTGGCGCTGCGGCGCATGCCGGCCGCGGAGTGGCCGCGCATGGATACCCTCCCCCGGTGGCGGCGTATGGCGGCCCCGCACGGAGTAGAGATGCGTCAGCTCGGGTATCTCGCCGGCTTGCCGGCCGGCGTGCTGGAACGGGCCAACGCCGAATTGCACTACGGCCTGACCCCGTCGCGCGACCGGGGCACGCATCGAATCAAGGTGCCGGCGGCGTTCTACAACCGGATCACCGAAGTGATCGCCTCGGGTACCGACCTGATTCAGTTCCACCGGCACATCGTTCGTACTGGCGACACGATTTCCGAACTCGCCGAGGCGTACGAGGTCAGCGTCGGGCTGATCCGCGAGTACAATGCCGGCGTCAATCCGAGGCGGTTACCGGTCGGCCTCGCGCTGCACATCCCGCTGGTGAGTGGGGTCGACCCGGCCGCGTTGACATCCGCCGATGAGCTGCCGCGCGACCTGCGCGTCTATTCCGGCCGCTACGAGGTGACGGAAGGCGACTCCCTGTGGAGCATCGCACGGCGGCACGACACCACCGTGGAGGCGCTGGCGTCGGCCAACGACCTGCAGGCGAGCAGCATCCTGCATCCCGGCCAGGTGCTGCGCGTGCCCTACCGGTGGGCTCCGCCGACTTTCGTGGGTGTGGTGTGACGCCGGCGATCCGCTCCGGCGCCGGCGCCACGGGCGCGCTCATCGCTCTGGCGCTGGCGTCGTGCGGCCGGGCGCCACTCGGTACCGGCGTGGTGTTGTGGAATGACGTCGCTCCCATGGTCACCGGCGTCATGGTGGAGGTGATGGCGGAATCGACCATCGAGGACCACTATCTGGTGCACGAACCGGGAGCGGACCGGCACCAGGAACCAGTGCCGATCGAGCGCTGGCGGGTGCGCATGTTCGCCGACCGCGAGGAGGCCGCGGCATTCGCGGCACGCTACGCTGAGTTCACCGACCGCTACGGGTATGCTGCGCGCCGCGGTCTGCCGGTGCGGGCCGAGGCATCGGCCACCGCCGACATCGTCTACAAGTTCCGCGAACAGGAAGTGGTGAAGGTGCTCGACCGCGGCGCCGAGCCGAAGCAGGTGGGCGTGTTCGAGAACTACTGGTACCACGTGCTGACCGAGGATGGCACGATCGGCTACACCTTCGGGGAGTTTCTGACGCTGTTCGATTCCACCGGCGATCCATACGCCGACGCGGCGCGCCTGCTCGCCCATGACCCGACGCTGGAGGAGGCGCTGGCAACCGTGTGGCGGCCCGAGTCGTACCGCATCATGCAACGCCGGCGGCGCTACGACCTGCAGCGGTTCCGCGACGAGTACGGTTTGTTTCCCGATCCCGAGGCACAGATCTTCCGGCTCGTCACGGAGAACCGCGTGCGCGAGTTTCCATACCGGACGATCGAGCGGGTCGGCGACGACCGGTACGTGTTGCAGGCGGCCACCGGCGACGGTTCGGTGCGCTTCGCGGTGCGCAGCGGTGGCCGCCTGGCGCTGTCGTACGTGGACGAGGGCCGGCTGGTCACCGAGGTCTATGTCGACTTCCCGTACGACGTTGCCGAGCTGATAGCCGCCGAACGGGAGCGGCGCGACCGCCTGTACGCCGATCTGCTGCGCCGCGGCTCGCCGTTGCGCAGCGGCGGCTACGGCACCATAGAGCTGACCGAGGGACGCCGCTTTCGCTGGCGCGGCTTCGCCGCTCTGGTCCCCGGACTGCTGCCCGCCGGGCTGCCCGGCACCGGCGTGGTGGACTTTCGCTATGCGCTCGGCGCGCCGCTGGCGGGCAGCTACGACGGCGCGGTCACCCTGCTGTTCGACGGCGCGGCGGCCGCCGCGGACGACGATACCGCGGCGCCGGGTGGTACCGCGGACACGGATGCCGGTGTGCCCATGGCGGCACCGGCCGCGGGGGAGGCCGGCGGCGCAGCAGCGCGGAACGACGGTCGCGCTGACGCTGGTATGCCCACCGCGGCGGAGCCGGCTTCTTCGCAGGCTGCCGGGTCACCGGAGCAAGTTCCCCGGGCAGAGCAGGAGCCGGGCAGCACGGGACAAACCGGGGCACCGTCGGCGGAAACCGGGGCACCGCCGGCGGAAACCGGGGTGCCGCCGGCGGAAACCGGGGTGCCGTCGGCAGGGACCGGGGTGCCGTCGGCAGGGACCGGGGTGCCGTCGGGAACCGAGGCCGCGGGGGAGACCGGCGTGGCCGCGGCGGAGGCAGTCGCCACGGGAGAGACCGCCAGCGCGCCGGCCGAGGAGGAACCGCTCTTCGAACCGGCTGCAGAGCTGACCCTGCTGGTCCTCTACGAAGGCAACGGGGTGCGGTTGACGCCGGCCGAGCCGCCGACGGCGGCGCTGGAGGTGGTGCGCGTCGATCGCTCCGCCGTGGTGATGTACTTCTCGTTTGCTTCGGCGAGCCGCGGCTGATGGTTACGCTCACCGAGGTATCGGTCGCCTACGGCGAGCAGGTGGTGCTCGACGAGGTCAGCCTGACCATCGATCGCGGCGCGCGCATCGCGCTGTGCGGCGCCAACGGCAGCGGCAAGTCGACCCTGATGCGCATCATTGCAGGTCAGGCCAGCGCCGACAGCGGACGAGTGATTCCTCGCCGGGAGGTCAGCATCGCCTACCTGGCGCAGTCGGGCGTGGCGCACGGTGGCCGCACCCTGGGCGAGGAGCTGTCGCTGGCGTTCAGCCGCGAGTTGGCCGCGGAGCAGGAGCTGCGTCGCATCGAGGATCAGATGGCGAATACGGGCGTTGCCGGTAAGAACACCGGCGACGGCGACGCTCTGGACCGGCTGCTGGCCCGTTACGGTGAGCTCACCGAGCGCGTCGGCCTGGACGGCGCCGCCGACCGTGCTGCGCGCCTGGACCGCGTCAGCCGCGGCCTCGGCTTCGCTCCGAAGCAGCACGACCAGGACACGGCCACCTTCTCCTCCGGCTGGCAGATGCGTATCGCTCTGGCCAAGCTGCTGCTGGAAGGCTCCGATCTGCTGCTGCTCGACGAGCCTTCCAATTACCTCGACCTGGAAGCGCGTCAGTGGCTGGAGGAGTACCTGCGCTCCTACCGCGGCGGCTACCTGCTGGTAGCGCACGACCGCACCCTGATGGATCGCACCTGCGACCAGGTGGCGGAGATCTATCGCGGCAGGTTGCGCATCTTTGCCGGCACCTTCTCGCAGTACCTCAGGCGGCGCGAGGCGGAGCTGGAGCAGATGGCCGCCGCCTACGAGCGCCAGCAGGAGGAGATCGCACGCATGGAGGCGTTCGTGCGCAAGTTCCGCGCCAATTCCTCCAAGGCGCGGCTGGTGCAAAGCCGCATCAAGCAACTCGAGCGCATGACGCGCGTCGAGCCGCCGCCCGTGCAGTCACACATCGCGTTCAGCTTTCCGCCGGCGCCGAAGGGCGGGCGACGGACGCTGAGCGCTTCCGGCCTGCGCCTCTCTTACGGCGACCACGTGGTGATCCGTGACCTCGACCTGGAGCTGGACCGCGGCGACCGGCTGGCGCTGGTGGGGGAGAACGGCGTCGGCAAGTCGACTCTGATGCGCGCCCTGGCGGGCTCCGCCGCGGTCACGGAGGGACAGGTGACACTGGGCACCGGGGTGACGGTGGGCTATTACGCGCAGGACCGCGCCGAGCAGCTCACCGGCGCCGGCAGCGTACTGGAGCTGGTGGAAGCGGATGCGCCCATCGACATGGTGCCACGCGTGCGCAACCTGCTCGGCGCGTTTCTGTTCAGCGGCGACGAGGTGTTCAAGCCGCTGGCGGTGCTCAGCGGCGGCGAGCGCAGCCGTGTGGCCCTGGTGCGGCTGCTGTTGCGGCCGAGCAACCTGCTGCTGCTCGACGAGCCGACCAGCCATCTCGACCTGAGTGCCATCAGCGTCCTCACGCATGCCCTGCGAAGCTACCACGGCACCCTCCTGTTCGCGTCCCACGACGAGTACTTCATCGGCCAGCTCGCTACCAAGGTGCTGGAGGTGGCGCGCGACCGGGTGCGGCTCTACCAAGGTGGCTG
>CAYFXT010000231.1:0-4841 GCA_964346995.1 uncultured Spirochaetaceae bacterium | reverse complement strand
CCACCTCCCCGAGCTGGCCACCGCCTACGTGGAGTACGACCCCGAAAAGGCCAACGCGCTGCTCGACGAGATGGGGCTGACCGCCCGGGACGGCAGAGGCTTCCGGCTGGGGCCCGACGGCGAGTCCTTCAGCCTCACCCTCGAGATCATCGACGCGTTTGCGGACCTCGCCGAGCTGACCAGGGAATACTGGGAGGCAGTCGGGGTCAAGACCAACATGAAAGTGATCGAACGCTCCCTGTGGCAGGAACGCTACGAGTCCAACGACATGGACGTGAGCATGTGGGGCGGCAGTGGCGGGATGATGCCGCTGACCTGGCCGCGCTACTACGTGCCCACCGGCGGGCAGGTGCTGTGGGCGCCGGCGTGGCAGTTCTGGTACGAGAGCGGCGGCGTGCGGGGCGAAGAGCCGCCGGAGTACGTCAAGCAGGCGATTGCGCTGTACGAGGAGATCAAGTTGACCGTCGATCCCGAGAAGCAGCACGAGCTGTTCAAGGATATCCTGCGCCTCAAGATGGAGTACCTGTGGGACATCGGCACGTTGAGCCCGCCGACGCCGATCATCGGGGTGGTCAACGCAAAGATGCGCAACGTACCGGAGCGGGCGCCTTACAGCGCCATCTCGCGTTCGCCCGGAAGCTTCCAACCGGAGCAGTTCTATTACGTCGAGTGACGTTCGTCGGTTGACGTTCAGCACAGGCATGGGGGAGGCGGTGCGGCAACGTGCCCACCGGCGGCGTGCGCCGGTCCGCCTCCCCATCTGCTGAACGCACAGAATGCAGTAAGTCGGTAGGGTGTTCCGTTACCTCGGGCGACGGCTGGTCTACATGGTGCCGACGCTGCTGATTATTTCGATCATCAGCTTCATCCTCATCCAGCTTCCGCCGGGCGATTACTTGAGCGCCATGCAGGCCGAGCTCTCGGAGACCGGCGACTGGGTCGACGACGAGACGCTGGACGCGCTGCGACGCCGCTACGGCCTGGACAAGCCGATCTGGCAGCAGTACCTGATCTGGCTGTGGGGCGTGATGCGCGGCGACTTCGGCCAGTCGTTCGACTGGGAAAAGCCGGTGTCGGAGCTGATCTGGAACCGGCTCGGGCTCACCATGCTGGTTACCTCGGCGACCCTGATCTTCACCTACGTGGTGGCGATCCCGATCGGGATCTACTCGGCTACCCGCCAGTACTCACTGTTCGACTACAGCTTCACGTTCGCCGGATTCATCGGGCTGGCCACCCCCAACTTCCTGCTGGCGCTGGTGCTGATGTTTCTGTTCTACAACCTGTTCGGGCTCAGCATCGGCGGCCTGTTCTCGCCGCACATGATCGACGCCCCCTGGTCGTTGGCGCGCGTGTTCGACCTGATCAGCCATCTCTGGATCCCGGTCATCGTGATCGGTACTGCCGGCACCGCCGGATTGATCAGGGTGATGCGCGGCTGTCTGCTGGACGAAATCCGCCGCCAGTACGTGATCACCGCCCGCTCCAAGGGTGTGGGCGAGATGCGCCTGCTGTTCAAATACCCGGTACGCATCTCGCTGTTCCCGATCGTCTCCACCATCGGCTGGCTGCTGCCGGAGATCATCTCCGGTTCCGCGATCACGGCGGTGGTGCTGAGCCTGCCAACCACCGGACCGCTGCTGCTGCAGGCACTGCTCAGCCAGGACATGTTCCTGGCGGGTTCGTTCCTGTTCGTGCTGGCCCTGCTGACGGTAATCGGCACCCTGGTGTCGGACATCCTGCTGGTGATACTCGACCCGCGCATCCGCTTCGAGCGGGCGGAGACGTAGCGCGTGGCCGAGCGCCCCGGAACCGTTGCTCCTGCGCCGCCCCGAAGGCCACGAAGCGGGCGGCCCAACCGAGCTGCTCGCGGAGTCGGTCGCAATCAGGCCGACTCCGCAACGCCACCGCAAGCGCAACCCGGCAACACCGGGGAAGGCGACGAGCGGGAGAGTTACTACCTCGCCTCGCAGTGGCAGCTCATGTGGCGCAACTTCAAACGGCATCGGCTGGCCGTGGCCAGCGCCGTGGTGCTGGCGATCGCCTATCTGATCGGGATCGTGGCGCCGTTCGTCGCGCCCTACAGGCTGGAGCAGCGCCACGTCGAGTTCATATTCGTGCCCCCGCAGCGGATTCGGCTGGTGGCCGACGGACGGCTGGTCGCGCCCTACATGGAGGGGCTGCAGAAGAACATCGACCAGGAGACGCTGCGCCGCCTGTATACCCCGACCGGCAAGCGCTACCCGATACGGCTGTTCGGCCGCGGCCCCGAATATCGGCTCTGGGGGCTGTTCCCTACCGACCGACACCTGTTCTCGGTGGCGGAAGGAGGCGTGGTGTTCCTGCTCGGCACCGACCGCATGGGCCGCGACCTGTTCTCGCGCATCGTGTACGGCGCGCGCATCTCGCTCACCATCGGCCTGCTCGGAGTGTGCTTCTCACTGCTGATCGGCCTCACCATGGGCGGCATTTCGGGTTACTTCGGCGGTGCCGCCGACATGATCGTGCAGCGGGTCATCGAAGTGATCATGTCGTTTCCCACCATACCACTGTGGATGGCGCTGAGCGCAGCGCTGCCGCCCGACTGGTCGTCGCTGGCGGTGTACTTCGCCATCACCATCATCGTGTCACTGATCGGCTGGACCGGGCTGGCGCGGGTGGTGCGCAGCAGACTGCTGTCGGTGCGCGAGCAGGACTTCATCTCGGCGGCGAAGATCGCCGGCAGCAGCATGCCGAACATCGTACGCCGACACATGCTGCCAAGCATGCTCAGCTACATCATCGTGTCATTGACGCTGTCGGTGCCGGGCATGATCCTGGCCGAGACCTCGCTGTCGTTCCTGGGTCTGGGGCTGCGCGCGCCGGTGACCAGTTGGGGGGTGCTGCTCAAGGAGGCGCAGAACGTGCAGACGGCGGGTATCAATCCGTGGCTGATCCTGCCGGTGTTCGCGGTGATCATCACCGTACTGGCGTACAACTTCCTCGGCGACGGCCTGCGCGACGCCGCCGATCCCTACCGCTGACACGGCGCCGGTGAACGAGTTTCCTGCTTCGAAATCCCCGCGCTTCGAGTTCGCCGAGACCATGGAGGAGCAGGAAGACCAGCTCCGGCGCAATCCCCTGCTGCAGCGGATGCGGGAGGCGCGCCGGGAGAAGGCGGACGACCGCTATCGACCCCTCTACCACTACGTCAACCCGGAATACACGCTGAACGACCCCAACGGGCTATGCTTCTGGCAAGGCCGCTGGCACCTCTTCTACCAGGCGCGGCCGCCTGAGGACCCCCGGCAGCATTGGGGCCACGCCGTCAGCCCGGACCTCATTCACTGGCGGGACCTTCCGTATGCCATTGGTCCCGGACCGGAGGAAAGATGCTACTCCGGCACCACCCTGTACGCACCGTCTCGCCGTACGTCGACGCCATGAAAGTACCTGCTCCTGCGCGCTACCGGTAGCGAATGCCCGGATCGAGCGTATGCCGATGTTGTCACCGGCCGTGGATCGTGACGCCGATCGCATCGAGCAGCTCAGTCCACGATCTCAGCCACGTCGAGCAGGTAGATCTGGCGGTCACCCTCCGGTACCGCGTCGATGGTCAGCCGGGTGCCGTCCGGATGCCAGCGCGGATGCAGGTCGCAGCGCACGTCGCCGCTGAACACCGGCTCGGAGGAGAAGCCGGCCACGTCTACGCGCCGCCCGCTCGCCATATGGTAAAGCATCACCTGCGAGATCCGCTCCCTGCCCTGCGGGTAGGTGTCGCACACCATCCAGCGCCCGTCGGGGGAGAAGCAGGCGTGGCCGTCCTCCGGCAGCACCCCGGCGCCGATCGGCACGAAGTCGTCCCGGCCAACGGTGAAGGTCAGGAATTGCATGCTGCCGAGCAGGTCAGTGGAGATCAGGATGCGGTCCGGATCGAGCCAAGCGAAGTGCGATATACGATAGGGGAAGCCGATCTGCAGCGCCAGCTCGCTGCCGTCCGGCCGCAGTGTCCACAGCGAGGTTCGCATGCCGTGTCCAGCGGCGTTTCGCATGCGGCAGAAGAACAGTACCCGCGACCCGTCGGTGTTGAACATGACGTGGTTGAACCACACCAGGCCACTCGGCGGGCCTTCCAACGCGGCGGCACGGATCACCTGGGCGTGGGAGACCAGCAGCTCGGCGCAGCCGGAGGGCAGGTCGATGCGGTACAGCCCGTCATCTTCCGGCGCCACCGGCAGCGACGCGGGGTCGATGCGGTTGGCGTAGCCCACCACCGACCGGCAGTGGTACATGCGCGCGTAGTTGAGCCCCAGCGCCTGTTGTCCATCGGCGGAGACGGCGGCCACCGGCGCCTCCAGGGTGCGCGTGGCGCCGGTGGCCAGCTCTCGGGCGTGGGAGACGACGTGCTGTCCCTGCCATGCGTTGTAGGTCAGTTCCTCGCCGCGGCCGGCGTCGATCCAGTGCAGCATGCTGCCCTGCTGCAGGTTGAACGCTCCGGTCTCCGCAAGAGACTCGAACGCCCCCGTCCGGGCGTCCACCAGCCCCACCCGCGCGCGATCCGCAGGGGTGGGCGGGCGGCGGTGGAAGTCGGTCTCCAGAGCCAGATGGTAGCGCCCGCTGCGATCCCACACGTTGATCCCGTAGTAGCCGAAGAAGTGGTGCGCCGGCCCTTCGGTGATGCGCCGTGGTTCCACGCTCATGAGGAAGGCAGTCTATCTCCGGGCTCGCCCACGGACCAGCCGCGGACCGTCCGGTCGAGAGATACCGTTGAAATGCGGCGCTCGAACAAGGTATCCACGAGGAACACCGGCGTCCCGGTCTCGAACCAGTGCGCCTCGAATTCGCGGCTGTCGAACAGCAGC
>CAYFXT010000230.1:0-4847 GCA_964346995.1 uncultured Spirochaetaceae bacterium | reverse complement strand
GCCTGTCGGATTGCGACAGGCTCACGGAACAGGCCGGGTTGGGCGGCAGCGGCGCCGCAGGCGGCAGTTCCGGGGCGCCGCTGCCTTGCGTCTACTGGCGCAGGAACCAGGTGTCCGGCTTGACGTCGCGCAGAAACTGCGTGTCGTCGCCGATCCAGCGCACGTCGCGCGGAAAGTTGCCCACCTTGTTGCTGACGATCACCGGCAGCGGCACGAAGCCGACGGTGCCGATGATCAGCACCTCCTCGCTGGCCAGATCGAACAGCTCCCGGGCGTAGCGGTTGTAGTCCTCCTCGTTGGTAGAGGCCAGCCACAGGTCGCCCAGCTCGTACAGGCGCTTGATCCTTGGCGGCGGCTCCTCGCCCTGCTCGCCGCCGGTACTGTACCACTGCTCCCAGAGCCGCCCGAACTCCACCCCGTCGCCGGAGAGGAACTTGTTGTGCGGTTGGAAGCCCTTGCTTTCGTTGGTGCGGCGCAGGTGCCAGCTCTGCACGTCATGCTCGTTGGCTTGCACCATCTGGCTGACGAACGGGCCATCGCGTCCCTGGAAGTCGACGTCCACGCCGACCGCCTCCCAGTGCGCCTCGACCAGCTCACCGGTGTTGACCAGCGTGGGCCGGCGCTGGTTGACCCACAGGCGAATCCGCAGCGGCTCGCCGTCGGGACGCATCCGCACGGTGCCGTCGCTGTTCCAGGTCAGCCCCATCTCGTCGAGCAGCATGTTGGCGCGATCGGGGTCGTACTCGACGAACCGCTGCGCCCACTCTGGATCGTAATAGCTGTTGTCGGGGTTCATCGCCGCCTGCCGCACGTCGCCGAGATCGAAGTACAGCAGCGTGTTGATCTCGTCGCGGTTGATCGCCAGCGACATCGCCTGGCGGAAGCGGACATCCTGGAAGATCTCGCGCAGCACGGGATCCGGGTGGGTCAGGTTGAAGCCGTAGGCCGCCTCTGAACCGTCCGGAGCCTTCCACATCAGCAACTGGTAGTCGCCCTTCTCCTCGTTCTCCTTGTACAGGGTAACGTTGGCGGCCTCCAGGCCGAATTGGGCGATGTCGATCTCGCCGGCAATCGCCTTCAGATTGTAGCCCTCCTGATCGTTGACTACTTCGACGCGCAGCCGGTCGATGTAGGGGAGCTGGTTGCCGGCCGGATCGATGGCCCAGAAGTAGGGGTTGCGCTCCATCAGTGCATAGGTGGCAGTGATGTCGACGACACCCCACGACCGCATGGTGGGCAGGTCGAAGTCCTTCTGGCCGAAGTCTCCGCTATTGGAGTGCGATTGGAAGGACTGGATCCACGACTCGAAGCCCTCCTCCTTGGCCAGGGCTTCCGCGTCCTCGTTGTACTTGGGGTGATACCTGGACAGGTAGTGCTTGGGGTAGCGAAACGGGTACCAGCCGCCCCAGAACTCGACCCAGCCCATCAGCGTGGCGTTGGGACGGGAGAAGGTCATGCGGGCGGTGTAGTCGTCCACCTTCTCGACCGAGGCAACCGGGCCGAAGTTGCTCTGATCCCAGCCGGAGTATTCGGGATGCCAGAAGAACTCACCCCAGAACTCCACGTCATCCGCGGTGTGCGGCTCGCCGTCCGACCACTTGGCGCCGCGGCGCAGGTACATGGTGAAGGTCATGCCGTCATCGGAGATTTCCCAGCCCTTGTAGCCGTAGGGGACGTTCTGGTGCGGTGAGCCGGGGCCGCGGTTGGCGGTCTGGATCACCCCGGCAAGCGACCGGATCGGGGTGAAGTCGTTGTAGCCGGGACCGAGCGATGCGGTGCGCAGGGTGCCGCCGTAGGAGCCGATCTCGTCGAACGGGTTGATCACCAGCGGTTCCTCGGAGATGCGCTCCTCTACCGGCGGCAGTTCGCCGCCGGCGACCATCACCGCCAGCATCGGCGCCTCACCGAAACTGGTGATGCGGGTGCCGGTGTCCTGCTCGTAGTCGGCCAGCGTCGCCCACACCCAAGTGCCGGAATCGATGGCAGCCTGCACCTCGGCGGAGGCGGCCATGCCGCCGCCACTTGCCGCTGTCGAACCCTCCTCCTGGCCGGCCGCCCCGGCCAGCGCCACCGGCACGCACAAGATCGCGGCCAGTGCCAACCGTCTTGGAAACTTCATGAAGAATCCTCCTCCAAGTCACGACCTTAGCCCCACTCAGGCGGCCCGTCAAACCGGCAACGCTCGCTGCAATCCGCAAACCCTCGCAAACCACCCGCCGCCAGGGCTGCGGGTCATGCGCATGGTGCTGGCCGCCAGCTCGCAACCACCCGCCGCGATCCGTTGCACACACCGCGCGGGGCCGGTATGGTGGACGCGATATGAACCTGCAGCCGTTCCGCGTCTCCAATGACGCGCTATCCGACCCGGCGGAGTTGCGCCGGCGTTTCGACGACGAAGGATACCTGTTCCTGCGCAAGTTGCAGGATCCCGATCAGCTCTGGCAGCTCCGCCTCGACATTCTGGAGGCGCTCGGGCAGGCGAGCGACTGGATCGTCCCCGGCAGCAAGCTGGAGGAGGGGCGGGTTGATCCGGACAAGGCGTGCACGGAGGGCAACCACGAGTATTCGAGAGTGTACACGCACGTGCAGAAGCTGCGCTCTATGCACGCCTCCGGCCACTGGCCGGAAGTGGTGGACCTCGTGGGCACGATCATCGACGGTCCGGTGCTGCCCCACCCGATGAAGATCACCCGCCTGTGGTTCCCGAAATACACCGAGCACACCACGCCGTTCCACCAGGACTTCGTCCACTTCCAGAGCAACCTGGAGGTGATCTCGGTGTGGACTCCGTTGGGCGACTGCCCGATGGAGCTCGGACCGCTGGCGGTGGTGGAGGGTTCCCACAAGGTGGGCAAGGTAGTCGATCATCACTTCTCCCTCGGCGCCGGCGGGCAGAAGGTGATCCGCCCCGAGGAGCGCGGCATCCCGCGCTGCAGCGACTTCGAGATCGGCGATACGCTGATCTTCGGCTGCCTGATGGTGCACGGCGCCCTGCCCAACCTCACCGAGGATCGATTGCGCGTCTCGCTCGACAACCGCTACCAGCTCGACGGCCTGCCGGTGTCGGAAAACCAGCTCAAACCACACCTGGTCGACGGCCTCACCTGGGAGGCGGTGTACGAGGACTGGCCCGAGGATGACCCGCTGCAGTACTACTGGCGATCTTCGCAGTTCGAGGTGATCGAGCAGGATACGCGGTTCGGCGAAGTCGCGTTCGCCGAGGCGCTGGAGCTGGCCGAGCAGGGTGACGAGCACGCCATCATCGCCGTCAAGCGGGCGGTCGCCAACAGCCCCAATGCCGAGACGGTGACGAAGGCGCAACGGGTGTTGGACAAGATCGGCCTCCTGGAGGCTGCGCCGAGCGCGTGAGCAGCTCGCCTCGGCGGCCCAACATTCTCTGGCTGTGCACCGACCAGCAGCGCTACGACACGCTCGGCGCGCAGGGCAACCGCCACGTGCGAACCCCGCGCCTGGACGAGCTGTGGCGCTCGGGCACGGCGTTCACCCACGCCTACTGCCAGAGCCCGATCTGCACGCCGAGCCGGGCCAGCTTCCTCACCGGCACCTACCCGAGCACCTGCCACAACACGCGCAACGGCAACGACACGTTCGTGAGCCGCTTCCCGCTGGTGACGCGGCTGCTCGCCGACGCCGGCTACGACTGCGGGCTGATCGGCAAGCTGCACCTGGCCAGCGCTTACGGCCGCATCGAGCCGCGCGCCGCCGACGGCTACCGCTACTGGCGCTACAGCCACGGACCACGCGACGACTGGCCGGCGGGGCACGACTACGCCGACTGGGTGCGGCAGCGCGGCGCCGTGCTCGGCGAACTGATCAGGGACCCGGCCGGCGTGCCGGCGCCGCTGCACCAGACTACTTGGTGCGCCGAGCGCACCGTCGAGTTCATCACCGAGCAGCGCGCCGCGGATACACCGTGGCTGGCGTGCGTGAACATCTACGATCCGCATCCGCCGTTCAATCCGCCGCAGGAGTACCGCGACCGCTACGACGCGGCCGCGATGCCGGGACCGCTGTTCCGTGACAGCGACCTCGCCGAGCAGGAGCGGCTGGCGGCGATCGACTTCCAGTCCCGGGGCCGCACGCCCGACGACCTCGACATTCGCAGCCCGGTGATCCCGGTGTCGCCTGGTCACGAGGGTACAGCCGACCGCGCCGCCGGGCGCGCCGGCTTGCCGGCGTATGCCACGGCACGTGACGCCTGCACCTTGCAGGCCGCCTACTACGCGATGATCGAGCTGATCGACGATCAGGTGGGGCGAGTGCTGGATGCCCTGCGCGAGTCGGGCCAGGCGGACGATACGCTGGTGATCTTCACCAGCGACCACGGCGAGATGCTCGGCGACCACGGCCTGATCCAGAAGGGCTGCCGCTTCTACGAGGGGCTGGTGCGGGTGCCGCTGATGCTCTCCTGGCCGGGTGAGATTCGCGCCGGCCAGCAGACCGACGCGCTGGTGGAACTCACCGATCTGGCACCCTCGCTGCTGGAAGCGGCCGGCGAACCGGTACCCGATTGGATGCAGGGCCGTTCGCTGCTGCCGATGAGCACCGGCGCCGCTCCGCTCGACCGCCATCGCGACGCGGTATGGTGCGAGTACTTCGACGCCCTCGACGCGCCCGACGCCACGCGCGCCACCATGTACCGGCGCGGGCACTACAAGCTGGTCGTCTACCACGGTCACGGGCTGGGCGAGCTGTACGACCTGGAGCGCGACGAATGCGAGTTCGACAACCTGTGGGACGACCCGGAGCATGCCGCGCTGAAGGCCGACCTGCTGCTGGAGAGCTACGCCGCCGCGATGCGCGCCGTGGACGTGGGCACCCGCCGC
>CAYFXT010000229.1:0-4852 GCA_964346995.1 uncultured Spirochaetaceae bacterium | reverse complement strand
GGCTCGCAATCGGGTACACTGCGGGCGATGGCCCGGTCGCGGCGCGCGGGCGCCGACTTCTACAGCAAACAGGCGCGCGCGCGCGGCTTTCCGGCGCGTTCGGTGTGGAAGCTGGAAGAGCTGGACCTCCGGTTCCGACTGCTGCGCCGGGGGATGGACGTGCTCGACCTCGGTGCGGCGCCGGGGAGCTGGGCGCTCTATGCGCGCGACCGGGTCGGCGCCCGCGGCTCGGTGACCGCGGTCGACCTCAGGCCGCGGCCGGCCGCCCTCGGCGCTCCCGACTCCGGCCTGCGCTGGCTGCAGGCGGACCTCGCGGGCGAACCATTGCGGGACATGCTGCGTGGGCGGCGGTTCGACCTGATCCTGAGCGATGCAGCGCCGGCCACCTGCGGCAATCATGCGGTGGACGCTGCCCGTTCCGCGCAGTTGGTGGAGGCGGTGCTGGGGATAGCCTGCGGCCATCTGCCAGAGAGTGGCAACCTGGTCGCCAAGGTACTGCAGGGAGACGAGCTGCCCGACCTTCTGGCGCTGGCCCGGAGCCGCTTTGCGCGCGTGCGTACTGCCAAGCCGAAGGCGTCGCGCGGCGAGTCGAGCGAGACATTCCTGCTCGCTTTCAGGTACCGTGCCGCCGAAGGGGAGCGGTGAGCGGGATCGTCGTGAAGTTCGGTGGCAGTTCGCTGGCGGACAGCGAACTGCTGCGGCAGGCGATGCAGGTTGCCCGCACGCAACTGACCGGCGGGGGCGTGGCGGTGTGCTCCGCGATGGGTGGTACCACCGACGTGCTGATCGCCGCGGCGCGGGAGGCCGCCGGCGGCGGCGATACCCGCGGCCACGTGGAGGGCCTCCGCGCCGGTCACGTGGCCGCGGTGCGCGACCTGTGCCCGCCGCGTCACCAGGCGGTCATCCTGACCCAACTGCAACTGCTGCTCGCCGAGCTGGACGAGGTGCTGCACGGCGTGAGCCTGTTGCGCGAGTGTTCGCCACGCACTCTCGATCTGGTGATGAGCTTCGGTGAACGGCTCTGTACCACGGTCGCCAGCCGGCTCCTGGCCAACCTCGGCGTGGAGACGCGCCTGATCGACGCGCGCGACCTGATACTCACCGATGCCAGCCATGGCAACGCTACCGTGCTGTTCGACGACACCTACCGCCGCGTGCGCAGTGCCCTGGAGCCGCTCTCCGGGATCGCCTGCGTGGTGCCGGGATTCATCGGCGCGACCAGCGACGGGGTGACGACGACGCTGGGGCGGGATGGCTCCGACTATACGGCGTCGCTGATCGCGGCCGCCCTGCACGCCGACGAGCTGCAGATCTGGACCGACGTCGACGGCGTGCTGAGCGCCGACCCGCGTCACGTTCCCGAGGCGTTCGTGATCGGCCAGCTCAGCTACCAGGAAGCGATGGAGATGTCCTACTTCGGCGCCCGCGTGATTCACCCCTACACCATGGTGCCGGTGGTCGAACAGGCGATTCCCATTCTGATCAAGAACACCCTGCGGCCCGAGCAGCCGGGCAGCCGCATCTCCGAGCAGCCGAGCGGTGGCGGGCGGGCGATCACCGGCATTGCATCGGTCGACTCGATCGCCCTGATCAATGTCGAAGGCGGCGGCATGATCGGCGCCCGGGGCACGGCGGCGCGCGTGTTGGGAGCGCTCGCCGGGGCATCGGTCAACGTGATGATGATCTCGCAGGCGTCGTCGGAGCACAGCATCTGCCTGGTGCTGGCCGCCGCGGAGGCGGAACGCGCGCTGGCCGCCCTGCAGGCCGAGCTGGCCCTGGAACTGGAGACCAAGCGGATCGATACGTTCGATCTGCGCCGCGACCTGGCCATCGTGGCCATCATCGGCGAGAACATGCGCGGCACCCCCGGCATCGCCGGCAGACTGTTCGCCGCCCTCGGTGCCGCGGGCATCAATGTGCTGGCTATTGCCCAGGGATCATCGGAGCGCAATATTTCCCTGGTCGTGCCCGCCGCCGATGAACGCCGCGCGCTCCGGGTAATCCACCGCGCATTTCTCAGCCGATGAGCGACCTGCCGCGACAGGTGACTGCCTTTGCGCCCGCCACCGTGGCCAATGTCGGCTCCGGGTTCGACGTTCTCGGATTCGCCGTGCAGCGACCCGGGGACACCGTGCAAGCGCGTCGGCGTGAGGGTGACGGTATTGCGCTGCTGGAGGTGACCGGAGATGAGGGCCGCCTGCCGCGTGGCGAAAGCAACACGGCCGTAGTGGCTGCGCGCGCCCTGCTGGAGAAGCTCGGCGCACCGTTCGGGGTCGACCTGATTCTGCACAAGGGAATGCCATTGGCCTCCGGCCTCGGCAGCTCGGCGGCCAGCGCCGCGGCGGCCCTGTACGCGGTCAACCGACTGGCCGGTGATCCGCTGCCCGTCGAGGAGCTGCTGCCCTGCGCGCTGGCCGCCGAGCAGATTGCGGCGGGAGCCGGTCATGCCGACAATGCGGCGCCCGCCCTTATCGGCGGCTTCGTATTGATCCGCAGCACGGCGCCGCTCGATCTGGTGCGCCTGCCGGTGCCGGACGGGCTGGCGGTAGCGCTACTCAGTCCCGACGTGGAAATCCCCACCGAGGCGGCGCGCCGTATGCTGCGCAAGCAGATACCGCTGGCCGACGCGGTCTCTCAATGGGGCAATCTGGCTGCCCTGGTGGCATCGCTCTACGACGATGATCTGGCGCTCATGGGGCGCTCACTGCACGATCTGATCGCCGAGCCGGTGCGCGCGGTGCTGATCCCCGGCTTTGCGGCCGTCAAGGAGGCGGCCCTGGAGGCCGGCGCCATCGGCTGTTCCATCTCGGGAGCCGGGCCGGCCGTGTTCGCCCTGGCCGCCTCGGTAGGGCAGGCGAAGGAGGTAGCGGAGGCGATGCGGCGGGCGTTCGCGGCTGCCGGACTGGCCGCCACCTCCTACGTGTCGGAGATCCGCCGCGCTGGGCCGCGCATCGTCGCGCAGTGTTGACCAGCAGCACAACCGGGGCGCGAGCAGACGCCACCACGGGGACGAGCCGCCCCGCGTGGGAGCGCTCTGCCCCTTGGCGGGAATGCACCCGCACGACCGGAGATTGTTGACATGGAAGTGTGCTCCACGCGCGATGCCGGCGTGCGACTCTCGTTCAGCGCTTCCCTGCTGGCCGGGCTGCCGCCGGGCGGTGGACTCTACCAGCCGTGCCCGCCACCCGACCTGACCGATGTGATCGCGGGACTACCCGATGAGGTGCCGTTCGTCGATCTCGCGGCAGCAATGACCGAGGCGCTTCTGGCCGACGAGTTCGCCGTTGGCGACGCGCCGGGCCACGTCGGCGCCGCCGCAAGCCAGACCTGCGCGACCGAAGCAGGAGGCGACACCGGAGCCGGAGACGCCGCCGGTGCGGGGGGTGCTTTCCCTGCGGGAAGCCGTGCCGGTGCAGGGGCCGCTTCCGGTCCCGAAGGTGCCGGCGCTGCGCGAATCGCTGCGCACGAAGTAGCCGTGGCGGCCTATCCGTTCGCGCCGGCGCTGAGCTGGCTGAGCGACGACATCGCGCTCCTGGAGCTCTATCACGGTCCCACCTGTGCGTTCAAGGATTTTGGCGCCTCCTTTCTGGCCGCGATTCTGGAACGCCAGCTTGGCCGCGAACCGGCAGGGGCGCCGGTCGTAGTGCTGGTCGCCACCTCCGGCGACACCGGCGGTGCGGTGGCGCGTGCGTTCTGGCGCCGCGCCGGTATCGAGGTGGTGCTGCTCTACCCCTCCGAGCGCATCAGCCGTCTGCAGGAACAGCAACTCACCGCGCTCGGCGACAACGTCCACGCCGTCGAGATCGCTGGTTCGTTCGACGACTGCCAGCGGTTGGTCAAGCAGGCGCTGGTCGACCGCGAGCTGGTCGCCGCTGCCCGCCTGTGCCCCGCGAACTCCATCAGCCTCGGGCGCCTGCTGCCGCAGGCCTACTACTACGTCTTTGCCGGCCTGCGTCTGCGGCCTCAGGGGGCACCGCTGTTCTGCGTGCCGAGCGGTAACTTCGGCAACCTGACCGCCGGCGTGTACGCCGCGCAGTGGGGGCTGCCGGTGGCCGGCTTCTGGGCCGCCACCAACAGCAATGACGTAGTGCCGAATTATCTTGAATCCGGCGCTCTGCGTCCCCGCGCCAGCGTAGCCACCCTGTCCAACGCCATGGACGTAGGCAACCCCTCCAACTTCGAGCGCATCCTGGCACGCTGGAACCACGATCATGCCGCCGTCAGCGCTCACCTGAAAGGCTGCGCGCTCAGCGAACAGGAAACCCTGGCAACCATGCGACAGGTGTACGAACAGGATGACCGGCTGATCGACCCGCATACCGCGGTCGGCGTCGCCGCCGTCCGCCGCCTGCGCGCCCGCGGCGCCG
The DNA here is from genome assembly GCA_964346995.1 of uncultured Spirochaetaceae bacterium. Lineage (GTDB taxonomy): Bacteria > Spirochaetota > Spirochaetia > SZUA-6 > Bin103 > Bin103. The sequence goes on along the minus strand of CAYFXT010000229.1, from coordinate 485 downwards.
CATCCCCCCTCGCGGTGGTGCTCGCCACCGCCGACGCCGGCAAGTTCCCGGAGACCGTGCGCCGCGCGACCGGGGTCTCACCGCCGATCCCCGCCCCGCTGCAGGAGCTGCTGGAGCGCCCCAGGCAGGCCACTCCCCTTGAGCCCAGCTTCCCGGCGCTGCGCGCCTTCATCCTCGATCAGACCGCCGGCGCGCGCAGCCGGTAGCCTCCTGGCAGTCGCAGAACCGATCTGATGGCCGACCCGCGCATTCCGGTCATGGCCCTGGAGCGCGGCACCGGTGCCGGCACTGCCGGCGATGCACATCGAGGCGCGGGGCGAACGATATTCGTCGGCGACATCGTTTGCCAGGACGATCCCACGCTACGCAATCGTGGGCTATCGTTCGCCGTTCGAGCGATCCGGGGACCGCTGTGCGGCGCCGACGGGCTTCTGGCACCGGGTCAGCGTCGGGGTCGCTCCTCTGGCCGTCAGCATGGGATCGCC
>CAYFXT010000228.1:0-4861 GCA_964346995.1 uncultured Spirochaetaceae bacterium | reverse complement strand
GCGCGTCGGTGACGACCGCATCGCCGTGGAGCAGCAGCAGGACTTCCGGGCCATCGACGGTCGCCGCGAATTCGGACCCGGGCGGGAGGCGGTCGAGCGCCACCGACGAGAGCGCGAACTCCGCCGCTGGCGTCGCGTAGTGACGCTCGCCGTTGGCGTCTGCCGGCGGGTTCAACACGGCCGCTTGCTGAGGCGCGAAGCGCGCCACGCGCAGAAGCTCCGAAACGTCGATGTGTTTGGCCGTAATGCCGCCGCGCAGGACGTTGTCGGAGTTGGCCTGCAACTCCACCGCAGTCCCCTGCAGCGCTGCGTGCAGCGTGCCGGCGCCGATATGGATGCCTTCGCCAGGGGCCAGGTGCACCAGGTTGAGCAGGTATGGACTGATTGCACCGGCATCGCGCGGATAACTGGCAGCCAGCCGTTGCACCCAGCGCGCCGCGGCGACGGCGGGCTCATCCGGCCCGCGCGCGCCTGCGTCCGCGCTGCTCGCTCGAAGGATGCCGGTAGCGTACTGCAGCGCACACGTCACCAGATCGGCCCGCTGCCACTCGCTCAGCTTCAATGCTGTCGCCATCAGCGAGCGGACGGTGGCTTCCCCGGGCCGGTGGCGCAAGGCGTCAATCGACGCCTGCAGTGGTAGCGAGCCGATCGCCTCCAGATGGCGCACCAGCTCGGCGTAGGGGCGGAACCCGCTCAACTGCCAGTAGGGTTCCAGGGCCACCGCCACTTCCGGCTTGTGGTTGCGGTCGCGGTAGTTGCGGTTCGGTGCATCGGGCGCGATACCGGCCGCTTGCTCGCGGGCGAACCCCGCCGCCGCCTGCGCGGACGAGGGATGGGCCTGGATCGATAGCGGCCGCGCTACGGTCAGTACCTTGAGCAGAAACGGCAGCGCCGGACCGAACCGTTCCGCCGCCCAGCCCAGCGTCTCGGCAGGACGCTCGGCCACCAGCCGGTCCAGGGTGACGCGACGCCCGCCAACCGTTACCGCCGACGAGGCCTGCGGATGCGCCCCTATCCACAATTCCGCCTCCGGTTCGGTGGCCGCCTGCCGTCCCTGCAACCGCGCCAGCGCCGTCCTGGAACCCCAGGCGTAACGCTGGATCGGGTTGTCCAGTTTCATCAGCCCGAGCATGGCCCTACCGCACCTCCCGGCGAGTGGTGGCGGAGCTCTCCACCATCTCGAACAACTCACTCACGGGCGTGCGCGCACGGCCACGGCGGAGCGCGGAAACACCTGCATGGTATGCCACGCGATGTACTGGTCCGCTGATCCCCGGTGCCGTCCTGCGTCCAACGTCATTCGAGCGAACATCTGCTGCCAGATTATGACATGCGTTGTGTGAGGGCGGTAGTCGTGCCGAGCGGTGGCGGTTTATCGTAGCGCATGGTTCGTTTTGGAATTATCGGCACCGGTGGGGTGGCGGGCGGCGGTGCTCGCGACTTCGTCGAGAACCCGGATGCGGAGCTGATCGCGGTCGCCGACCCGAGCAGAGAGCGGGTCACGGCGTTTGCCGAGCGGTTCGGCGCACCCATCGTCCTGGAGAGTGCCGAGCAACTGCTGGCCGTCGACACGGTGGACGCCGTGTACATCGCCGTGCCCAACTATCTGCACGTGCCGCTGGCGGTGCACGCGCTGGAGGCGGGCAAGCACGTGATTCTGGAGAAGCCGCTGGCGCTGAGCCGGGCCGATGCCGGGCCACTGGTCGAGGCTGCGCACGCAGCCGGGACCCATTTCATGCTGGGCATGAACCAGCGCTTCACCCCGCAGGTGCAGCGCGCCCGCCAGTTGGTCGCCCAGGGACGCATCGGGCGCGCCTACCATTGCAAGACCTACTGGCGCCGGCGGGCGGGCATCCCCGGCATCGGAAGCTGGTTCACCCGCAGGGAACTGTCGGGCGGCGGCGGGCTCCTCGACATCGGCGTGCACATGCTCGACAACGCCCTCCATATCCTCGACGACTTCAAAGTGCATTCGGTTTCGGGCGCCACCTACGGCGAATTCGGTCCGATCGGCGCCGGCGACGGCGGCTGGGGGCAATCGGAACGCTCTGGATCCGCGTTCGACGTGGACGACTTCGCCACCGCGATGATCAAGCTCGCCGGCGGCGCCACCGTGCTGATCGACGCGGTATGGGCGATGCACCACGAGCACAGGAACGAGATGAACGTCGAGCTGTATGGCACCGAGGGCGCCATCGACACTTACGGCGAGAAGCTGTTCCGCCAGCACGGCAGTGAATATCACGCCATCGAAGGACCCGACACCGGGCCCCTCACCTATCCGCACACCAGCCGCTTCCACCACTTCGTAAACGTGATACTCGGTCGCGAAGAGCCATGCGTGAGCCTGGATCAGGCGCTCGCCGTACAGCGCGTGATCGACGCCGTCTACGCCTCCGCGGCCACCGGACGGGAAGTGCTTCTGGGCGAATGAGTTTTGGGCGAATGAGGGGGACGAGACTCATGCGGATCTTCTTCGTCGACGACACCGACATCAGCCTGAACGGGGACATCGACTTCTCCGGATTGCAGAAGCTCGGGGAGTACCGGAGCCTGCCCAACGGGAGCGAGGCCGAGATCATCGAGCACGGCGCCGGCACCGAGATCATCGCCGTCAACAAGGCGCAGATCACGGCGGCGATCTTCGAGGCGCTCACCACGCTGCGACTGGTGGCGGTGACCGCCACCGGCTACAACAACGTCGATCTGGAAGCGGCGCGCGCCGCCGGCGTGACGGTGAGCAACGTGGCGGGATATGCCGGCGACACGGTGCCGCAGCACGCCTTCGCGCTGATCCTCAACCTGGCCACCAAGGCGTACCGCTATGCCGCGGACGTGGAGCGCGGTGACTGGCAGCGCAGCTCCTCGTTCACGCTGCTGCGCTACCCCACCTTCGAACTCAAGGGGCTGACCATCGGCATCATCGGCTTCGGGGTGATCGGGCGCGGCGTCGCGCGCATCGCGGAGGGATTCGGGATGCGGGTGCTCGCCCATGACGCGTTCCCGATTCAAGGCAGCGCCTACCGCAACACACCGCTCGACGAGTTGCTCGCGACGGCCGACTTCGTGACCATTCACAGCCCGCTCACCGAGCAGACCCACAACCTGATCGACGCCGCGGCGCTCGCCAAGATGAAGCCCTCCGCCTACCTGATCAACACCGCCCGCGGCGGCATCGTCCACGAAGCCGACCTCGCCGCGGCACTTACCGAGGGCCGCCTTGCCGGAGCCGGCTTCGACGTGCTCGGCGAAGAGCCGCCGGCAGCCGACAACCCCCTGCTGCACGCCCCCAACATCATCATCACCCCGCACAGCGCCTGGTCGACCCGCGAAGCGCGGCAGACCCTGATCGACGAGACCGCGAACAACATCGGTGCCTTCATCGCCGGCACGCCGCGTAACGTTGTGGTTTAGCGCCGTCGCCGTCGTCAGGCGCCCGATGCCGCCTGCGGCTCGTACTCCTCGGCGGGGAGCAGCGCTTCCACCTCCGCCACCGTGGTAGCCGCCAACATCCGCATGGCGAGCGCTTCCGCCTCTGCCAGTTCTATGTCGGCGACGGCAGCCTGAACGGCCGGCAGGTAGATCGGCTCCACGCTCAGACTGCGTACGCCGATGCCGAGCAGGAACGGCAGGTACTGTGCCTGGTGGGCCATGTCGCCGCACACCGAGAGCGGCACGCCGTACCCGGTACACGCCGCCGCCACCATATGCAAGGTGCGCAGCACGGCAGGATGATGCGGCAGGTAGAGGTGAGCCACCTTCTCGTTGGTGCGGTCCACCGCCAACAGGTACTGAATCAGATCATTGGTGCCGATGGCGAGGAAGTCCGCCTCGCGTGCGAACTGGTCGATCATCGGCACCGTGGAGGGCACCTCCACCATCGCTCCGACCGCCACCTCGTTGCTGAACTGATAGTCCTCTTCCCGCAGCTCGGAGATGCACTGCTGCACCATCTCGCGCCCGGTGCGCAGTTCCTCGATCGAGGAGATCATGGGAAACATCACGTGCAGCTTGCGGCTGATGTTGGCACGCAGCATGGCGCGCAGTTGCTGAATGAAGATGTCGCGGTTGCGCAGGCTGAAGCGAATCGAGCGCACCCCGAGGAACGGATTCTGCTCGCGCATGTCGGGGAAATAGGAGAGCACCTTGTCGCCGCCCACGTCGAGGGTCCGGAAGCGGATCTCACCACGCGGAAAGCGCGCCACCAGATCGCAGTACAACTCGTACTGCTCCTCTTCGCTGGGCAGCTCACGGCGTGCCATGAACGGAAATTCAGTGCGGTACAGGCCGATTCCCTCCGCCCCGAGCCGGCGTGCGAGATCGGCGTCGCTCATCAGGTTGACGTTGGCCATCAACTGGATCACCACGCCGTCGCGCGTGCTGGTGCGCGGCGCGATAACGCTGTACCGTCCTGACGGAGCCGCCTGCGCCGCCAGGCGCGGGCCGAAGTGGTCTACCACCGCGCCGGTGGGCCGTACATAGACCCGGCCATGATCGGCGTCGAGGATAATGTCGGTATCCGCCGGCAGTGCCAGCAGCCGCGGGTCGCTGACAATAACCAGCGGCACCACCAGCGAGCGCGCCAGAATGGCGATATGGGAGGTGACGCCACCGGTCACCACGATCACGCCCGCCACCTGCTCCGACGACAGGCGCAGCAGTTGCGACGGAAAGAACTCACGCGCCACCACGATGCGGCCGCGGCACTCCGGCGTCTCCGTCCCATCGTCGGCGATGTTGTGCAGCAGCCGGGTGACCAGATCGCGCACGTCGTTCGCCTTTTCGCGCACGAAGCCGACGCTGCTCGACTGAAAGCGGCGCACGTACCTGTCCGCCACCTGCAACACCGCCTTGGGGACCG
>CAYFXT010000227.1:0-4876 GCA_964346995.1 uncultured Spirochaetaceae bacterium | reverse complement strand
CAGCGCCCGATGGCACCGAGCTGCCCGGCATCGAGAGCGAGACCGTGCTGCGCGAGCCCCCCGGTTTCGCCGTACTGATGCACAACGACGACTACACCACCATGGAGTTCGTGGTCAGCGTGCTGGAGAGCGTGTTCTACAAGTCGCCATCGGAAGCGACCCGCATCATGCTTGCCATCCATCGGCAGGGCACAGGACGTTGCGGCGTGTTTACCCGCGAGGTGGCGGAGATGAAAGTGGAGCAGGTACACCGGTTGGCGCGCAAGCATGAGTTCCCGCTGCGCTGTTCCCTGCGAGAGGCGTGAAGATGCTCAGTCGTGACGTGGAGCTGTCGGTAGCCGCGGCGTTCCGGGAAGCGGAGATTCGGCGCCACGAGTTCGTCACCCTCGAACACCTGTTGTACGCGCTGCTGCACAATGCCGACTGTGCGGCGATCGTCGCCGCCTGCGGCGGTGACGTGCATCAGTTGCGCAACCGGATCGAGACGTTCTTCCGCGACCAACTGGAGGCGGTCCCGGGCCAATCCCCGTACGAGCTGGAGATGACCCGCACGGTGCGGCGCATGCTGCAGCGGATCGTGCATCAGGTGCGCGGCGCCGAGCGCGAACAGGTCGATGCCGGCGACGTGCTCGCCGGGCTGCTGCTGGAAGTCGACTCGCACGCCGCGTTCTTTCTCCAGGAGCAGGGTATCTCCCGCGTCGACGTGCTGGAAGTGATCTCCCACGGCGGCGCCGAGATGGACGGAGCCGGCGACGGCGATGGTCGGCAACGTCGCCGTGCCTCGCCGCAGGGCGCCACCACTGCGCAGCTCCTGCAGCGCTACACCACCGATCTCACCGCGCGCGCCGCCGACGGCGCCATCGATCCTCTCATCGGACGCGATCAGGAGATCGGCCGCGCCTTGCAGATCCTGGGCCGGCGCCAAAAGAACAGCCCCGTGCTGGTGGGCGATGCCGGCGTCGGCAAGACCGCCATCGTGGAGGGGATCGCGCTGCGCATCGCCGATGGCGCGGTGCCGCCGGCGTTCCGCGCCGCGCGCATCATCAGCCTCGATCTGGGCGCCATGCTTGCCGGTTCCCGGTTTCGCGGAGACTTCGAGGAACGGCTCAAGGGAGTGATCGGCGCGCTGCGCGAACGGCCCGACACCGTCCTGTTCATCGACGAGATCCACACCATCGTCGGCGCCGGAGCCACCTCCGGCGGGTCGATGGACGCCTCCAACCTCCTCAAGCCGGTGCTCGGCGGCGGCGACCTGCGCTGCATCGGCTCGACCACCTACGAGGAGTACCGCCGCCACTTCGAGAAGGACCACGCTCTGTCGCGCCGCTTTCAGAAGATCGTGGTCGCCGAACCCTCGGTGGCCGACACGGTGCTGATCCTGCGCGGCCTGCGCGACCGCTACGAGGTATTCCACGGCGTGCGCTACAGCGACGCGGCGCTGCGCAGTGCGGCGGAACTGGCGGCGGTGCACATCCACGACCGGCGGTTGCCCGACAAGGCGATCGACGTGATCGACGAGGCGGGCTCGCGCTGGAAGCTGCAGGCTGCCGCGGACGACGCGGACGACGCGACCGTGAACGGAGCCGACCGGTCCACGCGCGGCGATGCGGATGGCCCCCACTCGCGCGGCACGCCCGCCGCTCGCGCATCCGGGAGCAGCGACGCCGACGCCGCCAGGCCGGCCAACGACCGCGGCCCTTTCGGTGGATCCGCAGCCGCACGCACGGCGGACGCCCGAGCCGTCGGCGGCCACGCGGCCACGCGGGTGGGGCGCGCCGACTCGGACCGTGCGCTCCGCAACGCTCGCGACACGGTCCCCGCCGCCGGCCACGGCAACGCCGCTCCCAGCGCGGCGGATAGCGCGCCGTCCGGTAACGAACCGGGGAGCTGGACGGGGCGGCGCCACGTCATCACGCGCACCGAAATCGCGGCAGTGGTGGCGAGCATGACCGGGCGCCCGGTCGCCGCGGTGTCGGGCGGCGGCCGGCAGGCGCTGCGCGACCTCCCCGAGCGGCTGCGGCAACGGGTGTTCGGACAGGACGAGGCGATCGACCGCATCACCCGCGCCATCAAGCGCAGCCGCGCCGGCCTCGGCGATGCCGACAAGCCGATCGGCGCGTTCCTCCTCACCGGCCCCACCGGCGTCGGCAAGACCGAGCTGACACGCCAGCTCGCCGACCTGCTCGGCGTGGAGCTGATCCGCATCGACATGAGCGAGTACCAGGAAAGGCACACGGTCTCGCGGCTGATCGGCGCGCCGCCCGGCTACGTGGGTTACGAAGAGGGCGGCTACCTCACCGATGCGGTGATCAAGAGCCCCTACTCGGTGGTGCTGCTCGACGAGATCGAAAAGGCGCATCCCGACCTGTTCGACCTGCTGCTGCAGATCATGGACCACGCCACCTTGACCGACGGCAACGGCCGCCGGGCCGACTTCCACCACGTCGTGCTGGCGATGACCTCCAACGCCGGCGGCGAGGAGATGAGCGCACCCGGCATCGGCTTCGACGACGGCACGGCGCCGGTGCCCACGTCGGCCGCGGAAGCGGCAGTCAAGCGCCTGTTCCGGCCCGAGTTCATCAACCGGCTCGATGCCATCGTCACGTTCCAGCCGTTGCAACCGGACAGCGTGCGGCGTATCGTCGCCACCCACCTGGAGCGGCTCAACGAGAGGCTGCGCGCTGGCGGCGGCCGCGGCGGGCGCGCGCAGGTGCAGCTCAGCGAGGCCGCCGCGCGGTGGCTGAGCGAGCACGGTTACGACCCGCGCTACGGCGCCCGCCCCCTGGCGCGCCTGTTCCAGCGCGAGGTCGCCGACCGCATCACCGACCTGCTGCTCGACGGCACGCCGGTACGCGGCACCCTGTTGGTGGAGGTGGCGGAGGACGGCGGCGGACTCATGGTGGCCGTCACGCCCGCTGCGACCGGTGCGGTTGCCGCGCCGGCATCCGGCTGACCCGCGAACTCCTCGCCCCGCGCAGTCGCCCGCCCGCGGGATGCCGGTCGGCTCGACGCATCCAGCCGCAGTACCGATCCGTCGCCGTGCCCGTGCGGTGTCGTCGCCGGTCGCGTGCGCAACAAACGGGCGACCGCTTCGCTCCGGCTACAGCGGACGGTCGTACATGCGGTAGCGCTTGTAGACGCGCGCCCCCATCTTCTCCAGCGTGGTGCGCATCGCGACGTTGTCCTCCAGCACCCAGGAAAACTCGCCGTGGTAGTACCCCTTGGCAGTGCCGCGGCGGTAGGTCTCGTAGTAGAACACCGCGTCCAGCCCCAGGTTGCGATAGCGGTGACGCACTCCGGCGAGCACCACCCGCAGCAGGTCGATACGGCGTTTATACCAAAGCACCTTCAGGATGCCGGTGGGGAACAGGCGCCCGTTCATGCGCCGCAGGACCTGGTTGAAATCGGGCACCGCCAGTGAGAAGCCTGCCGGTTCGCCGTCCACGAACGCGAAGAACGCCAGATCAGGGTCGAGCACCATCTTCAGATCCGCGGCGGCGTAGTCGATCTCGGCGTCGGTGAACGGGACGAACCCCCAGTTCCTGGTCCAGGCGTCATTGTAGATGAGCTTGACCACGGCCATCTCCCGGTCGATCTGCCGCAGGTCGGCGCTGCGGATGGTCACGTTGTGGCGGCGGCGCACCAGCTCGGCCAGACGCGCCACCTTCGGCGACACCGGCGTCTCCCGCTCCGCCATGTACAGCGCGACCACGTCTTTCGCCTTGGTCAGTCCGGTGCTCTCCAGCAGCCGCGGGTAGTAGGGGGGATTGTAGGGCATCATGATCGCCGGCGGCCGTTCGTACGCATCCAGCAGCGTGCCCATCGACTCGGCGGTGGACGGGTTGACCGGTCCACGGATGCGTTCCATGCCGCGCGCCTGCAGCCACTGTGCGGCCGTGTCGATCAGTGCGCCCGCCACCGCGGCGTCGTCCACCGCCTCGAAGAAGCCGAAGAAGCCGGTCCGCTCGTCGTGAAAGCTGTTGTAGTGACGGTCGATGATCGCCGCCACGGTGCCCGTCACCGCGCCATTTCGCCGCGCCAGGAACAGCTCGATTTCGGCGTGCTCGTAGAACGGGTTGCGTTCGGTGTCGAGCTTCTTCTTGAAGTCGCTGATCAGCGGCGGCACCCAGGCGTCGATGCCACGGTATACCAACCACGGGAAGCGGATGAAGCGACGCCGCTCGGCCGCCGAGCGCACCGGGACCACGGTGATCTCACTCGAGGCAACTGTGGAAGCGGGCCTCACGGTCCCGGCATGGTATGCTCTCGTTCCGTCATGAACAAGTTGAGCTGCGAACCCGAGTCACCATCGCCAACTCACCGGGTAGTCGTGGATCGCAGCGTCCGGCGTCAGGAGCGTTGCGCCGGCGCCGAGGGCCACCGCCACCAGCAGCCGGTCGAACGGGTCGCGGTGATGGGCGGGCAACTCGGAGGCGCGATAAATGTCGTCCCGAGTGAGGCTCCGGCAATCGAGATTCCAGGCGACGATCTGTTACTCAATCCACTGCCGCGGCGGATCAGGAAGAACAATCTTGCCCGCGCTCCACTTGAGCGTAATCTCCAGCGCCGATACGTCGCTCCACAACAAAGCGGAATCGGAAGTGTCGATCGCCTCCTTCGCCGTCGCAGACAGGCGCTGCGGCTCGGCAGCCAGCCAGATCAGCGTACACGTATGGAGCAGATAACGAGTTACAGTCCCCACTCCTGAAGCTCGTCGTCGGCAAGCGGGCGAAATGCGTCGCTGGCGTACCGTACTGGCGGGGAGGTGCGCGTTCCCACTTTCGGGAGTCGCGCCACCGGGCGATCGAGCGCGGTCAGCCTGGCTACCGGTGTCGAACCGTTCAGAATGACGATGGTCTCACCCGCCTGCACCTCC
>CAYFXT010000226.1:0-5045 GCA_964346995.1 uncultured Spirochaetaceae bacterium | reverse complement strand
CTATGATCGCGGCCTGTGCACCTACCGGCGAAACGAGCCAGTCGTAGCGAAAATCGGTGGCGAAACGGCGGACGAGGTCGTTCACGATCCCATAGATGTCATTGAAGGCCCATCGAGCTGCGATGCCAGCCACGATCATCGGCAGGGCCCATGGTATGAGAGCCGTGGTGCGGAGAAACCGGCGGCCTCCGAATTGGACGTTGAGCAGATGGGCCAGCGCGATACCTCCAAGGAGCATCAGGGCGATGGAGACGACGGTAAAGATAAAGGTAAAGGAAAACGCGTTGCCGATCTTGGGATCGGTAACGAGGTAGGAAATGTTATTGAAGCCGGAGAACTCGTTGATCCGCAGCAGAAAGCTGTAATCTCTCAGACTGTACCAGAAGACCGAGAATGTCGGATACGCGGTCGTGGCAATCCGGATCACCAGCACCGGCATTATGAGCAGCCAGGCGATAAGCAACTTTCTCCTTTTCATGGTCGAGATCGTCGCCCGGAGATTCACACTGTTACCCCTGGTATGCAGGAACGCCCTCCCGCATGAGGCGGAAGGACGCCTATTCCAACTGACGCTCCTGAGAAGTGTCGGTCTTGACTATCGATCGCCCAGCAGTCTATCGAGCTCTCTGTTGCCTCTCTTGACCGCCTCTTCCAGGTCGATGTTGTTATTGAAGTATTCGTAGAGAGAATTCTCGGTACTGTCCATTATGTCGCTCATTCGGCCAGCCATCGGTCGCGGCCACAGCTTTTCTCGAGCGTTCATCTCCCTGAGGATCGAAGTGGCGGGCCATACGGCCGGATCGTTGAAGATCGGATCTTCCAACGAATCGCTTCTGAGCGGCACGGCGTTGCCGACCATTTTCGAGTAAGCGGTCTCAGCCTCCTCCGAGAGCAGGTACCCCAGCACCTTCTTGGCCGCATCCGTGCGCTCCGAAGCGGAAGTGAGGACGTACAGCCAAGCGCCCATGAGCGTGATGTCGCTGTCCGGATCGTCCGACCATTTCGGCGGTGCGGCGACGATGAGCTCGGAGCCGTACTTGCCCTGGCTTACCGCTACGGAGACGATCCAGTCCCAGGTTATCGAGGTGGCGAACTTGCCATCGAGCAGTTTCTGTCCCAGCGCTCCGTAGTCATCCGCCAGAATCGCTCGTGGTGCGACCTGGTAGGTATTGATCAGGTCGTTCATCAGTTTGATCGCATCCTGGGTGCCCTCGTCTTCCCAGTCGAAGTAGTCACCGCCGTGCACGTAGATGATGTACTGGAGGAAATTGGTCATGTAGGCCTTGGCCCAACCGTCACCGAATCCGAACACGTCATCCTGCGTGAGGACCTGGATCGCTTCCAGGTAGTCCTCACCCGTGGTAGGAATGGCCAGACCGGCTTCATCGAACAACCTCTTGTTCAGATACATCGGGAACCAACTGAAAGAATGTGGTACGCCGACGATGTTGCCCTCGTAGGTCACCATCTGTTCCATGTAGGTCTTGGGATAGGCGGCGAGATCGTCGGCGCTGAATATGTCGTTGAGCGGCTCGAAGAACCCCCCCAGGATGTTGCCGTACGTTATGTACTCATCGACGTCGAACAGGTCGATGCTGGTGTCACCGGAGGACAACAGCGTGGCGACCTTGGTCTGATAGTCGGTGAACGAAGGCGCCTGGATCATGTCGATGTCGACACCGGTGGCCGCGGTAATGAGCCCCTCCAACTCGCTCCAGTCGTCCTGCCCTGCCGGCAGACCCCACTTGTACATGGTTACGGTCACATCCTCCTCTTCCTCGGCACCAGTGGCGAAGAGACTTGCCGCAGCAACCATCATGACGAGAGGGAACAGTAACTTCTTCATACAGGACGCTCCTTTCGGGGATTTCTGCCAGCTCCGGTCCGTGCCGGCTGACGCCCACCATACGCGGTAACTCGAATTCCTGTCAAGCTATCCCACCGGGCTGACCAGGACTATCCCACGCTACGCAATCGTGGACTATCGTTCGCCATTCGAGCGATCCGGGGACCGGCTTGCGGCACCGACGGGCTCTGGCACCCGGGTCAGCGTCGGGGGCGCTCCTCTGGCCGTTAGCATGGGATCGCCCTGCGGGCTGACCGGCTGGCCCCGCATCGGATGGTTGCCCACCGGTGAGCGAAGCGTACACGGTATCGGCGGCAGCCCGCGCGTGACGTTACTGAGTGCCGGGCAGCGGCCGGGTAACGTGCAGCAGGTGGCCCGGCAGCGGCGCCGGAATGCGCGACACCGCACCGTCCGGCCATCTCACCTCGAGATCGTCCAGGTCGACGGTCTCCGGGTCGCCGAGACCGAAGTGCACGCGCGGGGGATCGCTCGACAGGTAGCCGCTGCTGGCGCGCACCTCGCGCGACAGCGTGCCGGTGGCGGTGTGCAGCAGCAGCTTGGCGCCGATGGCGCGACGGTTCGGGACACCTTCCCAGTGCAATTCCACTTCCAGCGCGGCGCCCGTGCACAGGCGGTTCTCGAACAGCATCGAAACCGCGGCCAGGTTGTTCACCACCACGTCCAGATCACCGTCGTTGTCCAGGTCGGCGAAGCTCATGCCGCGTCCGCTCTGGGTGGCGTTCAGTCCCCACTCCGGCGCCGGCACGAAGCGGCCCTCGCCGGTGTTGCGCAACGCCTGGTTCTCCTCCACCAGGGCATCGCCCGGCAGGTGCGAGAACAGCTCGGCGGCGATCATGCCGTTGACGACGTACAGGTCGAGGAAGCCGTCGTTGTCCAGGTCGCCGAACTGTGCCGACCAGCTCCAGCCGGTGGCATCGACACCAGCGGCCTCGGCGCGGTCGGCGAACCGCGTTCCGGCGGCGCCGCCGGCGAGCGAGAAGAACACGTTGGCGGTCACCTGCACGCCGTCGTTGGGCTGCAGGTGGGCGGTGTCGGCCCAGAATGGACGCCAAGCCGCATCGACGGTCTCGTCGCGGTGCGCCGGCTTCATGTCGGTGGCCAGCAGCTCGCTGGTGCCGTCGTTGTCGACGTCACCCTCGGCGAAGCTCATCGTGTTGGTGGGCGTGCGGCTGAACGGCTCGGCCTTCGTCCAGCCGTCCGCCGTGTTGAAGAACACTTCGTCGGGCGGTGCGAAGTCGTTGCCGATCAGGATGTCGCGGCGGCCGTCACCGTCCAGGTCGGTGAGGCGTATCGCCAGCGCGTGGGCGCGCCGCGCCAGACGCTCGAAGGTGAGCAGACCGCTGCCGTCGTTGTCGTAATGGAACACGCCGCCGCCTACCACCATGCCGTCCGACAGGGCGCCGAGCTCGGCGTCGTAGGAGGCCCCCACCAAGTCCAGGTCGCCGTCGGTGTCGAGGTCCGCCCAGGCGATCGAGTAGGCCGGGAACCAAGCGCGAAACTCCTCGTCCTCCCTGCGCAGGAAGACGGGGCGCGGCGCGTCTTCGGCGGGCGTGGCGCGCCACCACGACGGCAGGCCGCCGGAGTGGGTGAACACCAGGTCGAGGTTGCCGTCGCCGTCCACGTCGACCGCGTTCACGGCGCGGGTGCGGGCCGCCTCCAGGTCTCCGCGCCGGAACAGCAGTCCGCCCTCGTTCCACAGCAGCGAGGTGGGGCCGTGCAGGCCGGCAAACACGATGTCGGTCAGGCCGTCGTCGTCCAGGTCGGCCAGCGCCACGCCGGCGCCGTTGCTCTCGAAGAAGCCGACGTACTCGTCGGGGCCGCGCGTGTAGTGGGGCAGGGGCGCCATCTCGAAGCGGCCGGTGCACTGCCGCGGGTCGGCGGCGAATGGCGTGCTCTGGAAAGTCACGCCGGTGTCGGCGAGCGCGGGCGAAGCCGCGATCAACAGCGCAGCCACCAGCACCGCCGGCGCGCCCGACGCTACCGGTACCCTCCGCCCGAAACCTAACTTTGCCCGGTCCACGCTTCGCCGGCAGCGCTCTGCGCAGCGGCAAAGGCGTCACGCAGCGTGGCTACCTGATCGTCCGGCAGGGGTCCCTTCTCCGCGGCAGTGATGTTGGCCTCGACGTGCGCCGGGTTGGTGGTGCCGACGATCGCGGTGTGCATGCCCGGCTGCGAGAGGGTGAAGCGCAGCGCGATCTCCGGCCACACGGTCGCCGGATCGCCGTCGTAGCCCAGGTCGGCGGCGGTGATGCCCATGGCCGTCAGCCGATCTCGGTAGGTGCTGGCGTAGTTGGCGTAGAAACCCGGCTGCTGCTCCGGCTCCTTCCAGGCGGCGTTGGCGATGGGCCGTTTGGCGAGCACGCCGAGGTTGCGCTTCCGGGCCACCGCCAGTACGCCGTCGATGTTGCACTGGTCGGCGATGCTGATCGAGGTCTCGATCACCGCCACGTCCGGCTGGCGGGCGGCGTAGGTGGCCGCTTCATTGTCGCCGGAATAGCCGAGGAAGCGGAGCTTGCCCGCGTCGCGCGCCCGGCGCAGCGCCTCGAACACCTCGCCACGCTCCAGAACCTCCAAGGTGCAGGAGTGCAGCAGCATCACGTCGACATGGTCGGTGCGCATGCGCCGCAGCGAGCGGTCGACGCTGGCTGCGATCAGCGCCGGCGACCATTCTTCGGCGTCACCATCGTCCACCCGGTGCCCGCACTTCGACACCAGGGTGTATTCGCCGCGCCGAGCGCCGATGGCGCGTCCGATCGCTTCCTCCGAGGAGCCGCCGCCGTAGCAGGCGGCAGTGTCGAGCAGGCCGACGCCGAGGTCGAGCAGGGTGCCGAGCAGTACGTCTGTTTCGGCGGCGGGCGTGCCGAGGAGTGCGAACGGCGCCCCGCCAAACCCCACCGGGGTGGTCGGTAGCCCGGTGGCGCCGAACGAAATCGTATCCATGCGGCGATAGTGACGCGCCGCGCAGTGGCTGTCCAGCCACCGGACGAGGACTCACGCGGGTCGGTTCGTCCCCGTGGCGTCTGCTCGTACTGCTACCGCAGAACGCGAATGCACCCCTTGGCCCAGTGCCACACCGGTCCCGGTGCCGCGACGCGCGATCATGGCGCGCTGCGCATGCCGCCGCTGCGCTGGTGCGGCGCGCGTGGAGCACTTCCTGTTGCCGCAGGTTGTCGAGAGC
>CAYFXT010000225.1:0-5059 GCA_964346995.1 uncultured Spirochaetaceae bacterium | reverse complement strand
GACCGCGGCGCGCTGAGCATCATCGTGCCGATGGTCAACAGCCGCGCCGAAGCGCAGCGCGCCGTCGAGGCGGTCCGCTACCCGCCGCTCGGCAAGCGATCCGGCGGCGGTCCCACCGGCTACCTGAGCTACGGCAGCGACTATTCCGCGTGCGCCAACGACGAGGTGCTGCTGATGGTGCAGATCGAGACCGCGCAGGCCGCGCAGGCGGCGGCAGAGATCCTCAGCGTCGAGGGGGTCGACGGCTGCATGATCGGACCCGGCGACCTGAGCCGCACGATGGGCGTCGATCTGAGCAAGCCGGCCGACCGGGAGCGCCACGCGGCGGTGATTCGTGAGATTCGCGACACCTGCGTACGGGTCGGCAAGCTGCCCGGCATCGCCACCGGCGGGCGCGGCGCAGAGCAGTGTCTGAAGGACGGATTTCTGTTCGTGCTGGCGGTCGGCGACTACGCCTTCCTCGCCAACGGCGCCCGCGACGTGATGGAGTGGCTGAACGGCGTGCGCGGATCGGACTGAAATCGCAGTTCCAGCACCGGTGGAGGAGCGTTTTGCCCGCCGCATCGCAAAAGTCGCGCGATGAACTGCGGAGCGAGATGCACGCTGGCCTCATGGACTTTCGGAAAGCAGATCGGTGCGGTACGCGCGGAGCTCCGTAAAGAGATTACGGTACGGACCGTTGGATTCTCACGGTCCTGGCAGGCGCCGCCGTACTGATTTCGATCGTACAGCGGGTGGTGGAGTCCGTGCTTCCGTAGCTGACCGAGCGGGGCAGTAATCGGAGACCACCGCGCGCCCGGAACGACGGCGCGCGCGGTGGTTGGGGGGCCTTGTCGGCCGGCAGCGCGGTGGCGACGAGCGACTGCGAGTCGCGTTGGCCCTCGCCCGGCCGAACGACAGGCTACAGGGCGTCTTGCGGGCTTGCCTCCGGGGCGGCGTCCGGCTGTTCCGCATCGGGCCGAACGTGCTCGAAGTGACGCCGCATCTGTTCGAAGCGCTCGCGGTGGCGCTCGATCCACTTCTGCATCGCCTCCGGATCCAGGTCGCCGCCGCGACCGAAGGCGCGCATACGGAAGAAGGGCCAGGGACGGTAACGCAGGCCGAGCAGGGCCGAACCGGTCTCGGGATGCTCGCCGAGCGTGACCGCTGCGGTCATCGCCTCGCCGGCACGCTCGTAGTCCAGGTCGATGCTGGCCCCAGGCTCGAAGCCGCCGATCACCTCGGACAGGTTGCCGGCCGATTCGCTCAGCTCGTTACCGTCGACGGCGGTAATCCAGTCACCGGGCTGCAGTCCCGCCGCCTCGGCCGGACTGTCGGGGACCACCTCCAGGACGATCGCCCCCGGAGCCATCCGCTCCTCGAAGTGGAACTCGTCGGCATCCGGCGCCATCTCCTCATCGGGCTGCCTCTCCATGCCGAGCTGCTCGTGCTGAGGATGTACATTGGACACCATCAGCCCGAGGCGGGGGCGTTCCCACACGTACTCGATCGCCACCACCTTGTCGAACATCTCGGCGCCGCGCTTGATGGTAAGCGTGACCTCGGAGTGCTCGGCGTCGGCCAGTGCACCGGTCAGGTCGCTGATCAGCGTCACCGGTTCGCCATCGATGTGGACGATCAGGTCACCGCTCTCCAGTCCGGCCGCGGCTGCCGGACCGCCGGGGTCCAGCGCGGTTACCAGCACACCCGGGGGGGCGTCGCTGTGAGCCGCCAGCGGCAGACCGACCGCCAGCATGAGGGCCGCTGCTCCGGCCCGCAACATCATCAATCTCATTTCGTACCTCCGTGCGATTGATGTCGAATGATGAACGGAAACGTACCGGCCCGGTTTTATCGAGCAATGAACCGCAGATTACGATTTCGCAACACGCCGCCGGGGTAGTTCATGGCACCGACCGGTTGGGCGGCAGCGACCTCAGGTGGCGGTTTCGGCGCGCTATCGACGGCCGAGCATCACCTCGGGCTGATCGTGCGGCTTGTAGTAGTCGGTGGCGATGTAATCGCTGCCGAGGTCGCCGAGCAGCCGGCGCCGGCGTGGGGTCAGCCGGTCCAGCACTTCCGCCGGCGCCTTCTCGTAGTCGTAGGGGCGGCACCACATCTGTCCGTAGCGGAAGGTGACGCTGCGCCGCACGGCTTCGCCGTGGTTGGGGGCGACGCTGTGCCACAGGTTGTGGGGGAAGATCGCCACGTCGCCGGCCCGCACGCGCAGTTGTATCGCACCGGCGGGATCGGTCCCGGCGGCAATGCCCTGTTCCGGGAACTCACGCCGGTGGCTGCCGGGCACCAGACAGAAGTTGGCCCGGTTCGTTTCCGGTATGTCGGTCAGAAAGAACTGCACCTTGAAATTGAGCGGCAGGCTGTCCTCGGTCACGCGGATCTGCTGCAACGAGCGGCCGGCGTCGGTGTGCCACCGGAAGTCGGACTCGCGGCCCGCCGGGCGCACGTAGATCTGGGTACCCATGAGCTGCAGGTAGGGCCCCATCAGCCCGAGGATGATCGGGAACGTGCCGGGATGGTCGATCAGATCGTCCAGACCCGCCGTGCGCCAGATTGCCTGCACGATGGTGTAGGAACCGGGCTCCGCGAAGCCGGGTTCGGCCTCGTACGCGGCGATCACGCGGTCGGCGGCGGCCAGAAAGGCCGCCGCCTGGTCGCGTGGGATCGCCTGTTCGAGCAGCAGGTAGCCCTGCTCGCTCCACTGCGCGCGCACTTCGTCGCTGACGGAATCGGCAACTGCGTCGGTGTAGGTCGCTGACATATCTCCCCCGATTCTATCATCTTCGGTATGCTCGTCACGCTGATGAATACCGATCGCGAAGCTGCCCGTCTCGCCGGCTTGCTGGAGCAGCAGAACTACATCGCCGATGACGCCATCGTCACCGCCCTGCTGATCGCCGAGCTGCTGCGCAAGCCGCTGCTGGTGGAGGGTCCCGCCGGGGTGGGCAAGACCGAGATCGCCAAGGTGATGGCGCGCGCCCTCGACACCGACCTGATCCGCCTGCAGTGCTACGAGGGGCTCGATGCCAGCACCGCGCTCTACGAGTGGGACTACAAGCGCCAGTTGCTGCACATCCGCCTCAGCGAGCACGAGCACACGACGCTGGCGGAGCGCGAGCAGCAGTTGTTCGACGAGCGCTACCTGCTCAAGCGGCCGCTGCTGCAGGCGATCACCCATCACCGCAGCCCGGTGCTGCTGGTCGACGAACTCGACCGGGCCGATGAGGAATTCGAGGCATTCCTGCTGGAGGTGCTGTCGGACTGGCAAATCTCCATTCCCGAGCTGGGTACGGTGAGCGCCCGTCACGTGCCCTACGTGGTGGTGACCAGCAACCGTACCCGCGATCTCTCCGACGCGGTGCGGCGGCGCTGCCTCTACCTGTGGATCGACTACCCCGACTTCACCAAGGAGCTGGCGATCGTCCGGCGCCGCGTTCCAGAGATCGATCGGCAACTCGCCGAGCAGATCTGTCGCTTCGTGGAAGCGGCCCGCCACGAACCGCTGGAGAAGATTCCCGGCGTGGCGGAAACGCTGGACTGGGCCTCCACCCTGGTGGCGCTGCACCGCGACCATCTCGACGAGCCGGTGGTGGCGGCCACGCTTGGCGTTCTGTTCAAGAGCCGGGACGACGTGACCCGCGTGCGCCGCCGCACCGGCGAACTGCTCGCGGCCGTGGCCGTCGCCCACTAAGGAGTCTGTCGTTGCGGGCTCCTGGCGAGAGACGGCATGGACCAGGATCGGCGCTCCGGCAACGGGTCAGGGGTCTGGCGCCGACCGCGGCGTCCCAGGACTCTCCTGCGCGGCAGACGCGCCGGCACTCACGGCGGACGTCGCGCACTGCGTTGGCCGCCTCGGTACGGCGTCGGGGCCGGCCGAACGCCAGGGGTCGCCTACTGGAGACCCGGCCGGCGCCAAGCGGCCCACAACACGTCGCCGTGAGCGCCGCACCGAAACCGTGAGCGCTCCGAGCCGCGCGCTGCCGGCAGAGCGAGCACTGTCGGCGCGCGTGGTCGGCTTCTGCCGCTACCTGCGCGAGGCCGGCATCGCGTTGGGGCTCGGCGAGCAGACGGAGGCGGCGCGCGCCGCGGTCGTCGCCTTGCACGATCCGGTCCGGTTTCGCTTGGCGTTGCGCGCCGCCACTGCGAAAAGCCGCGCCGAGCAGGCGGTGTTCGACGCCTGCTACGCGGTCTACTGGGAAGACCTTGCCGAAGCCGACCTTGCCGAACCGGACCCCGCCGAGAGTGTCCTGCCGCCGCTTCGGCTCCCGCAACGCGGCAGGCAGTCGGCGCAATACGATGGCAACTCGAGTGCGACCACCGATCGAGAGATCTCCGCGGCTGCCTACAGTCCGCAGCAGGTGCCGGCGAACACCGATTTCGCGCTGTTGAGCGCCGACGAGCTGGAGCGGATGTCGCACTTGCTGCTCGCGATCGGCCGCCAGCTCGCCCGTTCCCTGTCGCGCCGCCATCAGCCCGGGCCGCGCGGCGTGCGGCTCGATCTGCGGCGTACCCTGCGCGCCGGGCTGCGCTCCGGCGAGCTGCTGGAGCTGGCGCTGCTGCGCCGCCGCCGGCGGCGTCTGAAGCTGGCGCTGATCTGCGACGTCAGCAAGTCGATGGATCTGTACAGCCGCTTCCTGATCCAGTTCATGTTCGCCTTCCAGCGCGCCTACCGCCGTATCGAGACGTTCGTGTTCAGCACCGGCCTGCACCGCATCACCGATCAGCTTCGCGGCCCCGACCTCGCCACCGCCCTCGACCACCTGGCCGCCACCGTACCGGAGTGGGCCGGCGGCACGCGCATCGGCGCGTCGCTCGAACAGTATCTGCAACGGTACGGGCGCACCGCCCTCGACCGGCGCACCGTGGTGGCGATCCTGAGCGACGGCTGGGACACCGGCGACATCGACCTGCTCGGCAGGTGCATGGAGGAGATCCAGCGTCGCGCCGCGCTGGTGATCTGGCTCAACCCCCTGCTCGGCAACCCCGACTACCGCCCGCAGACGCGCGGCATGCGTGCCGCCCTGCCGTTCGTGGACGTGTTCGCCGCCGCCCACAACGCCGC
>CAYFXT010000224.1:0-5090 GCA_964346995.1 uncultured Spirochaetaceae bacterium | reverse complement strand
CAGCGGTTGCACGCGGACTGGCAGCCGCTGGAGCTGCCGGAGGACGTGATGGCCGACCCGCGCGTGCGCGTTCCGGTCTACATCACCACCGCCCACTTCTACCTGGACGACCTGACCGAGGAGCTCGGCCCCACCCGGTTCGTGCCGGGCAGCCACCGCGCGGGGCGAGCTCCCAACGGCGACACCGCCTGGAACGGACGCGAGGAACAGAGCATTCTCTGCAACGCGGGCGACGTGGTGATCTTCCGCAGCGAGGTTTGGCATCGCGGCACTGCCAATACCAGCGACCGGGTGCGCTTTCTCCTGCAGGTGCACTACGCGCAGCGCGGCATCGCGCAGCGCTTTCCGCCCTATCTGAACCGGTTCCAGTTCGACCCCGACATCCTGGCCATCGCCAGCGACCGCCAGCGCCGCCTGCTGGGGGACCATCCCCCGGGGAATTACGATTGAGTTTCGCCCTGAGCGTCGTCACCGACGAGATTGCACAAGACCCCGCGGTTGCGCTCCCGGCCGCACGGGAGATGGGTTTCTCCCACGTGGAGTTCAACCAGGTCGGTGGACTCGGTGTGCACGAGCTGTCCGACGCCGACGTGGCCGAGGTGGGGCGGATGGCTGCCGGCGAGGGCTTGCAGGTGGTCGCGGTGGACCCGCCGTCGTTCAAGACGGTAGTGCTCGACGAGGTGCCACTCGACCAGATCACGCGCCACTCGGAGGTGGCCCGGCACCTGGAGCAGATCCGGCGAAGCTGCCGGGCGGCGCGCGAGCTGGGGGCCGGTATCGTGCGCCTGTTCTCGTTCCGGCGCAGCTCCCTTACCGGCCTCGGCAACCCCTCGCCGCGCGAGGCGCGGGGCGGCTCGATCCCCAACGACCTGCTGCCGAAGATCGTGGCCGCGCTGCGTGCCGCGGCGGCGATCGCCGACGAATACCGGATCACCCTCGGGCTGGAGAACGTGCGCTCCTGCTGGGGCAACACCGGGCACAACGCGGCGCGCATCCTGGCAGCGGTGGACCACCCGCGGCTGCGCGCCATCTGGGATCCCGGCAACGACTTCGTCTCCGGTGGCGTCCCCTACCCCGACGGCTACCGGGCCGTGCTCCCGTACATTGTCCACGTGCACGTGAAGGACGCCGTAGTGGTGGACGACGCCACCGGCCTGACCAGTTGGGAGTGCATCGGCACCGGCGCGGTGGACTACGCCGGCCAGATCGCCGCCCTGCGCCGCGACGGCTACCGCGGCGCGCTCAGCGTCGAGACCCACTGGCGCAAGCCCGGCGACACCGGCCCCGAGTCCACCCGCGCCACCCTCGCCGGCCTGCGCCGCTTCCTGTAGACCATGCCGGCGGAGTCACGGAGTGGCCGCGCCGGCTCGACTTCAGAACTTGCGCGACCAGTCGGCGGGCCAGCGTTCCACGACCACCTTGGTCTGAGTGAAGAACTCCACGGCGTGCTTGCCCTGGCCGTGCAGCACGCCGAAGAAGCTGCGCCGCCAGCCGGAGAACGGGAAGTAGGCCATCGGCGCGGCGACACCGATGTTGATGCCGATGTTGCCCACCTCCGCTGCATAGCGGAACTGGCGAGCGGCGCGGCCGTCGGTGGTGAACAGGCAGGCCATGTTGCCGTAGCGGCCCGAGTTCACCAGCGCGATGGCGTCATCCACGGTGTCCACCTGCATCAGCCCGAACACCGGCCCGAAGATCTCCGTGGTAGCCACGGTGCTGCCCGGCGGAACGTCGGCCAGCAGTGTAGGCCGCACGAATGATCCGCCTTCCAGGCCGGCGACGGTGGCATTGCGTCCGTCCACCACGACCCGCGCCCCCTCCCGCTCGCCGACGCCGATCAGGTGTTCGATGCGCTGCTTGCTGGCCTGGCTGATCACCGGCCCCATCTCCACCGCCTCGTCGAGGCCGTCGCCGACCACGCGGTCGGCAGCCACGGCCGCCAGCGCCTCGGTGAAAGCGTCGCCCGCATCGCCCACGGTAATGGCCAGGGAGGCAGCCAGGCAGCGCTGGCCGGCATTGCCGTAGCCGGAGTCGACGGTGATCTGGGTAGCCATGTCGATCTCGGCGTCGGGCAGCACGATGATCGGGTTCTTGGCTCCGCCCTGCGCCTGCACGCGCTTGCCGGCCGCGGACGCGCGCGCGTAGACGTGCTCGGCGACGGCGGTCGAGCCGACGAAGCTCACCGCGTGCACGCCGGGATGGTCGAGCAGGGCGTTGACCGTGTCGGCGCCGCCGTTGACCACGTTGAACACACCCGGCGGCAGGCCCGCCTCCTCGATCAGCCGGGTGACCACCTGCATGGTGATGGGCGTGCGGTCGGCGGGCTTGACGATCACCACATCGCCGCACGCCAGCGCGTAGGGGAAGAACCAGAACGGGATCATGGCGGGGAAGTTGAACGGGCAGACGATCGCGCACACCCCCACCGGCTGGCGGATCATCAGCTCGTCGATACCGCGCGAGACATCTTCCAGCACGTCGCCCTGCATCATGGTGGGAATACCGCACGCCACCTCCACGTTCTCGATGGCGCGGGTCAGCTCACCCAGCGACTCCGACAGGATCTTGCCGTTCTCGATGGTGATGGTACGCCCGATCTCCTGATCCTCGCGCTCCAGCAATGCCTTGAGCTTGAACAGGTACTGGATGCGATCACCAGGCGGTGTGCGGCGCCACTCCGGGAATGCCGCCGCAGCAGCCGCAACCGCGCGATCCACCTCTGCGGCGGACGACCGCGGGGTCTGACCCAGGGTCTCTCCGGTAGCCGGATTGATCACCGGCGTGGTATCCGCACCGGCGGGCGCACCCCACTCCCCACCGACATGATTCCTGATCTCGTATGAGCTTCCCATGACGGCGAGTATACCACAAGGCCGCATCTGACCCGAAGGTCAAAACGGTTCGCCGCCTGCCTCCCGGCGCCACCAGGTCGCGCCCACCGTCCGAGCTGCCGGACGCCTCACACCAAGGCACTGAATCGGTCGCGTGTACCCGCACCACCTGCGCTCTCGCCGCAGATGAGGAACTGCGCGCCATCGACCCGAACCGTTACAAAGGAATTAGTCGCTCACATCGTTGGGTGAGGGGCCGTCGACGCCGCCCTCCACCGTGTGCTGCGCGAGCATCAAGCCGTAGCCCGCTACTGCAAGCCCTTCTCCCCACCCTGCGCCACCGCTCCCCACCGCCTGACGCTGCTCCGAGAACCACTACTGCGTCATAGGTGCTGCTTCGACGAGAGCGCCCTGCGTAGTGGAGCGCTGCGTTCTCCCAATACGGAGGCCGAACGCAGTCTGCCTGATCCGTTCTTTGTGCGCCGATTCTTGCAGGAGTGCAACAGGTTAGCGGGCCATGTTACTGCCCTATCCGCCCGACGAACAGGCAAAGAGAGAGCACTCATCTTGCCGCCAAGGAGCATCGGTCCGGAATGGTAGTTGCGCAGACGCGAAACGCTCAGCCGGTGGATGTGTTCCTTGTTGTTGTGCGATTCATAAAGTTCCAATATGGAACGCAGTTCGTCGTACTTCTCGGCAACACGTCTGCGCCGCTCGGCAGTGAAGTGCTCGGTCAACTCGCCGAACGGTCGATGTCCACTCACTGGATCAATCCCTCCTCTCGCAACTCGTCAAGATACTTGTCATAGAGCGTATCGGATCTCGGTATGTACGTTTCGTAGAATCGATCATTGCCGGTCTTGTCTCCTCCAATCAACAGGATGGCACACCGTCTCGGATCAAATGCGTAGAATACTCGGAAAGGTCTACCATTGGTCTGTACCCGTAGCTCTCGCATGTGCCGGTGTCGAGATCTCGAGACACCGGAGGAGTGTGGAAACCTGAGCGACGGACCCTGCTGCACAAGCAACTGTACCGCCGCAGCTACGTCCTCCTGTTGGTTTTCGATAAGCGTGTTCCACCATGCATCGAACTCGTCCGTATACTCGACCTCCCATATCGGACCATCCACACAGGTATCAGGTCTAGAAACTAGCTCGTGCAGCCATCTGAAGCGCTATCAGTATGAGAAACCACGCGGTTCATCGAACGATGTCGTTTTCGTCGCAGTCGTGGATTGCCCTAGGCATCACGCGTGCGAACAAACGAAGCGCACGCACGATTTGGAAGGCGGTTACTCCCTCTCCAAAGGGAAGGTAGTAGTCCACTACCAAACTGTCTGGTGCTTCCAGCGCAACTGAGAAGCGACAAAAAATAACATCGTCGTTCATCTTGTTGACGAAAGCGTACTTCGATTCCAGCGACGCAGTATTCTTGAACCTATATGCGGCTGTGTATCTCAGTAGTTTATTTTCCGCATTGATGCTGATATACACAGTTGGACCATCGGTCTCAACACGCACATCTCCGTCGCCGTCCAAGGACGTGCTGAAGAACGCGCGACGGAACAGGTCTCGTATGGTATCCGGCGTAACTTCGTCTTCGGCGATAATCTCTAAAGTTTCTGTGAGCTTCACGGAATCCTCCTATCTGTCCGGTCGGAAGCGGCTCCATAAACGGCCAGTTACGTTGTCCTAAGGCGCGTACTCCGCGTTGTCAACCCGCCCTGGTCCCGAACTCGATCGCCGCAACGGGCTGGGACATCCCATCGGCTCATGCCTGCTCTCGTACAACTCGACAGGTCGACCAGAACGTCCAGCTCTTCCCCTTCAGGGCTGCCCACCTCGGCATCCATCAACTCGTCGACTCGGCCAACCCGGCTGCGTAGTCCGCCTCCGTTCCAGCAATTCTAAAAATTTGGCAGGGTTCGTCTACGTAGGCTCCAGTCGCAGCGCGGCGATTGACGGCGGAGCGGCGCTTGCATCGGTGTGCCATAATGACCCACATCGTCCTCCTTGGTGGGTCATTATGACCCACTAGACGGTAGCATGATACATCAGTACCTTCTTCCCACCGCCCGTGTAAGGTACCAACGTCTTCGTCACACTCATCGCCCTGCTCACTGCCGCCATCAAACGTTGGCCAGTCCCCCGCGATGGCGCCAACAAGCGCTTCTCCTGCACGACGTCGCCATGGCCGCCTTCGTGCGCGCGCCGGTTGGAAAGTGAGCCAAAACGCCGGGCGGTTTTTGACCCACCC
>CAYFXT010000223.1:0-5106 GCA_964346995.1 uncultured Spirochaetaceae bacterium | reverse complement strand
CCGATCACCATGGACGACGTCACCAGCGGCTTCAACATCGGCACCAACATCAGCCGGATGCCCGAGTTCAACGAGCTGCTCGGCTTCACCGCAGCCGAGGTGCGCGGCGTCCTTCAGACCTACCGCGACCACGGCGCACTCGACCAGGAGGTGGACGCGGCGCTGGCCGTGATGGGCGAGTGGTACAACGGCTACCGGTTCTCCGACGACGCCGCCAACGACCTCTACAACACCGACATGATCCTCTACTACGTGAAGGGGTCGATCCCGAACAAACCGGCGCCGCGCGACCTGATCGACACCAACGTGCGCATCGACTACGGCAAGCTGCGCCACCTGCTCACCGTCAACCGGCAGCTCAACGGCAACTTCGACCTGTTGCGTCACCTCATCGGCACCGGCTGGGTGGACAGCGACATCACCAGTGGCTTTCCGTTGGAACAACTGAATCAGCGTGAGAACTTCCTGTCCCTGCTGCACTACTTCGGTCTGCTGAGCATCCGCGAAGTGCGCGAGGGCACGCCGCGCCTCGGCATTCCCAACCAGACCGTGCGGCGGCTGATGTACGGCTACCTGCGTGACGGCTACCGCGACGTGGGGCTGTTCTCCGTGGACCTGTACGCCTTCAGCCGCCTGGTGCACGAGATGGCGTACCGCGGCGCCTGGCGGCCGGTGCTGGAGTTTCTCGGCGCAGCCATCCGGCGCCAGACCGGCATCCGCGACTACGTCGCCGGCGAGAAGGTGATCCAGGGCTTTCTGGCCGCCTACCTGGGCGCGACCGACCACTTCGTGTTCCACACCGAGCGCGAGCTGGGCGGCGGCTACGCGGACATCTGCCTGGAGCCGTTCCTGGTGCGCTTCGCCGGCATGAGCCACGGGTACGTGATCGAGCTCAAGTACCTGAAGCGGAGCGCGTCCGCCACCGAGGAGCGCGTCGCGGCTGCGGCGCGGGAGGCGCAGGCCCAGTTGCGGCGATACCTCGCGGACGAACGCCTGGCGCGGCAGTATCCGTCGGTGCGCTTCACCGGCTTGGCGATCGTATTCCACGGCTGGGAACTGGTGCACTGCGACGCCGTAACCGGACCGCCAACCTGACGCCGGATGGGCATACGTCGAGAGCCGACGACGAGCACCGGCCAAGCGCGGTCCGACGCGCCGAGGGCACAATCACTCTGCGACGGCGAGTCCGACTACCGATGCGGACGCGTCGCCGGCTGGCCGCGATTCGGTCAGAGCGGTGCGCGGGTGCGCGGACTTGACCGCCGCGACCGCCAGCGTCAACCTTGCCTGATAGCGGCGGGGAGCCGTCTCAAGCCCGTGCTCTCGAAGCTGGCGGTATGCCGAACACGTTTCCGCAGATTCCCTATGGCTGGGCCGACTTCGAGGCCATACGAGTCGAGCGCTGCCTCTACGTGGACAAGACGCGCTTCCTCCACGAACTGGAGCAGGAGCGCTTCGCCTTTCTGATCCGTCCCCGCCGGTTCGGCAAGTCGTGCTGGGTGTCGCTGCTGGAGAACTACTACGACCGCAACCGGGCGGACCGGTTCGAGACGCTGTTCGCCGACACCGACGTCGGGCGCCAGCCGACGTCCAACCGCCACCGCTACGTCATTCTGCGCTTCGACTTCTCGGCCTTCGACGACACCCTGGAGACCCTGCGGGAACGGTTCGAGACTTACTGCCTGATCGTGCTGCGCTACGCGCTGGAGGACCACGGGGATCTGTTTCCCGAACCGGTGATCGACCGCATCCTCGCCCACCACTCGATCGACGGCAGGCTGAACCAACTGTTCGAATATGCCGGCGAACACGGTATCCCGCTGTACGTGCTGATCGACGAGTACGACAACTTCGCCAACACCATACTCGCCTACCGTGGCGCCGAGGCGTACGAATCGTTCACCCACGGCGGCGGCTTCTACCGCAGCTTCTTCGCCACCCTGAAGGCGGGCGCCGGCCACGGCGGCGGCATCGAGCGCCTGTTCATCACCGGCGTGTCGCCGATCACCATGGACGACGTCACCAGCGGCTTCAACATCGGCACCAACATCAGCCGGATGCCCGAGTTCAACGAGCTGCTCGGCTTCACCGCAGCCGAGGTGCGCGGCGTCCTTCAGACCTACCGCGACCACGGCGCACTCGACCAGGAGGTGGACGCGGCGCTGGCCGTGATGGGCGAGTGGTACAACGGCTACCGGTTCTCCGACGACGCCGCCAACGACCTCTACAACACCGACATGATCCTCTACTACGTGAAGGGGTCGATCCCGAACAAACCGGCGCCGCGCGACCTGATCGACACCAACGTGCGCATCGACTACGGCAAGCTGCGCCACCTGCTCACCGTCAACCGGCAGCTCAACGGCAACTTCGACCTGTTGCGTCACCTCATCGGCACCGGCTGGGTGGACAGCGACATCACCAGTGGCTTTCCGTTGGAACAACTGAATCAGCGTGAGAACTTCCTGTCCCTGCTGCACTACTTCGGTCTGCTGAGCATCCGCGAAGTGCGCGAGGGCACGCCGCGCCTCGGCATTCCCAACCAGACCGTGCGGCGGCTGATGTACGGCTACCTGCGTGACGGCTACCGCGACGTGGGGCTGTTCTCCGTGGACCTGTACGCCTTCAGCCGCCTGGTGCACGAGATGGCGTACCGCGGCGCCTGGCGGCCGGTGCTGGAGTTTCTCGGCGCAGCCATCCGGCGCCAGACCGGCATCCGCGACTACGTCGCCGGCGAGAAGGTGATCCAGGGCTTTCTGGCCGCCTACCTGGGCGCGACCGACCACTTCGTGTTCCACACCGAGCGCGAGCTGGGCGGCGGCTACGCGGACATCTGCCTGGAGCCGTTCCTGGTGCGCTTCGCCGGCATGAGCCACGGGTACGTGATCGAGCTCAAGTACCTGAAGCGGAGCGCGTCCGCCACCGAGGAGCGCGTCGCGGCTGCGGCGCGGGAGGCGCAGGCCCAGTTGCGGCGATACCTCGCGGACGAACGCCTGGCGCGGCAGTATCCGTCGGTGCGCTTCACCGGCTTGGCGATCGTATTCCACGGCTGGGAACTGGTGCACTGCGACGCCGTAACCGGACCGCCAACCTGACGCCGGACCCGGTGGCTCGGAGTGGGGTATCCTACCCGGCTGTTTCCCGGACCTGGAGCGCTCGATGCGCGACGCCGACTTCCGCTACGACGCCGGCCCGACGGCGGCATGACGTTCAACCTGCAGTTGGCGCTGGGTCGCGAGCGGCTCGGCTTCCGGCCCTGCATCGATGGCCAGTTCTGCGGCGTGATCAAGCCTACCGGGGAGACCAGCGGCGACTCGGAATGGCTACGCGGCCACGGGGAGACGCTGAAGAAGAACATCTCGTTCATATGCCGCATCACGGGTCCGTTCCGATCAGAGCTTCCAGGTAGCCATGATAGGAATAAGCGCGCCCGCGGCGTTTGCCGCTGATCTCGCGTAGCACGTCCAGGCGTTCAAGCAGCTCGATCGCCTTGCGAGCCGGCGGCGCCGTCATACCGAGCAGGTCGGCTACTCCGGAAACGGTCACCACCGGATTGGACGGCAGGCGCTCGAGCAATTGGATGGCGGCCACGGTCGATCGATCGTGGGCCATGATGCGGCTGCGGTCGCGCCCCACGATGGCGTGGAGATCGCGGGCAACGCGCACGCCGTCGTCGGCAGCCTCGCGCACGCACCCCAGGAAGAACCGGGTCCAACCCTCCCAGTCACCGTCGGTACGCACGGCCGCCAGCCGAGCGTAGTACTCCGGTTGCGCCCGCCGGAACGCCACGCTGAGGTAGAGCAACGGCTGATCGAGTAGCCCCCAGTGCTCGATCAGCAGCGCGATCAGAAGCCGGCCGATGCGGCCGTTGCCGTCCAGGAACGGGTGGATCGTCTCGAACTGTACGTGCGCGAGCCCGGTCCGCACCAGCGGCGGCAGGTCGCTGTCGGCATGCCACCAGCGCTCCAGCGCCGTCAGAACGTCCGGGACATCCTCGGGCGGCGGCGGGACGAAGCGTGCGCTGCCCGGCCGGCTGCCGCCGATCCAGTTCTGTGATCGGCGGAGCTTACCTGGCAGCTTGTCCGCCCCGCGGGCGCCGCGCATCAGGATCCGGTGCGCATCGCGCAGCAGGCGCACGCTAAGCGGCAGCCCACTCGGATCCGAAAGTTGTCCGCGGGCGTGTGCGAGGGCATCCACGTAGTTGCAGACCTCCTCGACGTCGTCGGGGCGTTCGGCGCGATCGGTCACTTCATAGGTGACGATATCCGGCAGCGTCGCCTGCGTGCCCTCGATCTGTGAGGTGATCACCGCCTCCTTGCGGACGAACCCATAGAGGAACCAGTCGGTGTCGGGTACCATCGCTCCCGCCACGGCAAGGCGGGACAGAGCGGCCTGAGCGCCCGCATGGATCACGGCCGTCGATTCGTCGATGGTCAGCGGGGGATCCGCCGGGGGCAGCGGATAGGGAACGAACGCCCGGACCTGCTCCCCAAGGGTCGTGGTGATGCGGTATCGACCGGTCTGGCGAGCCATGGTGCGAAACGTTCCTTTCCTAAGGCTGTATCTTAGGAATCGTTCGTTTCATTTGCAAGGACGAGTCGATCGCTTCCTATTGAGGATCCTGCATCATGGATGTTTCGCCGCAAGGCGGACGTCTTGCCTACGTCGTTCGCACCCAACAGCAGGTTGAATGCCTCCAACCCGTCGAGTTCGAGCTGCGCCAAGCCGCGAAATCGCCGTATCTCTACCTTATGCAAACGATCGTCGTCGTGCATGGATCTTGCAAGCAATAGTACGCGGTGCTGCCAGCCACGGTCACGCGCACCGGCTCGCACCATAGAGCCAGTCCGACGGCCGCGCCGCGCTCGCCTATCTGGCCGGCATCGGCGAGGGGCGAGAGGTGTTCAATCGCGCCTGCCTGTCCCTCAAGCTGGCGCTGCTGCCGCGCTCGCTGTTCATCGGGTGAGCACGCCCGCACCGCGAACCATTTGGCAGGCGCCGGTCCATGCGGTAGCGTAGGGAATGGCTGAAAGAGGGGCGGCCCGACGGTCCCTCCGTGACGCCGCAGACCGATCCGTTCACAAGGAGAGAGGTATGAAACGCACC
>CAYFXT010000222.1:0-5170 GCA_964346995.1 uncultured Spirochaetaceae bacterium | reverse complement strand
TAATGCACAACAAGCCGCCGGGGGGCCGGCCGTTTCCCATGCACCAGGACCATCCGTTCTACCCGCACGACGACGGGCGCTATGCGGACGTGCTGATACACCTCGACGACACCTGTCACGCCAACGGTGAGATCCGCTTTCTGGCCGGCTCGCACAAGCAGGGTCCTTTGCAGCACATCCTCGGTACCGAGGAGGAACCTTCGTCGCCACACCTGCCGACCGACCGGTACCGGCTCACCGACTCGGTCGCAGTCCCGGCCAGACGCGGGGACGTGGTGGTGTTCAGCTACTACACCGTGCACGGCTCCTACATAAACGGCACCGACCGGACCCGACGCATGGTGCGCGTCGGCTACCGGCATCCGCACAACGGCCAGAGCAAGGGCGTCAACACCGACAAGCCCGGCATCATGGTGGCCGGCTACCGCGAGCGCCGTGGCGAGGAACCGCTGTTGCACAGTTGATCAGAGTACCGAAGCGAGGCACCGCGGCGGAGCGACACGGCAGAGCAGAGACGTCGGTAGGCACGCCGCTCTGACCGAACCCGACGTTGATGCGCCCGCGAGACAGGTGTCTGACCGAACGAACTGGCCGACAGTCGCTGCTCGTCCACCCGCGATGGAGTGCTACCACGGAACGGGAATGCACGGGTTGCCAACCGATTGCACCGTTTGGGGCCGATTGCGTAGAATGGACGGTAGCATCCATCGGCCCACGGGGCTGTGACGAAGGATAAGGAGCAACGATGCATCGACACGTATATTTGATGATCGCCGCCGGTCTGCTGGCGGCGCTGCCGCTGGCCGCCGCCGGTTCCGAGGACACCGCCGCCGCCGCGGACAGCGACGAGCCGGTCAAGCTGGTCACCACGTTCTGGGGCGGTGCGGTCAAGGCGGAAGCGTTCGAGAACTCCGCCAACGCCTATCAGGAGAAGAATCCCAACGTCTTCATCGAGCTGATCAACATTCCGGGCGGCGAGTACAGCAACAAGCTGCTGGCGATGATCGCGGGCGGCACGCCGCCGGACGTGATCAACATCAACAGCTTCCTGACACTGGAGCTGGACGGCATGCTGGTGGAGTTGACCGACAAGATGGACGACCTCGGCTACTTCGACCCGCAGCGCGGTCTCTACGCCGGCTGGTTCACCATGCTCTCCTCGGACGGCTTCTACGACCGCGGCGAGTCGCTGTACCAGGCGCCGCTGGGCACCGGCACCACCATTCTCGCCTACAACCAGCGCCTGTTCGACGAGGCGGGCGTGGCCCATCCCTCGGCGGACTGGACCTGGGAGGGCGAGTTCCTGGAGGCGGCCAGGAAGCTTTCCGAGCCGGAGAACCAGTGGGGGGTCAACGGGATCAACCGCGGTCGCTTCGGCATTACCGGCGCCATGCCGACGGCATGGGGCGGCGCGTTCATCGACACCGAGACCATGACCTTCACTGGCGACTCCGAGGAGACCCTGGCAGCGCTGCAGTTCATGCAGGACCTGATCTACGAGTACGGTGCCCATCCGACGCCGGCGGAGCAGGAGGCGTTCGGCGGCCAGGTCGGCATGTTCGAGAACGGCTCGGCGGCGATGTACATGCTGCACACCTTCGAGATGCCCACCATCTACGACATGCAGGATCCGTGGGACATCCAGTTCCTGCCGCAGGGGCCGGCCGGGAGCTGGGCGCCGCTGTATGGCGGACGGCTGGCGGTGATGGCATCCAGCCAGCATCAGGAGCACGGTTGGGAGTTCGTCAACCTGATCAACGGTCCGGTGGGGCAGGGCTTCTTCAGCATCTCGTCCGGGTTCAACAACCCGCCGCTGCAGCACGTGGCCAACACCGAGGAGTTCCGCACGGGGCCGGAGGGCGCGCCGTCCAACAACTGGATCCGCGTGGATGCCCTCAAGCAGGCGGTGGTGACCCAGCCGATCGTGCCCAACTTCGGTCGCATCAGCACCCTGATCGACGACCAGCTCGCGCTGCTGTGGCAGAACGACGTCACTCCCGAAGAGGCGATGCAGGCGATCAAGGATGAGGTGCAGTCGCTTCTCGACGAGGGGTTCTAAGGAGTCTGTCGGATTGCGCCAGACCCCTGGAGCAGGCCGGTTGGGCTGCCCGCTCCGCGGCCCTTCGGGGCGGCGCCGGCGGCGGCGGTTGCCACGGCGGTGCTCGGCGGCTCGGCCGAGAATGTCTCGGGGCGCCAGGTCGGTCGGGCAGATCGGTCGAGGCGGCGCGCGCGGCGGACAGGCGGCGTGACTCCGATCAAGCGGCAGGAGATCATCGCCGCCTATGTGTTCACGGCCCCCTGGCTGATCGGGTTTCTGGTCTTCCTGGCGGGTCCGATGCTCGGCGCGTTTCTGCTGTCGCTGTACGAGTGGAACGGCATCGGCGCGATGCGCTGGCGCGGGCTGGGCAACTTCACCCGCGCGTTCGGCGACTTCGATTTCTGGCAGTCGCTCCGCGTCACCTCCAGCTTCGTGTTCACGGCGCTGCCGGCACGGGTGGTGGTGGCGCTGGCGCTGGCGCTGCTGGTCAACCGCATCCGCACCAACCAGAACTTGTTCTCGACCATCATCTACATCCCAGCGGTGATCCCGGGGGTGGCGCTGGCGATCCTGTTCGCGCGCGTGCTCAACCCGGAGGTAGGGCTGATCAACCGCTTCCTGGAGTTGTTCGGCATCGCCGGGCCGGGCTGGCTGTTCTCGCAGCAATGGGCGCTGCCGGGGCTCGGGCTGATGTTCCTGTGGCAGTCGGGCGCTGCGATGATCCTGTACATCATCGGGCTGGAGGCAATTCCGGGCGAGTTGCTGGAGGCGGCAGCGATCGACGGCGCCGGTGCCTGGCGGCGCTTCCTGCGTATCACGCTGCCGCTGCTGACGCCGATCATCCTGTTCAACCTGATCGTGGGGGTGATCGGCAACTTCCAGTACTTCGCGCCGGTGTTCGTGATGACCCAGGGCGGGCCGAACAAGGCGACGTTGTTCTTCGTGTTCAACGTCTACCGCACCGCCTTCCAGTATTTCGAGTTCGGCTACGCCTCCGCGCTGACTGTGGTGCTGTTCTTCCTGATCGCGCTGATGACGTTCGGGTTGCTACGCAGCTCGCGCTCCTGGGTGTTCTACCGCGGTGCGTCGTGATGACGGCGGCGGGCGGCTGATGGAGAGCGGCTGATGGCCGCGACGCTGTCGGCGGCACGCACGCGTCACGCGGTGGGGCAGGTCGCTACCTATCTGGTGGTGGTCGCCATCGTGCTGGCGGTACTGATACCGCTATTCTGGATGGTCTCGGCCAGCCTCAAGACCCAGAACGAGGTGTACGACTTCGCCTGGCTGCCGCGTGTGCCGCAGTGGCACAACTATCTGGTAGGGCTCACCACCTTCCAGTTCGGACGCTACTTCTTCAACACCATCCTGGTAACCGGCATCAACGTGATCGCCGGTGGCATCGTGGCGTCGTGGACGGCGTTCGCCTTGGCTCGGCTGGAGTTTCCCGGACGCAACCTGATCTTCGCCGTAGTGCTGGGCACCATGATGCTGCCGTTCGCGGCGTACATGATCCCCAGTTTCGTGCTGTTCCGCTGGCTCGGCTGGATCGACACCTACACCGTGCTCACCGTACCGTTCTTCCTCGCCGTACCCGGCTTCTTCGTGTTCCTGATGCGCCAGTACTACATGACCATCCCACGCGAGTTCGACGACTCGGCCAAGATGGACGGCTGCAACTTCTTCCGGATCTACTGGCACCTGCTGCTGCCGCTGTCGCGTCCGGCGCTCACCACCGTGGGCATCTACATCTTTCTGGCCAACTGGGAGGATCTGATTCGCCCGGTGCTGTTCATCAACAGCAAGCACATGCGCACCGTAAGCGTCGGCTTGGCGCTGCTCAGCGAGGCAAGCGAGCAGGCACCGGAGCACCACCTGATGATGGCGGTGTCGGTGATCTTCATCATCGCCCCCATCGTGATCTTCCTGCTCTTCCAGCGCTACTTCCGCCAGATGGGCGAAGGTGGCCTCGACACCGTATCGATCAAGTGAGCGTGAGGATGAACCAGTCGCGGCCATCGCCGAACGGTTTGATCACTTGCACCGCTCCCCGGATTGGATGCCGCGGCGGCCGAGTTGGCGATGGACCTGCTGCCAGCGGTCGCGGTGGCTGGCGTGGGTGAACTCCGGCTCGAAGCCAAGCTTCAGGTAGGTCTTGATGGCCGGCAGGCGCCAGTCGTCGGTGTTGAGGGTGGTGGCGGGCCAGCCGCGGCGCCGGGCGTACCACAGCACCGCGCAGCACACCTGCAGCCCCAGGCCGCGGCCCTGCTGGTCCGGGGCCACCGCCACCCAGCCCAGCTCGGAGCGCGGCTCGGTAGCGCCGGGGAGAACGGTGCAGGCGGTGGCCACGGCGCGGCCGGCGTGGAGGATCAGATAGGTGCCCGCCCTGAGCACCGGGCGCCGGCCGGTGAGGCGCTCGCGGGCGCGCTGGGCGTCCCAGGTGCCGAGTTGGCCGGTGGAATTGAGTACGGCGATCCAGTCCGCCCCGCTGCGCTGCGCGAGCGTGGCCAGGCAGTAGCCGGGCGGCAGGCTCACCGGCGCCAGCGCGGCGAAAGAGCGAAACTGCATCTTGAGTTGCGGCTGCCCCGCGTTGCGCGGCGCCGCGGACGTGGCCTCGGAACTCCCGGAACGCTCAGAACTCACGGCGCACCCGCACCGGTCGCCCGCTGCGCAGCGACTCCCAGCAGGCCAGCCCGGTAGCGACGATGCGTGCGCCCTCGCGCACCCCGACCCACGGCGTGAGTCCCTGCTGAATGCACTCTGCCATGTGCCCCATCATCACCAGCATCTCCTGATGATGCCCCAGCGGCAGGGGGCTGGAGAAGGTCACCTCGGATGAGCGGGCCGGCAGGTAGCCGGCGCCATCCACGCGCTTCCTGGTGTTGGCGATGGTGCCGCGCGTGCCGTACACGGTGAGCTCGTTCATCGGCACGCCGGGCGGCTCGACTACTCCGAGGAAGGCGGCGATGCGCCCGATCCTGCCGCTGGTAAAGCGTACGTTGATGACGAAGTTGTCCTGCTGCGGATAGTCGGGCGCCAGCCCGCTGCGCAGGCCGTAGCAATTCACCTCGGCGTTGTCGCCCATGCCCCAGCGCAGCAGGTCGCTCGGGCGGGAGGCGCCACCCAGGATCAGAT
>CAYFXT010000221.1:0-5195 GCA_964346995.1 uncultured Spirochaetaceae bacterium | reverse complement strand
GCGACGGCGGCACCGATTGCCTCTACGATTCGCACTATCGCCGCCGTGCGTTCGGCATCGTCAAGATCCTCGTCGTCGTCCACGACGCCCAGCGCTCTGATGATGAGGTCGCCGAGTGAGAGGCCACACAACCTTCGGATCGCCCCGGCATCCAAGGGCAAGCCATGTTCGCCTATCGAGATGTCTACCACCGGTGACGAGGACTCCGGAGCCCAACCAAACCGATCCATCAGACCGCGGTCGGACGCCAGCACGACTACGTCTCCGGGTCGCAACTCGTCACGGGAGGTCCACTGTACGGTCACGCCATCGGGACCGAGGCGATGCAACTGCTCATCTTCGCCGAACACGTCGCGCGCTTCGGTCAGGGGGACGTCAATTGTCTCGCGGTCGTTGGCTCGTGGCCACAGCAATGCGCCGTGCTCGGGCACATGCACCCGCCAGATCAGCGACACCGAGTAATCCGGGGCAGCGATGCCGGCAAAGTAGGGTTCCACCGGCGCCTCACCCTCCGGCGGGGTCGTGGTCTTCAGCCACTCCCACAACAGGGCGCGCAGGATCTCGGGCGCGCGGCCGGGATCGTCGCCGGGCGGTCCGAGGATTCCAGCGACCTGCCGCGGTGAAAGGTTCACCGTTCCCGTACCTGCATCCTGGACGGCGGTTTCCAGCCTCTGCAGCACCGTTGCCGGCTCCTGAGCATACACCGGCCATTCGTCAGGGCCTTGGCTCCGCGCTCGCTTGTTCTTCGGCGGCGGAAGATGGACGTAGATGGCAGCGGCATGGGGATAGCGTCCAAGGCGGTTCAGACGCCCCA
This sequence comes from uncultured Spirochaetaceae bacterium, assembly GCA_964346995.1. Lineage (GTDB taxonomy): Bacteria > Spirochaetota > Spirochaetia > SZUA-6 > Bin103 > Bin103. Next base: position 4,381 of record CAYFXT010000221.1, on the reverse strand, counting down.
GCCGCTGCGTCAACGCCCGGACCCCGCACGCTTCGGTGACCAGGAACTCGGCGTCGACATCGGCGCCCACTTCCAGGGTCTGAGTAGCAATCACGATCAGGTGCCGTTGTCGCCTGACCGACGAGTCGCGGGTAGACGGCATACCGTGCACCGGATCGAGGATTCGCCGCCGAACGTGTTCCGCTTCCCGTTCACGGACGCGGCCGGTCAGAAGTAGAATCTCCGCCTTGCCACCGAGAGTGCTGCTGTTCAGGAGCGCAATAACGGCCCGAGCGGTGGTAGGAGTGTTGGTAAACACGACGCAGGTCGCCGGGTCGGTGGCTCTCTCGATCAACGCCCGCACCGCGTTGGCCAAACGCCGTCCGGCAACGCCGGACTCGATCCGTAGCTCCGTCGGCTTGACCGCGTCGAGCCGTTGCCGCACGACTTGGTGTGCCTCGTCTTCGGCATCCAGATCGAAACGTCTTGCCTCTGGCGCGCCGCCGGTGGCCGTCAGGGCCACTACCTTCGGCCGTGAGCGAGCCGCGCCGAGGATCGGCTTTACGCCAGGCGTGCAATCTGCCAGTGCCGGCAGCAGAGCCATGAGGTGGGGCGCCAGATGGGCTTCGTCGACAATGACCAAGCTGTCAGTACCGGCCATGGCCGCGTCGATCGGCCGCATCGACCTGGTGGATCCGTAGCCGCGAAACAGGACGCGGGAGCCGTACATGGGGAGCGTGGACAGCAGCACGGCGGGCTGTGACGGATCCGTCGGGATGCGAGTCGCTATCCCACCGCGCAGTCTGATCACCTCCAGGGGCTCGGTGGCCGTGGCGGCCAGTGAGCGCAGACGGTCGGCAACCGTGGTGACCACCTCGACGGAGTTGCCGCGGAGCCCGCACTGCTCGGGATCGGTGAGCGCACGGCGGATCGCCTCGGCGTGTTCGGTGGTCGAGTCGACCAGCAGTCTTCGATTGACCAGCCACCAGATCCGAGTGGGAGCGGTGCGCTTGGCCGGTGCGCGGTCAGCCTGGGAGGCAAGCCACCAGATGGCGAGCTCGAGGCAGGCCGTTTTCCCAAGCCCCGTCGGCACCCCCACTTCGACCGGCCAAGTCTCCCTCTCGGCAACCTGGGCTGCCAGGCGAGCCTGCCAGGGAAACGGGGGGCGTCGGTTGATTGCTCGATAGAAGTCAGCGAACGAGGGGGCCGGGGGAAGCCGTGGCCGATCAGGTGCTGGTGCCATCGGTATCGCCAACCGGCACGCAGAGTCCGAGACCGCGTTGCCTGCCGGCGCCGATCACGACCGGACCGGCTACCGGTTTCTCGAACCAGATCTGCACGTGGGAGTAGGGTGATCCGGGCCTGCCCGGCCGGTTTACCTCTATCGGCGCGAGATCGACCGCGCCACGCACCAGAGGGGAGCGCGCCGACCGGAAACGCGTCGGCCGCGCCAGCCCGGCGTGCTGGCACCAGCGGGTCACTTCCGCCAAGTCAAGGCGACCGCGACGCTCATGCAGGGCGGGGAAGGCCGTTGCCCAACAGGATGACCGTTGCAGCCAGCGATTCGGATTCGCAGCCATCGGGCGATCCTCGCTGTCCCGCGGCGTCACCGCAACGTCGACGCCGCGGCCAGTCAGTCGGCGGATCGTGAAGGCGGCGTCGCGAACCCGCTGGCGCATCACCCAGTCACATCCTGGCGGCAGCCACAAAGCCAATCCATGGATGCGGCCTCGTGAACGCGGGTATCCGACGTCGGGAAGCGCCAAGAAACGTGCCAGCTCGTAGCCGCCACCGGCGAACCCGTGGCCGTGCAGAACCGCGGGGGGCTCGCCGTGCATTCCCTGGTGCCGGCTGAGCAGCGCTTCCTTGAACAGTGCCGTAACAGGGGTCACACGCCGTCCGGAGACCGCACGCTCCAGCCGCAGCCATACCGCCACCTGTCCACTTTCTTCCGAAACTACCGACAGGGGCGAACGATACGAGACCTGATGGCGCAGCGCCGGAAACTGGGCACGGGCGACACCGGCGCCTCGCTCCACCCACTGGTCGTACATCGCGTCGAGGACGCGTACGTCCCCCTGCCGCGGAACGCTGACTTCCACGTCGCCGTCGGCGTCAGGTCGGAACTCGTCGCCGGTTGCAACCGGCCGAGGCATGTCCGTAGCGACGCGAACGCGTACCGGCGAGTCCGCAGCTCCCAGGTATCCGACACGCGCCCCGCGTCGCCGCAAGGACTCGAGCACTTTCGGCGGCGTCTCCACCTCCCACGAGTACACCACGTGTGGATGGCGCGGCGCCACGCGGACCCCGGGGCGCGTCTCCACGCTTTTGCGGCCTACATATTCCTGATGGGTGGAGCGCACTGCATTGCCCTTATGAAGAGCGACGTAACGCGGTTGCAGCACCTGATGCCACGGGTCGCCGTGAGCGTCGATGACCGGGGCGGGAAGCTGCTCGAACCACTCCAGCTCGGAGCCGTCGGTAGTCCGACATCGGTCTCCCGTGCCGTCCGCCGCCACCATCGCCGCCAGAAGGCGCGATGGAGCAGGAGGCCACTCACCGCGGGTCAGGCCACCGGTGTTGGCCGTGCCGTCGGGGTCCCCCCGGTACGTGCCTTGCAACAGCTCGACCGAGATCGCCAACATCAGTCGTCGAGTTCCGGCCAAGTGGCGCTGATCGCCTTGCGCAGGTTGTCCTTGGGCGCGAGCAGTACCGGCGGCTTGCCCCAACCATCGAGCGGGACACCAAGCGTCGCCGCCTTGCTCACGGCGCTGCGCAGCAACGACAGCGTCGTGTCGGCGTCACCTACGGTACACGCTTGATCGGCACTGCTGCCGAGCCACGTCACCGCGACCTTCTCGGGTCGTAATTCGGCGCCGGACCGTAGCGCGAAACCGCGTCCGAACGCCAGCACGTGAGCATGGAGCCCGAGTGCGACCAACACGGCCCGAGCTGCTGCGTCTGCCTCTGCGGAGTGGTCAGGCCCCAGGCTGACGCGGCGTAGGTGGGCAAAGGAAACCGTCGCCCGCTGCGTCACCCGTACGAACGATACCGCGGCTGCCGCCGCCTCCTCGCCCATGAAGGGCACCTGGCCATGGCCGATCTCGGAGAGCTTGTCTTTCTTGCCACCTTCGACCTTCTCGACCTTGCCGATGTCCCACCGCATCCGGTCGTCAGGATTGGACGTAATCGCCTCATCGGTGTTGAGGTTCAGCGAGTCACCTTTCAGCCCAAGCATTCTCGTTTTGGTCGACCCTGGGTGCCAGCCCACGATCTCCGACACCCAGGCGCGCGGATGTTTGGTGTTGGCCCGTTTCTTCCCAAGGTGAGACTGCCAGAATCCAAACAGCAGCGCCTGCGGGAACCACGCCGTCAGCGGACCACATTCTTGCGCGGTGGCGCCGAAAATCGCTCGTCCAAGCTCAGTCCTGGTGAAATCGACGTCGTCGAGCCGCGCATCACGCAGGTACGCGTCGGCGTTGCGATGCGGGAACTCCAGGCTGGAGAGCCGGCGCGGCAGGTGAGCTGGCAGGTGGTCGAGATCGGAGAGATCGAGTACCAGCTCGGGTATTCCGATCGACTCCCGATGTCGCCGAAGCGCCTCCTCCATGCGGTTCGCCTGCGACGGCACGTTGTCGATCACGATCACCGGTGTCGGTGCCGCATCCGACGGCGAGGACCAGCGGCGATCCATTTGGTAGATCCCCCCCTCGTATACGGCTGGTTTTACCGGACCACCCGGTCCTGAAAGGGGCTGAAGCACCGCGTCGATTCGAATGCCGTCGTCGAATGAATCGTCGGCACAGCCGGCGAGAATTGCCTCAAGATCGATTGCTTTGGCCATCCGGCCACCTCCAAGCGTCATCGGGTCGGCGAAATTGCCTCGGGGGGCAGCAAATGCGCCCTACAGGGTGTGGTCGCCGCCGGGGCGGTGCCGCTGGTCGCAAGCGGCGGTACCCTGCGGCACTTCCCGAGATACTTCAATTTATCGGTCACGTGATACAGGTATTTGACCGTCGCGCTGCTGAACGTTCAGTCCAGAAGCATGGGCCACGGCAGCGGAGCGGCGGCAACGACGGCAGGTCTCGTGGAGTGAACGTGCGCGGTCATCCGGTGGCGGTCTCAGCTCGGTCCGGCGAGGCGGGCAGAGCGCGTCCGTTGCTTGACGCATGTCGTAGCCCAACCTTAGGATTCGCGCCATGGCCAACCGGGTGGAGGCCGCCGTGGTCGCGGTCGTGCCTCTCCGCCAGCGATTCATCAAGGTGCTGATCAAGAAACGCTACCTGTACCTGATGATGGTGCCGGTGCTGGCCTGGTACATCATATTCCAGTACCTGCCGATGTACGGCATCGTGCTGGCGTTTCAGGACTTCCGCTTCTCGCGCGGCTTCGCCAGCCCGTT
>CAYFXT010000220.1:0-5210 GCA_964346995.1 uncultured Spirochaetaceae bacterium | reverse complement strand
CTCGTCGAGACCTTCGATATGACGTCGGCCGCTGTCCAGAAAGAAGTACCCGTGAAGCAGGAGATGGAACTGGCCGAGATCGGCCACCTCGATGGGAAGCACGCAGCTTTGCGTCTCGGAAATCGGCAGGAACACCGCCCAGGAAATCCCCAGTTCGCTCCGTTGGGCTTCGTCGTTCGCGGCGCGTAGCAGCGTCGCCGCCCCATGCTGTTCTCCCTTCTCGCGTCCCGGCTCCGAACTGAGAGCGTTGATTATCTTCGGCCAGTGGTCTGAGCGGCGCATACACCCCAGGCCGCCATCCTGAATCGTCGCTTCGCGTCCGACGAATCTCACCGAGTCGCCCGGACCGGTGTCGATAGTGCCGTGAAAGGAGCGCTTGCATGGCGGATGGTCATCCGGTCCGCGTAGTCGCTCTTGCGTGCCGTCCACGCGAACGGAGCAGAGCGTCTCCCCCTGATGCCGGATTTCGATCGACTCCAGGTGACGAAGCGCGGTCAGGAGCACCTGCAGGTGGTCCGTGCGCGCCAATTCCTTGACGATCGTTTCGGAGTCGGGCCGTCTGGTGGAGAATCCTGCACCCGGCGCCGGAATCAGTTCATCCCTGCGAAACGCCAGCCAGAGGATCAGCCCGCGCTCCTGGAAATCCTCCGTGGCTCCGTTCAGGAGAGCTTCGTCGGCGTCGCTGACTTGTTCCCACTTACTGGTCACGTTGCCGGCGACATCTACCCCCAGATAAGGGTTGACGACTCTGGTGAACGGTTCATCGACGCCGACAGCGTGCACGACGAAGGCGTCACAAAGATGGAATACGGCCTTCTGGCCAAGACCGAACTTTCCGATGGCGGCGCGGTCGGCGGCCTTGACACTCTCTCCGAACGAAAGGAGCCCGCACCGGTCGTCGTCAGTGAGCGTTCCGTCGTTGACGATCAGGAGCCCGGGCCCCTGGAGCAGGGGATTGCCGGCATCCGGCCAACCCGAGCGCGCATCGAGTCGAAAACGACGTGATCTCGCATCGTCGGCGTTTTGGAGAAGCTCTTTCAGAATCGGGTAACCCGACTCGTAACGGTCCTGCAGATTGCTCTTGATCAGACTGACGACCGCGAGCGGAGGAACTGAGTAACCGGGCATATGACGCTCTATCGTACACCACGTTGGTCAACGGGTCATACATCAGCCGACGGCGAATGCCGTCCAACCGGATTGGCGAATCCGCAAACCGGAGCCGGCGGAGAAGATTCATCACGCGGCCAGGAAATCATCGACTTCGATGCGGCTTGTCGAAGGACGGCTCGGAGGGTTCCCTCCGCAAAGTCCCTGGAATGACGTGGCAGGGTGACCTTGCGCCCTGTTTCCGTTGACGCCATCGAAACCGAATCGTCTCAGGCGCCGCGCTACCTCGCGGTACTTGAACCCGGCCAACCTCCCCAAATCAAGGAACGCTTACCGGCACGTGCAGGTGGAGTTTCACACCTTCCTCGTATAGCCGCGTCAGGGCCGGTGGCAACGGATCGCCGTGCTCCATGCATGACTCCGCGATATTGCGCGCAAGCCCGCGCGCAATATCCACGGTTTCAGTAACGCTGCGTGCCCTCGGCTACCAGCCCGGGAACGTCAACGCTGGTGGCGAGAACCCGGGCTCGCCCAGTCGTTCGATTTGCAGTCGGATCGTAGTTTCGTTCACCTGTTCGTACCAGATAGCGCGCCGGAGAAATGACCACGTGGCGAGAAGAGTGGTCAGTCGAGGACGGCGAGCATCTCCGCTACGGTGGTGAACTTCTCGCGTGGTTTGCCGTTCGGCTTGCCGCGCGCCACCTCGGCGGCGTCGATCTTCTGCCAGTCGGCGTAGCTGACCGCGCGCACGTTGCGCGATGCCAGCAGCTCCTGCACCGACGCCGTGTCCGGGGTTTCGCAGCCGGCCAGCGACGGCAAATCCTCCAGCAGCTTCCTTACCGTCTCTACGCTGTCAGGCTTGTTGGTGCCGATCACCCCGGAGGGGCCGCGCTTTATCCAGCCCGCTGCGTACAGCCCCGGCACCGGCGTACCGTCGGCGACGATGCGCCCCGCCTCGTTGGGGAACACCCCGCGCCGCGCCTCGAACGGCACGCCGGGGATCTCCACGCCGCGGTAGCCGACGCTGCGGAAGAATAGCCCGCAATCCATCGTTTCGGTCTCGCCGGTGCCTTCAGCCCACTGGTCGTTGGCCTCGCCGGCGAGCCGGTTGCGCTCCAGCACCAGTGACTGCACCCGGCCGTTGCCGGTCAGTTCGCGCGGACTCTGGAAGAAATGCACGACGATGCGACGGCTCTTGCCGGCCGGCTGCTGAACGCGCAGCTCCTCCAGCACTTTCCAGTTGCGGCCGGCGCCGATGTTCGCCGAGTCGTCCAGCTCCGCCTGGCTGGCCGGATTCAGGTCGAAGTCTCCCAGGTCGTTGAACACCAGGTCGCAGTCCGCGAGCTCGCCGAGTTCGCGGATCTCCTTGTTGGTGAAGGCGGCCTGTACCGGCCCGCGGCGGCCGATCATGTGCACCTCCTTCACCCTGCTCGTGGCCAGGGCGTCGAGCGCATGGGCGGCGATGTCGGTGTCCTGCAACTCGTCCACCGTCTTGGCCAGCACCCGCGTCACGTCCACGGCCACGTTGCCCTGACCGATCACCACGGCAATCTCCTGCGACAGATCGAAGGAGCGATCCAGATAGTCGGGATGCCCGTTGTACCAGCCGACGAACTCGGTGGCGGTGTGGCTACCTGCGAGTTCGATGCCGGGAATGCTCAGGGTGCGGTCGGTCTCGGCGCCACAGGTGAAGATCACCGCGTCGTAGTGGGCGCGCAACTCGTCCACGCTGACGTCGCAGCCCACGTGCACGTTGCCGAGAAAACTGAATGCCGCGTCCCTGGCCGTGCGCTCGTAGATGCGGATGACGTTCTTGATCTTGGGATGATCGGGTGCAACACCGCCACGCACCAGACCGAACGGGGTCGGCAGACGGTCGTACATGTCGATGGTCACAGCCTGGTCGGCCTTGATCAGTGCGTCGGCGGCGTAGAATCCGGAAGGGCCACTGCCCACGATGGCAACCCGCGCGGGTCGCCCTGCGATGATGCTCATGCTGTCTCCTGAGGGAAGTAAACGCCTGGGCGCCTTCGCCGGGCCTCTGGCCGCGGGCGCACATCGACGCTACTGTTGCAATCATATGGTGGTGTCAGTGGCTGTCAACCGTCCGCCACCCGGGCCGCGCCCCGGAACGACGCCGTGCTGATCGCAGGGAAGGTGCTGCAGGCAGCGGCGTTGGCCTATCTGGGGGTGAGCTATGTTCTGACGCTGCCGGCCACCCCACGCGGCCGCGATCTGGCGATTGCGGCCGCCGTGTTCCTGCTGGGCTGGTTCCTGGTGCGCGGCGGCAAGGGAAGCGCCTGATGGATGAGCGGCAGCCGCCCGCAGCCGCACCGGAAACGCCGTCCCGCGGCGTTGCCAACCGCACCATTCTGAAGTTCGACAGCGGACGCCGCGGCTTTACTCGTGCGATCGTCACCCTGGTGGCCAGCGCGGTCGGCCTGCTCGCGTTCGCCCTCTACTTCTTCTGGAATCTCCTGTAGCCGTGAGCTGATCGCGTCATTCCGTGACACGGGAACAGGGGGCATCGCCTGCCGCTTGCCGTCCCGTCATCGCTTGCCGCGCCAAGTGTGGCCCTCCTCGCCGCCGACCTGCGCCGAGGTCATGGTCGCTCGCCGGTGGGCGCACCGGACTCACCGCCGCGCTGCACGGTGGTCATGGTCACCACCACTCCGGTGATATCGCGAAACGCTTGATGTTCGCGCCACAGCACGTAGTGGAAATGCACGAACGCCACCGCGGCCAAGGTGCCGTGCAGGAAACGCGGCACGGCGCGCGCCGCGACTGCGCCGCCCAGAATCGCCTGGGTCAGGAACAGCAGGATGTGCAAGTATATCTGCCCCGATACCGAGCCCCGAATGTGCCGCGCACGGGCGACGAGCTTCGCTGCCGGCCCCTCCGGGTAATCCCGCGCCGGAGCTGCCAGATACTCGCGGATGTTGGTACCGGTGCCGACGAAGAAGAAGATGGTCAGCGTCTGGGTGAAGAAGTAGATGATGGCGGTCAGGAACGAGAAGGTGGGATGCGGTGCGCCGAGCACCGGGAAGCCGAATATGCCCTGCAGGCCGCTGATCAGGAACAGGGCATAGGTGACCAGCGCCATCAGGTAGCACGCATACATGAACAACCACACGAAAACCCTGCTCGTTAATCGAAGTAGGTGCGGACCACGGCAACGGCGATCCGCATGTGGAGGCGGTCAGCCGTCGACGGTGATACCGTACTGCGCTTCGAACTGCGCCGTCGGCAGCATGCGAATCGCATCCCAGGTGAGCTGGGTGCACACGCGGGCACAGATCTGGCAGCCGATGCACTCGTTGAAGCGAATCTGCACCGGCGGAATGGGACGGTTGTCGTATATGTCGTCATCGACCGAACTGATGCAGTCGACCGGACAGAACGGGACGCACACTTGGCAGCCGGTGCAGTTGTCCTCGTCCACCACGGCCATGAGCTTCGGCTTGCGCCTCTTGGTCTGCATCGCCTTGGGCAGTTCAGGAATCGACTTGTAGAAATTCTGCCCCGTCTTTCCCGTCTTGGCCATGCCGTCGCTTTACCTCGTCAACCGCTCTTCGTCAACCGCTCTTCCGCCAGCATCCTCAGGGAAAGAACGCCCTACTTGAAGTAGTTGGCGTTGATCTCGATGAAGTGCGCCCACTTGTCGGGCACTTCGCTCTCCTCGTAGATCGCATCGACCGGACACTCGGGAACGCACGCTGCGCAGTCGATGCACTCGTCGGGATCGATATAGAGCTGCTTGTCCGCCGGATCGTCGAAACCTTCGGCCGGATGGATGCAATCCACCGGGCACACCTCGACGCAGGAGGTGTCGCAGGTACCAATGCACGGCTCTGTGATGATGTACGCCATGAGTGTCGTAAAGCTACTGATCACCGGGCGTTTGTCAAGCAGTACCTGCGAACTTCTTTATCTCGTAGTGCCCTCCCGTAATCTTACCGAACGTTTGAACCGTGGCTCTCCACGCAGAGGCTGCGCCAGCCTTATCCGGCTGGCGCCGGGCCGACGTAGCGCGCTCGCGGCCGCAAGCAGCCGACCGGTCCCGTATTGCTCCAGCGCATGCGCGATCCAGCCCGCGGTGC
>CAYFXT010000219.1:0-5305 GCA_964346995.1 uncultured Spirochaetaceae bacterium | reverse complement strand
GCGGCCACCTGCGGCATCGAACGTCGCAGGCCGCAGCGCAGCGCGCACGACCGTAGCTCGGCTACCGTCCGACATCCGCCTGCCGGGAGCGGCCGGAAGGCGACGGGAGCGGGTCGCCGGCCAGTTTGTAGAGTGCGAAGTTCGCGCCCTCGCCAACGCCATGCTCGTCGGAGTCGGCGAATACCGCGAAGCCGCCGTCCCGCGTGGGCAGCACGAACTCGGCGGCGTTGTTGGCGTGGCGGGAGCCGTAGCTCGCCTGCCATTGCACCGTTCCGGTCTCGGTCACGCGCACCACGTAGGCGCGCCACGTGTTGAGCGGATCGTCGGGACGAACCTCGTTACCCGGCTCGACGCCGCTGCCGCATGCGGTCACGTAGCCTCCGCCCGGCACCGTGCGGACGCCGTAGCACTCCTCGTACATCCTCTCCGGAGCCCCGCCGTTCGGCTCACCGAACGACACGTTCCAAAGCTCGCGCCCGGCGCCGTCCACCCGCACCAGCCAGCCGTCCCAACAACCGCCCGGGCAGGTCGCCACGTGCCCGGTGAGAATATAACCGCCACCGTGCGCGGCGTCGAAGTCGTACGGGTGCGAGGTACCGGCGCCGTAAGTGATCGGCGGCGCAGCGTTGCCCTTCTCGTCGATGAGGCTGATGCAGAACTTCGTGTACCCGTCGCTCTCGCGGCAGGCGCCGAACACCGCGTATCCCGGTGCGTCGGACCGCGGCTGCACCCGGAACGCCTGGAACAACGCGCCCGGGAGGCTGCGCTCCCAGATCACGCCGAGGTCGCGGTTCAGCTTCATCACGAAGCCGTGTCCGGTGTCCACGATGAACGAGCTCAGTTCGTCCTGTGCAGCTCCGCGGTAGCCGACGGCGACGATGGTCCCGTCGGCGTCCAACGTGATGCCTTCGATGGCGTCCCTTCCCGGCGCGGGATAGTTGCGCAGGGCCAGCACGTCGCCGTCGCCGGCGAGGCGCAGCAGCACGCGATCCTCCCGCACCGCCTCTGCGCCCACGTCCCAGGAGCCGGCGATCACGAAGCTGCCGTCCGCTTCCTCCAGCACGAAGTTGCCCAGGTTGAAGCGCCCCGCTCCGTACGACCGCGCGAACAGCCGAGTGCCGCGCTCATCGGTGCGCACCACGAAGATGCGGGTGCCGGGGTAGCCGGTGGATTCGCCGACGATCACGAAGCCGCCGTCCCGCGCCTGGATCGCCGCGTGCGGGTGCTCTTCGGTCTCCCATCCGCCGTAACCGTAGACCCACTCGACGTCCGGTTCGTCTCCCGGCACGCCGGCGCCATCTCCGAGGACGTTGCCGCCAGCCGCCAACAGCAGGCTCAAGCCGAACGCGACCATTCGGACGCGGCCGCGCATGCAACCCATCTCAACCCCCCGCGGAGCGCCCGCAGCCGCTCCAACCCACTCGCTCCCAGTCCCCGGGTACGGGGATTGGAACGCGGCGCCCCCGACTCACGGCAGCCGGAACACGATGGCGGGGTCGGCCGGCTGCATCTCGCGCGGCGGCAGCCCCTGCAGCAGCGCCTCCATGTCATTGACCGCGATACGGCCCAGCTCCCACAGGTCCTCGCGTACCGTGCCGGCCCGATGCGCGGCCAGCACCGCGCCCGGCGCGCGGCGGATCGGATGGTCGGCCGGCACCGGCTCCTTGGGAAACACGTCGATGGCGGCCTTGAAGCGGCCGGCATAGAGCAGCTCGGTCAAGGCGTCGAAGTCGACCACGTGGGCGCGGCTCATCAGCGCCAGCACTGCGTCGCGCCGAATCAGCTCCAGGCGGGAGCGATCGAGCAGGGCGCGGTTCTCATTGGAGGGAATGGCCAGCACGAAGATCACCCGGGACTGCTCCAGCAGTGTCTCCAGTGCGGCCGGCTGCACGCCCATGCGCTGGAGGTAACGGTCGGAGAGCCACGGATCGTAGCCCAGCAGCTTGCAGCGAAAGGGCGCGAGCAGCGGCAGGAGATTGCGCGCCAGGCTGCCGCAGCCGATCAGGCCCACGGTCTCGTCGTACAGCGTGAAGCTGCGCTCGTTGCCGCGGTGCTGATACTGCTCCGTGCCGCTCCGGAACGCCACCGAGCCGGACACCACGTCACGCGCGGCGGCCAACGCCATGGCCAGGGCCATCTCCGCGACCATCGGCCCGAACGCCGGCGCCACGCTGAGCACGCGGATGTTGCGCGCAAAGCAGGCCCGGTAGTCGAGCACCGCCGGGCTGGGGTGGCGGCCGCCCATCTCCAAGATCGCCTGCAGCCTGGGCATGGTGGCCACGTCCCCGTGCCGCCATCTCCCGGTGATGATGGCAAACGCGTCGCCCTTGGCGATCTCGAACTCCGCCTCCGGCATCGGATCGTTGCGCCCCCACACCACGTCGGCGATGTCGTGCAGATGCTCCAGGTCGTCTGGATGGAACACCTCCTCGAGGCGGCGAAATGCAATATCGAGGATCACCTTCTGTTTTGCGCTCACGGACAACTCCCGCCGTCAGTATAGGCAAACGCCGCGGGGAAAGGACCCCCGCAATCATTCAGGATGAGATATTCGTGCGACATTTCTTCGCCAATCTTCGGGTGCGATGAGGACGAGCGTCCTCGAACGACGATTCATGGGGTGGTTCCCCCGAGGAGGAGAACAATGGCAGGCACGTCATTGATGAACGACGCGTTTGCGGCTCGCGGTGCTGGTGGGCTTTCTGACCGCGGCCGCGCTCGGCGGCTGTACCGGCGTACCGGCGTGGGCGAGATGCACGAAGGCGAGCATGGAGGCGAACACGGCGAGGAGGAGTCCGGCAACACCCTTGCGCTGGATCAGACCTACGACAAGGTGCGCAACGTGGAGGACGAACCGCGGATCGCGCATTGGCTGAAGGTCCATTTCGAACGAGCGGGGTTCCACGCTGAAGTCGCCGGCGACGGACGCACCGGTCTCGCCCGCTCGCACCGTCCTCACCTGATCGTGCTCGATCTGATGCTGCCGCGCCTCGACGGGATGCAGGTGTGCCGCACCCTGCGCCGCGAATCAGCCGTGCCGATCATCATGCTCACGGCGCGCGAGACCCATGCCGATCGTATCGCGGGGTTGGACGGCGGCGCCGATGACTACGTCGTCAAACCGTTCGATCCCGACGAGGTAGTGGCGCGCGCCAAGGCGGTGTTGCGACGCGTCGACGACAGAGTACCGCAGGTCCTGCAATGCGGCGCCTTCACGATCGACGACACGACGCGGCAGGTAACCGTCGACGAGCGGCCGATCAGCCTGAGCCGTGCGCAGTTCGCGTTGCTCTCTGCATTCGTGCGCCACCCCAATCCGGTGCTTACCCGCGAGCAACTCATCACGCTGGCCTTCAGCGACGACTTCGACGCGTACGATCGCGCCATCGACAACCACGTTCTCAGACTCCGCAAGCTGATCGGCAGAGACGGGAAGCAGCCGATCCAGACGGTATACAGCCTCGGATACCGATTCGTTGCGGAGCGTTCGTGAGACTCGCCGCGTCGCTGCACGGTCGCATCCTGCGCGCGTTCGTGCTCGTCGTGGTCTTGGCCGTGGCGCTCGGCGTAGGGGTCGGCTACTACGTCGTCCAGGGCCAGGTGGACGGCTTCGTCGCACAGCTCGTCGCCGTCGAAGCGGGCAACGTGGCGCGCAGCTTGAGCCGCGCATACCGCTCGGCCGGCGGCTGGGCGGCGGTGGACCGGGTGCTGGCCGACGCCGGCTATCGCTACGACGATGGCTACGATGGAGAGGAGCAACACGGACGTCGCGGTGAACGGGAAGAGCGTGGCACCGAGACGTTCCACGTCGAGCGCATCGGGATCGTCGTGGTCGACGGCAGCGGTACGGTAATCCGCGACAACCTGGCCCGGCTGCGGACCGGGACGCCGGCCCCGGAGTTGAGCGGACAGCGGGTAGCCGTGACCGATGGGGCAACCGGCGAGCCGGTCGGCGTCGTTTATATGGACGTGGACCGCGCGTTTCTGGCGACCGAATCGCATGGCCTCCTGCGCCGCGTGCTGACCATGACGGCGTTCGGTAGCGTGCTGATCGCCGCGGTGGCGCTGGCCGTGGCGGCCTGGATCGCACGCCGCATCACGGCTCCGGTGACCCGTCTGACCGAAGCCGCCCGGACGGTAGAGCGCCGAGGTGACAGCGCGCTCCTGCCGGTCACCTCGGCCGACGAACTGGGACAGATGAGCGCGGCGTTCAATCGCATGGCGACCGCCCTGCAAGCGTAGTGCAATCTCCGCCGCCGGCTGATCGATGATCTGTCCCACGAGATGAACACGCCACTGAGCGTCATTCAACTGGAAGCGAAGGGGTTGCTCGACGGGTTGCAGGAACCGGGAGAGGGGGCGGACCGAATCATCCGGGAAGTGACGATGCTGCGGAACCTGGTACGCGACCTGAACTGGCTGGCGGAAACCGATTCGGGCGATGTCGTTGTTGATCTCCCGCTCCACCGGATCGGAGTGGTTCATGTTGATACCGAAAATCGCTCTGGGCAGGGAGATGTGGTCCAGTTCATCGGCGATACGGCTCCGGCTCGGATCGGCCCTATCGTCCCGGTCGCGCATCCGGTAAGATCGGCACTCCACGATGGCTCTGCGCGCCCTGATTTTCGACTACGACGGGCTGATCGTCGATACCGAGACGCCCTGGCTCGAACTGGTTCGCGATGCGTACCGCCGCCACGGTCTCGAGCTCCCCGCCGAGGTCTGGCGGCAGTTCGTCGGTACTCACCGCCACCCGCTCAAACACCTGCAGCAGGTGGTCGGGCCCCGGTTCGATCTCGCCGCGGAGCACGCCACACTGACCGCGAATGATACCCGTGACAAGCTGCCCCCATGCGCCGGCGTACGGGAACTTGTCGCGGCTGCCCGTGAGGCAGGGTTGAGGCTGGGAGTGGCATCGTCCTCGTCCCTCGACCGGGTCGAGTCGGAGCTGCGGCGCCTCGGACTGCGCGACGGGTTCGACGCGGTGCGCTGCCGCGCCGAGAACCTGCGTACCAAGCCGGCGCCCGATATCTACCTGGCGGCGCTGGAGGATCTCGGCATATCCGCGTCCGAGGCTGTCGTGTTCGAGGATTCGCCCAACGGTACGCAGGCGGCCAAGGCGGCCGGGATCTACACGGTGGCGGTGCCGAACGACGTCACCTGCGGCTGGCCGTTCAACCACGCCGACCGGGTCATCGAATCGCTCGCCGGAGTGACCGTCTCGCAGGTGCGCCGCTGGCTGCTCGGCACCTAGTCCTCTATCAATCTTTAATGACGGGATAGAGATGGCGCAACTTGATCCGTG
>CAYFXT010000218.1:0-5332 GCA_964346995.1 uncultured Spirochaetaceae bacterium | reverse complement strand
GATTGATCTCGTCGCCGAGCAGCAGGTTGGCGAACAGCGGCCCGCGCCGGAATTCGAACTGCGTCTCGCGCTGGTTGTAGATGTAGCCGCCGGTGATCTCTCCGGGCAGCAGGTCGGGCGTGAACTGGATGCGGCTGTAGGAGATGTCGAGCACCTCGGCGAACGAGTGGGCGATCAGCGTCTTGGCCAGACCGGGGTTGTCCTGGATCAGGATGTGGCCGTCGGAGAGGATGCCCATCAGCACCTGCCCCAGCACCTCTTCCTTGCCGACGATCACCTGCCCCACCGTGTCGATCGCCCGCTGGGCGAGATCGCTTACCTGCTGTAGTCGCATTTTCTGTTTGTTGCTCCTGGGCAAGCCCGCGCGGTTCAGGGCGCCGCCCGGCGCCGCGACCCACGGGTTGCCTTTGCGCGAGTAAAGCTACCACGAAACGCACGCGGCCGTGGGGGCGGAGGGGAGTTCCACCATTACACCCGCCCCCGGGCGCCTGCCGTGATACTGCCCGTCGTGGGTCGGTGACGAGGTCGCCACAACCCCCGATTCCGCCTTTGACACCGATGAGGGCGCGTGCTGTAATGCCGCCCGGCAAGGAGCATGGTGTGATTTGGATGAGCCGCGTCGACCGCCTGCTCGCGTACGCGCGGCGGTTGCCGTTGATCGGTCCGGAAACCGGACGGCGGCGGATATTGCCCCTCGCCGCCGCTGCCCTGCTGATCTGCACCGCGCTGGTCATCGCCGTTACCGTACTGCCGCGTGTCGATCCGCTGACTCCCGGTAGCGACGGCATCGCCATGGTGCCACGCCTCGGCGGCGGCGCCACCAGCATGCTGCTCGCGCTGCTGGCAGTTACCACCCTGGGTCTGGGCGCGTTGGCCGCTGCCTATCTCATCGTCGCTCTCGGCAACAATCGCAGTCGCTACGCGCGCAGCAACGCACCGCCGTGGCGCATCATCATCATGGTCGTGGTCGGTTTCCTGGTGTTCTACTTCCTGATAGCGCTGGTGATGTCGTTTCTGGTGATACCCGACGAGGAGCCACAGCGCTTGCCACGCGCCGAGGGAGAGGGCGAGCCGGAAGAAGAGGGGCCGGAACCGGAGCCGGTGCCGGAGTTGGAGGAGGATCCGCTCACCGCGGCCACCCGCGCGCGCCGGTCGCGGATCGTTCTCATGGCCATTCTCGCGGCAGGATTCGCGGCGGTGGGCTACTTTGCCGTCCGCCTGATGCGAGCCACCCCGGAGGCTGCCCCGGTGGAGGAGAAGCTTTCCGAGGAGCTGCGCCGCGACCTGGCCGCCGCCACCGAGCTGGCCATTGCCGAGCTGGAAGCGGAACGCGACTTCCGCCGTGCCGTGATCGGCTGCTGGGCGTATCTGGAGATGGCTCTGGCTCGCCACGAGCATCCGCGCCCGCCGCATCACACGCCGCTGGAGTACGTACGCGCGCTGGCAGGGGACCTGCCGGCGCTGCCGGCGCGCGCCCTGCTGGAGCTGACCGCCCGCTACGAGGTGGCGCGCTTCAGTGAGCACGACATCTCGCGCGACGACCGCGACACCGCGCTGCGCTGCCTGCACGACATCCGCCACACCCTGGCCACGGCATGAGCGACGCCGCGGAAGAATACGGACTGCCAAAGCGGCAATCCGGGCGCCGCAGCGCCATCGCCCTGCTGGTCGCTGCCGCCGGCCTGCTGGTATGGGCACTGACCGCCGGCGACGACCCGGCCCTGCGCACCACCGCGGTCGCGGGGGTCGTCGCCCTGACCATCATCGGCATCACCATTCGCTTCGCGCATCGCACCATCCGCGAGCAGCGCCGGAGCGAGACCGATGAGGGTCTCCCGGAAGCACCAAGGTCCGTTGCGGACGGGGCCGCAGGCGCGGCTCCCGACTCCTACCAGGAGCTGCTCCATCAGCTCGACGCCGCAGCGCGCAGCCCTTCCTATCTGACTTCAGTGGTCGTGCCGCGGCTGGAGAAATCTCTGGAAAGCAAGCAGCCGGGTGCGGCCGCCGCCGCGGTGAGCGCCGAGCTGCAACGGCTGGCGGTTTCGGCACGTGCCCCGCGCTGGTCGCTTGCCTGGTGGCTGAACGGGCGCCGCGCTACCGCCGTCGCCCTCGCCGCCGTGGCGCGGAAGCTCGCTCGCCTGCCATGAGCCGGTCTCCGGTAAAGCGCTACAGCGGGCGTCTGACCCTCTATTTCGTCGTCGTCGTCGGCTCGGTGCTGGCGGCCGTCATCATCGGCCGGCCGGAACCGCTGGTGGCGGTGGCGCCGTTCGTCGCAGCGATATTGACCGGGTTGTTCACCGAGGGCGAACCCCGGGTACGCACCCGCTATCTGGTCACCCAGAGCTCGGTGCATGAGGACGAGCCGGTGGACGTGCACATCGAGGTGGAGCCCGATGCCGACGTGGGCGTGCTGGAACTGCTCGACCCGCTGCCGCCCTGGGCACAGGTCACTACCGGCACCAACCGCATCGTCCGTCCGCTGTACGCCGGCAACGCCGAGCGGTTCCACTATCGGGCGCAGTTCCACCGCCGCGCACGGATCGCCCTGGGCGCTCTGCAGCAACGCTGGCACGACGCTTCCGCCCTGGTGCGCTGGGAACTGGCCGAGGCGCCGCGCAGCGAGCTGACGGTGCGGCCGCTCGTCACCCCGATCGCCCACCCGGTGCGGCCGGTGCGCACCCAGGTGTATATGGGCAACTACCCCGCACCGACCGTTGGCGAGGGTCTGGAGATCGCCGAGCTGCGCCCGCACGTGCCGGGCGACCGGCTGCGCAGCATCAACTGGCGCGCGTCGCTGCGCATGGACGCCCTGCACGTCAACGACTTCGCTCCCGAGCGCAACGCCGACATCGTTCTGCTGCTCGATACGTTCGCCGACGCGGGGCCGCCGGGGGTGCGGCTGCTCGATACGGCGACGCGTATCGCCTCCAGCCTCACCGACCACTTTCTGGCGACCCGCAACCGCGTCGGCCTGATCGAGTTGAGCGGCATCCTGAAGTGGGTGATTCCCGCCAGCGGGCACCGACAACGCTACCGGCTGCTGGAGAACCTCACCGACGTCTCGGTGCGGCGCAGCTTCGTCGGTCAGGATCTGCGCACCATCCCCAGCCGTATTCTGCCGGCCAGAGCGTTCATCATTGCCATCTCCGGTCTCATCGACGCACGCTTCGCCTTCGCCGTCGGCGATCTGCACGCCCGCGGCTTCAACGTGGTGCTGATAGCGCTCGACGCGGCGGCCGCGGCCGAGGAGGCGGAACGGCGGCACCGGCGCGACGTGCGCAGCCGGTTGCTCGGCTCCGCGGCCGCCTCCCTGTGGCGGTTGGAGCTGGAGGAGCGCCTGCGCAGGCTGCAGCACACCGGGCTGCCGGTGGTGCCGTGCGCCGCCGATACGCCGCCGGAACTGGTGGCGCGCGGCATCGACAGTCTGCGCCGAGCCGGAGCCGGCTCGGCAGTGGCGAGCGGCGTGCGATGATCCGCGCCCTGGTGCTGATCCTGCCGCTGCTGGTGGCTCTGTACGTGCTGAGCATCGATGCCTCGGGCGGCGTCGCGGTACTGGCCACCGCAGCGGTGGCGGCCGCCCTGGCCGGCGCCGCACTGCGCCGCTACCGCCTGCTGACGGCCGGCGCCGCGCTGCTGTTGCCGGCCTACTGGGGAGCGGTGCTGGTGGCGGGGCGCGGCACCGATTTCTGGGGCGCCCTCGGCGTCGGGATCGCGGTCTTTCTGATCCTGGAGCTCGGCTACGACTGGGTGGCGCTGTACGCCCGCGCGGTGCGCTTCGACGAGTACGCGTCGCGCTGGCGCCACCTGGTGCGGAGCTGCGGGTTGGGCGCGGCTGGCGCCTATCTGGTTGCCCTGCTGGCGGTGAACCTGGCGCCGCGTTTGCAGGGCACGGATGCGACGATGCTGTTCCTGCTCGCCGCGGCCGCGGCCGCCGCCTCGGCGATCATCCTGGTCACCCTGATACGACTATGGTTGCGCCGGCTGGCAGAACCACCCGCGACGACGCCGGGCGCGGGGGGCGATGGTCACTGAAACGGTCCGGCTCCCGCGCCAGGGGGGGCCGCGACCCGCGCTGCTTGCCGTGCTGGAGGCGTGCATCGACCCGAGAAGGCGCGCTTTCTGCCACGGTTGCTGATCCCGCCGCGCAAGTTGGCATCCATCCGCGACTTGCGATGCTCCGCTACACCATCGAGAAATTGCTACACCATCGAGAAGTCCCCGACCTCCGGCGCAGCTTCCTTGCCGGTGCGCGCGTTCCTTGCCGGTGCCCGCAGCCGGACGACCGATCAGGTCGGCGGAGATGCCGGCGCCCCGCTCGCCGCGGAGGCGTACACTGCGTCCATCAGCTCGCTGAAGATTACACCGTTGCGCGCACTGGTCACCGGCTCGGCACGACCGAGGACCGCGGCGATGAAGTTGCCGATTGGAGACCCGGCGCCACCCGGAAGTTCGGGTTCGATTTCGCCGTCGGCGTCGAACACGCGGATCCAGGAGCCGGTCCAGCCGTCGATCTCGACGCGACCGTTCTCGAAGATGAACACCAGCCCCGCGCCGGCGCTGGCGCAATTGCCGCTGACCGTGATGCTGGCCATCACGCCGTTGGCGAAGCGCACCACCAGCACGCTGTTGATGTCGACCGGTGTGCCCTGGTTGTCCATGAACGCGAACACCTGTTGCGGCGACGACTCGACCGTCCACACAACGCTGTTGAGCAGGTGCGAGCCGCTGTCGTACGCTTGGCCGCCGCCGGACAGCTCCGGATCCTGGCGCCAGCTTCCGGTGTTGGGGGCCCGCCAGTTCTGCGACAGGAAGCCATCCACCAGTTCCAGCTTGCCGAGCCTGCCGGAGCGTACCACCTCGCGCAGGTAGCGGAACGCCGGCGTGCTCGGCGTGTTGTAGCCGACCACCAGGATACGCCCGGAGGCCGCCACCAGCCGCTCCAGCTCGCGCGCCTGGGAAGTGTCGGTCACCATCGGCTTCTCCATGAATACGTGGCAGCCGGCTTCGATCGCCTGCCTGCCATGCGCGAAGTGGGCCGTATGCGGGGTCGAGATCACCACCGCGTCGAGGCCGGCTTCCCGGTACATGGCTGCGGCGTCCGCATACGCCGGCGGCGCCGGGAGGCCTGCCAGCGGTGCGCGCAGATGTTCCTCCACCCAACGCTCGACGAGCGCGGTGTCGACGTCGCACAGCGCCGCCAGCTCGGCGTCGGAATGTTCCAGAACCCGCTTGGCGTGGTGGCGGGACATGCGCCCGCAGCCCAGAATACCTACTCGCATTGCCAAACTCCTCTCCTCCTTGCCGGCGACTGCGCCGCGCCTGGGCGCGCCGG
>CAYFXT010000217.1:0-5376 GCA_964346995.1 uncultured Spirochaetaceae bacterium | reverse complement strand
GCGTTTCCCAGGGGGGGGGCGTGGGTTGGGTGGGGGGGGGGGGGGTCGAACTTGTTCCCGGCTACCGGCTATGCTGAGCCGATCATATGGCGACAGAAATCGTAATGCCGCGGCAGGGGCAGTCGGTAGAGGCGTGCACCATCGTTCGCTGGCTCAAGCAGCCGGGCGAGGCGGTGGCGAGCGGCGAGCTGCTGTGCGAGATAGAGACCGACAAGGCGGCCTTCGAGGTGGAGTCGACGGCCGCGGGCACGCTGCTGGCACACTTCGCAGCCGAGGGCGAGGAAGTGGCGGTGCTTACCCCGATCGCCGCGGTGGGCGAGCCCGGCGAACAGCCTCCATCCTCTAGCGCTGCGGCGGCGGCTCCTGACGGAGAGGGCTCCGCCGAGGCTGCTCCGGCTCCCGGACCGGAGCCACCGGCGGCAGCGGTGCCCGCGCCGACCATGGCGCCACCGGCTGCGACCGCGACCGCTGAGCCGGCCACCGCGCCACCCGCGGCGGCCGCCCCCGCTGCGCCGGCTACCGTGCCTGCGCCGGCTCCGACTGCGGTTCCGGGTGCCACCGTGACGGGCTTCCCGTCGGACGGCGGTATACGGGCATCCGGGAAGGGCCCCGCCGCCTCGCCGCGCGCCCGGCGCCGCGCCGCCGAGCTGGGCGTCGACTACACCGCCGTGGCGGGCAGCGGCCCGAACGGGCGCATCATCGAGCGCGACGTGGTGGCGGCGGCGCAGGCGCGGCCCGCACTGACCAGCGCCGCCCGCGCGGCCGCCGCGGCCGGCGCGCCGGTGCCCGCAACCGGCAGCGGCATCGGCGGCCGCGTCACCCTCGCCGACTTGGCGGCGGAAGCTGCGGCCCCCGCTGCGCCGGCCCCCGCCGCGGAACCGGCCGAGGCGGTGCCGATCACCGGCGTGCGCAAGCTGATCAGCGAGCGGATGCAGCAGTCGCTGCGCGACACCGCCCAGCTCACGATGAACGCCAGCGCGGACGCCGAAGCGCTGCTTGCCTACCGCGCGCGCCTGAAGGCGAGCCCCGAACACCTGGGGCTGGGCGGCGTTACCATCAACGACCTGGTCCTCCATGCCGTGGCACGCACGCTGCCGCACTATCCGGAGCTCAACGCCGTGGTCGCGGGCGACCGCATCGAACGTCATCGCGCGGTGCAACTGGCGTTTGCCGTGGATACCGGGCGCGGGCTGGTGGTGCCGGTGATCTCTGGCGCCGACCGGCTCTCCATTGCCGCGCTGGCGGAGCGCGCCCACGAGCTGGCCGCCGCCACGCAGGCGGGATCGATCAGCCCCGACCTGCTGCAGGGCGGCACCTTCACGGTCACGAATCTCGGCGCGCTCGGGGTGGAGAGCTTCACGCCGATCCTCAACCTGCCGCAGGTAGCGATTCTCGGGGTTGGTGCGCTGGCGCTGAAGCCGGTGGTCGCCAATCCGACCGCGCCCGGCGTACCGGATCCGGCCCGGATCAGCTACCGCCGCCACCTCGGGTTGTCGCTGACCATCGACCATCGGGTGGTGGACGGCGCACCGGCGGCGCGTTTCCTGAGGGCGCTTGGCGCCGCGCTCGCCGACATCGATCTGCTGGCCGCGTTGTAGGCAGACATGAGCGACTTCGACCTGGCGGTCGTGGGCGGTGGTCCCGGCGGATACGTGGCGGCCGAGCGGGCGGCGGCGCGTGGCCTGAAGACGGTGCTGGTGGAGCGCGGTCACCTGGGCGGGGTGTGCCTCAACTCCGGCTGCATCCCGACCAAGACCCTGATCCACTCCGCCAAGCTGTTGCAGCAGGCGCGCGGCAGCACTGCCTACGGGGTGACCGTCGGCGATGCGCGCTACGACCTGGGCGCCGCGATGGCCTGGAAGAACGCGGTCACCGAGCGGCTGCGCGGCGGCGTGGCCAGTCAGATGAAACGGCACGGCGTGACGGTGGAGCGCGGCACTGCGGTCGTGACCGGGCGTGGCCGGCTGGCCGTGGACCGGCGCGAACTGGGCGCCCGCAACATCATCGTCGCCACCGGGTCGCGCGCCGCTCGCCCGCCGATCCCCGGCGGCGATCTGCCGCACGTGGTGGACAGCACCGGCGCCTTGGAGTTGCAGGCGCTTCCGAAACGGGTGGTGATCGTCGGCGGCGGCTACATCGGCATGGAGTTCGCCTGCTACTTCCACGCCGTGGGCTGCGAGGTGGTAGTGGTGGAGATGCTGGATGACATCCTGGCCGGGGTGGACAGGGACATCGTGCGCCAGCTCAAGAGCGCACTCGCGGGAGTGACCTGGCACGTGCAGGCACGGGTGTCGGCCATTACCGCTTCCGGGGTCGCCATCGCCACGGCGGACGGCGAACGGGAGGAGCCCGCGGATCTGGTGTTGCTGGCTACCGGGCGGGTACCAAACACCGACGGCCTGGGGCTGGAGGCGGCGGGGGCAGTGTTCAACCGCCGCGGCGTGACCGTGGACGCGTTCATGCGCACCAACGTGGCCGGCCTGTACGCCGTGGGCGACGTCACCGGGCGTTCCCTGCTTGCCCACGCTGCTTCGCGGATGGGCGAGGTGGCAGTGGATGCGATCGCGTCGCCGCGGCCCGGCAGCAACCGCATGCGCTATCACGCGGTGCCGTGGGTAGTGTATACCTTGCCCGAAATCGCCGGGGTCGGACTGTCCGAGGAGACCGCGCGCGCATCCGGGCGCAACGTGCGGGTGGCGCGCCTGCCGCTGGCCGCCAACGGGCGCTTTCTCGCCGAGCATCTCGCTCCCGGCACCGGCGCCCACGCAGCGCCGCGCGGGCTGGTCAAGGTGATCGTCGATACCGACAGTCACGTGCTGCTCGGCGTGCACATGATCGGCACGCCCGCCTCGGAGATCATCTTCGGCGCCGCGACCATGATCGAAGCGGAGTTGCGCGTCGAGGAGCTGCGCGAGATCGTGTTTCCCCATCCCACGGTGTCTGAGGCGCTGCGCGACGTGCTGTGGGAAGTGCAATGGTGAATCCCGACGCGCGCTACCCGAGGGAGTGACGAGGATGCCGAAGTCGATGGTGATCGCACCGGAGCAGGTGCGCCAGGACGGCTGGCTGGAGACGGCGCCGATCCCGCTGAACCGCTACCGGTCCGATCCACGGGCGGAACGCGAACGCTGGGGCAGTGCCGCCCTGCGCGACGTGTACCGCGACATGGTGATGATTCGCGCCTTCGAGAGCATGCTCGGCGACATAAAGACGCAGGGCGCCTATCGCGGCATTCCGTATGAGCATCCCGGCGCCGCCCACCTGTCGATCGGTCAGGAGGCGGCGGTGGTGGGGCTGTGCCTGCCGCTCACGCCCGACGACCTGATCTTCGGTTCGCACCGCAGCCACGGCGAGATCCTGGCCAAGTGCGCACGCGCGATCCGCGTGCTGCCGGAGACGGAGTTGCAGCGCATCATGGAGGGCTACCTCGACGGTGACGTGTTGCGCGTCATCGAGCCGGCGGCGCAGTGGGACTCGGCGCAGGATCTGGCGCGCCATTTCATCCTGTACGGCGTGCTGGCGGAGATCTTCGCCCGCACCACCGGCGTCAACCGCGGCCTGGGTGGCTCGATGCACGCCTTCTTCGCACCGTTCGGCAGCATGCCCAACAACGCCATCGTCGGCGGCTCGGCGCCGATCGCCGCCGGTGCCGCGCTGTTCAAGCGCTGCACCCGCCGTCCGGGCATCGTGATCGCCAACATCGGCGACGCCGCGGCCGGCTGCGGGCCGACCTGGGAGGCGATCACCTTTTCCGCCATGGAGCAGTACCGCACCCTGTGGGATGCGGACGTGGGCGGCGCGCCGCCGATGCTGTTCAACTTCCTCAACAACTTCTACGGCATGGGCGGCCAGACCGCCGGCGAGACGATGGGTTTCGAGGTGCTGGCGCGGATCGGCGCCGGCGTCAACGCTGATGGGCTGCACGCCGAACGCGTGGACGGCTACAACCCGCTGGCGGTGGCTGCCGCGGTGGCCGCCAAGCGGGAGCTCCTGGAAGCGGGCCGCGGACCCGTGCTGCTCGACACCGTCACCTATCGCCTGGCCGGCCACTCGCCCTCCGACGCGGCCTCCTACCGCACCCGCGAGGAGATCGCGCAGTGGCAGGAAGCGGACTCCCTGGCCGGGTATGCCGCCTACCTGCAGCAGCACGATCTGGCGAGTACCGCCGAGCTGGAGCAGGAGGCCGAGCGTGCCGGCGACGCCATGGAGCTGGTGTGCCGCCTGGCGGTGTCGCCGGAGCACTCGCCACGACCCGACCGGGAGGCGCGCCTCATCGCATCGGTGATGTTCTCGGGCCAGTCGCGCACCGCCCTCGCGGGGGGCGAGCCGGAGCTGGCCGGCAGCTTGGCCGACAATCCGCGCGTCGTGGCCATCGCCAAGCGTTCCCGCAGCGCGTTCGGCGCGGACGGCAAGGTGCTGCCGCGGTCGCGGGTGGTGTCCTACCGCGACGCCCTGTTCGAGGCGTTGGCACACCGCTTTACCGTGGACCCGACGCTGGTCGCCTACGGCGAGGAGAACCGCGACTGGGGCGGCGCCTTCGCCGTGTACCGCGGCCTTACCGAGCTGTTGCCCTACCACCGCCTGTTCAACTCGCCGATCTCGGAGGCGGCGATCGCCGGCAGTGCGGTGGGCTATGCGATGAGCGGCGGGCGCGTGGT
The DNA here is from genome assembly GCA_964346995.1 of uncultured Spirochaetaceae bacterium. Classification (GTDB taxonomy): domain Bacteria; phylum Spirochaetota; class Spirochaetia; order SZUA-6; family Bin103; genus Bin103. Next base: position 718 of record CAYFXT010000217.1, on the reverse strand, counting down.
GGTGGAGCTGATGTACTGCGACTTCATGGGCCGCGCCGGCGACGAAATCCTCAACCAGATGGCGAAGTGGCAGGCGATGTCGGCCGGCGTGCTGCAGCTTCCCCTGGTGATGCGCGTCTCGGTGGGCAACCGCTACGGCGCCCAACACTCCCAGGACTGGTCGTCGCTGCTGGCGCACATCCCCGGCCTCAAGGTGTACTTCCCGGCCACGCCCTACGACGCCAAGGGGATGCTCAACCGCGCCCTGCAGGGCACCGACCCGATAGTGTTCTTCGAGAGCCAGCGGCTGTACGACTACGGCGAGGAGTTCGTGGCCGGCGGCGTGCCGCGCGATTACTACGAAGTGGAGGAGGGCCAGCCGGTGCTGCGCCGCGCGGGAGAGGATCTCACCATCGTGACCATCGGCGCCACCCTGTACCGCGCTCTGCAGGCGGCCGACGAACTGCGCGACGCGCACGGCCTCTCCGCCGAGGTGTTCGATGCGCGCTTCCTCAATCCGTTGGATCTGGAGCCGATAGCGGCATCGGTGCGCAAGACCGGCCGCGTCGTGCTGGCTTCCGACGCCTGCGACCGCGGCAGCTTTCTGCACACCGTGGCCTCCAACCTGACGCGGCTCTGCTTCGAGGACCTCGACGCCCCGCCGGTGGTGGTCGGGGCACGCAACTGCGCACGACGCTGAACTCGACGGGGTCCGCCGCGGGCTCTGCTAAGGGATCTG
>CAYFXT010000216.1:0-5412 GCA_964346995.1 uncultured Spirochaetaceae bacterium | reverse complement strand
CCCTCATACCCTTGTGCGCTTCTACGTGTACCGGATGCGCGGGTCCAGATAGCTGTAGCTCAGGTCGATCAGCACATTCACGATCAGCACGAACCCGGCCACCACCAGGTTGACGCCAGAGATGATCGGGTAGTCGCGACGCTCGATGGCGAACACCAGCAGGCTGCCGAGTCCGGGCAACTGAAACAAGGACTCAACGATGACCGCGCCGCCGACCATTACCGGCAGCATCAGGCCCACCATGGTCACCACCGGCAGCAGTGAGTTGCGCAGCACGTGGCGAAGCACCACCACACGTTCTCTCAGGCCCTTCGCCCACGCCGTACGCACGTAGTCCTGCCGCAGCACTTCGAGCACCATGGTCCGCGTCAACCGCATCGTTACCCCGGACAGCCACATGCCGAGGATGCTCGCCGGGATCAGCAGGGAGGTGATATTGCGGATCGGGTTGGCGGTGAACCGGGTGTAGATCATAGGCGGCGCCCAGCCCCACCACAGTGCAGGATACACCCACACCATCAGCGCAATCCAGAAGCTTGGTACGGTGATCAGCAGGATCGCGAAGCTGCGCATGACATAGTCCAACACGGTATCGGGGCGGATGCCCGAGTAGATCCCCACCGGCAGCGCGATCAACAGGGAAATGACCAGCGCCATGGCCCCGAGCTCGAGCGAGACCGGCAGGCGATTGAGAATCAGGCTGGTGACCGACTCGCTGCTGACGAACGCATCGCCGAGGTCGCCGCGCAGCAGGTTGCCTACCCACCTGCCGTACTGCGTCAACATGGGCCGGTCCAGCCCCAGCGCCTCGCGAATCGCGTCGCGGGGATCCTCGATCATACCAGCGCCGGCCATGCCGGCCACCATCAGGTCCACGACGTCGCCAGGGATCATGCGAATGGAAAAGAAGACGATGACCGTAACGATGAAGATCGTCGGGATGATGAGCAGCAAGCGGCGAATGATGTACAACTGCATGGGATGAGAAGAAGGGGCCGGGTTGCCCCAGCCCCTTCGCATCAGCCGCGGTCCTGCCGCGGTTGGCTAGCCGTCGGCGGGGCGACCGGACAGCTCTCGCTTCATGTTGGTGTCGATCCAGTAGTGGCGGGCCATCGCTAGCCAGCGATCCCAACCGAGCGTCATCTCGCCGTTGTAGCCTTTGACCCACGGCTGCCAGAACAAGAAGGTCGGCTCGGCAACCACGTTGATCGTATCGGCGCGCTCCAAGGCGTACGCGAAGTACTCCCGGTAGCGTTCGACACCTTGCTCGGGCGGCAAACCGGCGATCTCAGCGCGGAACTGGTCGAACGTGGCGTTGGCCGCGCGCGAGTAGTTCCAGCTACTTTCGGGGGTGTAGTAGTGCGTGAGCGTAGAGAACGCGCTCGGTATGTTGCCCCAATCGTTCGCGACCATGTCCTGGTACTCGAAGCCGAGCATCATCGACGACACGACCGCGGACTCCTGCACGTTGATGTTGGCAGTGACGCCGATGTCCTCCCAGTACGCGGGATACAGCTCGGCAAACTCCTGCCACTCTGGCGGACTGAGGAGCTCGAACTCGAAGCCGTCCGGGTAGCCGGCCTCAGCCAGCAGCCGTTTCGCCAGATCGACGTCGCGGCCGATCAGCGACTGCGCGCTGGCACCCGATCCCTCGTGGGTGAGCAGTGGCGTGGAGGGCAGGTCCTGCTTCTCGACGAAGAAGGGCCCGTTGATCGGCGACGCCGGCCATGAGTACGGAAAGCCGAGACCGCCGTAGAACTGCTCGTTGACTTCCTCGTGCGGGATGGCGAGCCACAACGCCTGCCGCACTTTCATGTTGTTGAACGGAGGCTTGTCCGTGCGCATGTGGAAGATCGACTGCCGCCACTGGCCAACACCCGAGTTGATTTCGGGGTTGCTCTCGGCCAACGACTCCTGCCACCTCGCCGGCAGAAAGGCAAACAGACCGCCGTTGCGGTCGATCTGACCGGTGCGCAGCCCTGCCCCCACCGCTTCGCTCTCCTTGAGGTCGAGGATGCGGTGGCCATCGATGTAGGGCAACTGGTTATCCGGGTGCAGCGGGTCGGCTTTCCAGTAATTGGGGTTCCTCACGTACTGGGCGAACTGACCCTCCTGGTAATCGGACCAGATGAACGGCCCGGTGCCGAGGCCGTTGCGCCAGTTGGTCTCGTCCAATCCCTCTGTCTCCACCGGCCGCAGCGACATCGCGCCGGTCGCACGAAAGGCCTCCCAGGTGTAATCCGGGTTTTCCCACGTCACCTCGACCGTGAAGTCGTCGACGGCGGTCCAGGTCTGGCCGCCGAGGCAGGCGCAGGCCGGGTGCGCTATCACGGAGTTCGCCGACCACACCACGTCGTGGGCGTTCAGCTCGCGGCCGTACGCCGACTCCAGTTGGGCGACGGGCTGCGCGACGAGATCCTTCTCCCAGAAATGGACGCCGCGGCGGATCTTGAACCGCGCCGTCGTGGGACCGGTCTGCTCGCGGCTCTCGGCGACGTCGCCGATTATCCACTGCAGGGACGGGTCACCTGGGCCGGGGAACTCACCGGTGCCGGAGACGCCGCGCGAGTAATCGATGCCGAACAGGCGGTCGTAGGGTGATGAGTTCGGCCATGCCAGGTGACTCGGACCCGCTGGGTGTGTCGAGGTACCACCATTCGCGTAGGCTTCGATCGCCCAGCCGCCGTAGCGCGGTTTCTCAACTTGCTTGGTCACCGTGGTGCCGTCGAGCTTGGTCAGCCGAATCGTCACCATCTCTGCTTCTGCGGCCCCTGCCGACTCAACTTCACCAGTACCAGTGGCCCAGAGGCCAACGCTGGCGATGCTGATGATCGCCAACAGAGCAACTGTCTTCTTTGTCATCGATCTCCCTTATTCTGATAGAACTATGTGAGCTGCCATCGGCGGGGCCCGAGTGGCGCGCCGGGCATCCTGATTGAGTAGCGCACATCAAGCCTACGTCTACAGTCGTGTTCGGTCTCCCTCCTTTCGCCTATAGGTTGCGGCATGCTACGGTCAGGCATTTCCCCTGTCAAGACAGCGAGCGATATAGCGATATGCTGGCTGACAGGAGAATGCGGCCGGGGTCGCCGTGTAGCGGCCTTCCTTTACGGGCTTGGGCGTCGCAGCTCGGCGGCCGCCGTCATCGCGTTGCGCCGTATGATCTGCGTTCGACGACGACACCGATGCCGACGGTTCACGTGAGCTGATGCTTTCGTTCGCTTCGAGATGCAATCCTGTATTGTGCGCGTGCGTATGCTTCGCGGCCACAATCCTGGCAGTGGAGACCGGAACGTGCGAAGAGCAATCCGTTGCCAGACGTTGGAACGAGGTGATACTCATGGCGATTCGCAACGACTACGCCCGTCCAACGATTCACGCGCGCAATCTCTACCATGTCTCCGTTGCAATGTGGGATGCGTGGGCAGTTTACGATTCGACCGCCCGGCCGGTGTTGGCCGAAGAACGTATGCGGAGTGACGATACGGCCGCTGCGCGCCGAGAGGCGATCAGCTATGCCGCGTACCGCGTCCTCTCCCATCGGTATCGCGACTCTCCGGGGGCCGAACAATCGCTGCCGAGCTTCGATCGGTTGCTCGAGGAGCTTGGTTACGACAAGGCCAACGACAAGCTCCACGGAACCAGTCCAGCCGCCGTAGGTAACCGGGCGGCGGCCCGCGTCATCGTGCGTGGCCTCACCGATGGCGCAGACGAGTTGGGGGACTATGCCTTCGAGACCGGTTACACCCCGGTCAACCAGCCCCTCATGGTTGCGCAACCCGGCGTCGGCGAGCTGGCGGATCCCAACCGCTGGCAGCCACTCTCGCTGCTGGAATACGTGGATCAGGCTGGACGCCGACAGCCGGGGAACGTGCAGCGCTTCGTCGGGTCGCACTGGGGGCGGGTCGCACCGTTCGCGCTGTCGGGCACGGAGATTGCAGCACCCGGGGTGTACTACGACCCTGGCTCGCCGCCGCGTCTCGGCGGCGAGCGGTCGCGGGAGTACCAGGAGGTGTTCACGGAAGTACTCCGCTTCAGCGCGACACTCAGCCCCGACGACGGTGTGCGCATGGACATCGGGCCGGCTGCCCGAGGCGGCAACGCTCTGGGCGCCAACGACGGGCGGGGACATGCGCTGAACCCAGTGACTGGCCGTCCCTACGCGGCAAACCTGGTGAAGCGCGGAGACTGGGCGCGGGTGATCGCCGAGTTCTGGGCCGACGGGCCCGATTCCGAGACGCCGCCCGGACACTGGAACACCCTTGCCAACTACGTGACCGACCACCCGGAGCAGCGCCGGCTGTTAGGCGGTACAGGCGAAGAGCTGGATCCGTTGGAGTGGGACGTGAAGCTCTACCTGGCGCTGAACGGCGCCGTTCACGACGCTGCAGTTGCTGCGTGGGGCATCAAGGGCCACTACGACTACGTGCGGCCGATCACCGCCGTTCGGTATATGGCGGCACTGGGCCAATCCACCGACGTCGATCTGCCCTCCTACCACCCTCACGGACTACCGCTCGAGCCGGGACTGGTAGAGGTGATCACCGCGGAATCTGCGGCGCTAGGCGGGCGGCACGCACACCTTGCGCAATACGTTGGCGAGCTCGCGGTGTACGGGTGGCGAGGTAAGGCTGCGTCGGTCATCCAGAGGACGTTCGAACCGGGCGCGATGGCCGTGAGCATCATTCCCGAGCCCGTCATCACCAAACGACAGACTCCGTCCGAATTAACTGGCAACGAGTACTGGGGTGTCGGCTGGCTGCTTGGCACCGAGTGGGTGCCCTACCAACGCGATACGTTTGTCACCCCACCGTTCGCTGGCTACGTCTCAGGGCATAGCACATTCAGCCGCGCCGCGGCCGAGGTGCTGACCCGATTCACCGGTAACGAATACTTCCCAGGTGGTCTGGGAGAATTCGTCGCGCCGGCCCGCGACTTCCTCGCGTTCGAGACAGGTCCGAGCGAGACGATCCACCTCCAGTGGGCCACCTACTATGACGCCGCCGACGAGGCGGGGATCTCCCGTCTGTACGGCGGCATCCACCCGAGCGTCGATGACCTGCCGGGGAGGGTGCTCGGATCGCGCATTGGCATCGTGGCCTTCGACCATGCCCTGAGCTACTTCCAACCGGCGCCCCAGTAGCATCGCATCGAGGTGGACCCTCACCAATCGCGGTAACATCCTGTGCCGCGGCCTGCAGGCGCCGATGCTGGCCGCCCATTGGCGATATGAGAGTGTGCGCCAAAGCCTCCTCGATCTCGAGGTACTCGTCGTGATAGGAGACCCCGCTCCAGTCAGGTACAAGGTTCCCCCGTCACGCAGCGAGTACAGCCTGCTGGCGCCCGAGCGCCGACAGAAATTAAACCGAAGTTCCAGAGTCGATACCGTGTAAACCACTTGAATACATATAG
>CAYFXT010000215.1:1384-5451 GCA_964346995.1 uncultured Spirochaetaceae bacterium | reverse complement strand
CGTTCGTCCCGGTATAGACGGGATTCGCGAAGTGGTCGCTCCAGATGCAGTCCTCTGAGTCCATGGGCTGGGAGTCCGCCGGCTCCGGCATGGTCCGGTCGTCCGGGAGACCCGGGGGATCGCACGAGGTCAGCAGAGCGAGGATGCAGACCATCCCGGCAGTGGCTGCCAAGAGTCTCGATGAGGTGACGCCCGCGCTGTGATCCTTCATCGGTTGCCGCAGTATAACACAAGGGGGTTGGGGCGCCCTGCTGCAGAGCGCCTGGAATGTGCGCAGCGTGGCGATCGCTCCCTGGCTCTTCATTTCCCGGTCTGTTACCGTGGTCACCGTGCTGGCTTACAACTTCGTCGGCGACGGCCTGCTTGATGCCGCGGACCCCTATGCTTGAGCATCGCGAGAGCAACGAGCGGCCGTTCTTCAATCGCGTGCGGGTGTGGGATGAAGACCCGGATGTCGCCGCCGAAGGGGTCTATCTTGAGGTGACGCGATCCGGCGACGTGCTGGCGTTTGGCTTCAAGCTGGCCCGGGCGCGCATGCCCGGCGGCGCGGACCACGGATTCCCGTGGCTGCATCTGCGCGCGCGCAGCCGGGATGGCGGACGCACCTGGTTTACGGAGCAGACCAAGTGGTGGGAGCCGGAAACCCGGGCAGTCCGATCCAGCGTCGTGGACGCCACAACCGGTGAGATCTTCCTGTTCAATCAAGGCACCTATCCACTGCAGGACGACGCCGGTCAGCCCATGTCCGAGTCGTGGCTGATTCAACACTATGAGCTGGCCCCCGGGCGCGGCGCGTGCCTGACCATGGCGCGCAGCCGGGATGGTGGCAGCAACTGGGACACGGTTGATGTGACCGATCAATTCTTCACCTATCCGGAGGCCGGGCTGGCGTGGTTCATCGGCGCCGGCATCCAGCTACGACGTGGTCGCCACGCCGGCCGGCTGTTGGTGCCCGCACGCTACTTCACCGGCAACTGGCAGGAGGTGGACCCCGCCCAGCACCGGATCCTGTACTACCATCCGGCGCTGGGCCAGGTCTACGACGACGGCGAAGGGCAGATCGCCCAGGTCCTCGACAGCGAAGCCCACAATGCCGTGATCTACAGCGACGACCATGGCGAGACCTGGCTTTGGGGCGGCAGCTCCCAGGGCTATGTGGGTGAAGCCTGCATCGTGGAGCTGGCCGACGGCGCCGTCTACATGAACAACCGCAACCACGACCCGCGCAGCCTCGGGTACCGGTCGTGGTGCATCAGCCGCGACGGCGGCGAGAGTTTCACCGAGTTTGGCGTCGACCAGACGCTGATCGAAGGACGGTGCCACGCCGCGCTGACGCGTTACTCGGCTTCTGCGCAGCAAGGCGGCGGCCCGATTCTGTTCAGCAACCCCGCCTCGTTCGAAGGGGTCAACCAACTGCATACCCGCGAGATCGGCAGCGCCGCGCGGCGCGACCTCACGGTGCGGGTGAGCTACGACGAGTGCCAGACCTGGCCGGTCGCACGGCGTATCGACGAGGACGCCAGCTACTCGTCGCTGGTGGTGCTCGACGATGGCACCATCCTGTGTGGCTACCGCGCCTGGGTGTGTCGCTTCAATCTTGCCTGGCTCGAGGGCCAAGCTGACGGGGACGTATGAAGCTGCTCGTACCGGGCAACGACGGCCTGTCGAGCCGAAAGCCCCGAGCCATCGAATCAATGCTATCGACTGACGCCTGCGGGCCTCGACCTGCTGAAGCGATCACGCCAGGACCGTAGTGTGCAAGCGCCCCGCGGACGATGAGAGAGCCGCATCCATTCGCCGGCAACCCGCTCGACCGGGGCGAACGGGAACGCCGGGACGAGGCGTGGATCGACGCCGCGGTGCGAGCCCCCGGCAGCCGGTTCCTGCCCTTTCGCAACCTCGAGGTCCTGCTCAACGACCGCCCCCCACCGGGCCTTGGCTGGCTGGCGGCAGGGCGGATCCGCTCGTTGGCGCCGGACGCGGAGCCGATGTTCCTTGGCCTGCTGGGCGGGGTCGCGCACTTCGCCGTAGACCTTTCCCGCTATCCCGAGGCCGCCACCGGTGCAGTAGACGGTCAGGCGTGGCGCTTCGAGGATTGCCGTACCGCGGGAGGCGTGCTGGCCGGTCAGGACACCGGCATCCTGGCGCAGGCGCGCTCGCACCTCGACTGGCACGCACGCCACGGCTTCTGCTCTGCCTGCGGACGGCCCACGGCGGTCCGGCGCGGCGGCCAGGTACGCCAGTGTCCGGCCTGCGGCGCCCAGCACTTCCCGCGCACCGACCCGGTGGTGATCACCGTGGTCGCCGATCCCGCCACCGACCGCTGCCTGCTCGGGCAATCGCGCGGCCGGCTGGCACGACTGCGGATGTACTCCGCCCTGGCCGGATTCGTGGACCAGGGCGAGGCGATCGAGGAGGCGGTGGCGCGCGAAGTGATGGAGGAGGCGGGCATCCGCGTCAAGAACGTGCGCTACCACTCCTCGCAGCCGTGGCCGTTCCCCTGCTCACTCATGATCGGCTGCCTGGCCGAGGCCGCCACCACCACCATCCACATCGACGGCGACGAGATGGCCGACGTGCTCTGGTTCGAGCGCAGTGAGGTGCTGCTCGCCCTGAACGGCAAGAGCGAAGTGCTGTCGGTGCCGGGCCCTATCGCCATCGCTCACCACCTGATCAAGGCATGGGCCACCGGCGAGCGGCTCTGAACGCTACAGGAGTCGGTAGGCGACAGACTCCTGTGCACAGGCCGGTTTGGGCAGAAAGTGGCGATAAGCGACCGTTTCGGGTGCCCGGACGGCGCTCCCCGGGGCCCACGCTACGAAGTCGTGGGCTGTCTATTTGCCATTCGAGCGATCCGGGAGCGACTTGCGCCACCGCCGGGCTCTGGCCAGCGCGTCGGCGTCGGGGTTGCGCCTATGGCCGTCAGCATGAGAAACGCCCTTGGCGCTCTCGGACGGCGCCCGCCCACGGCGCTCCCGGACGACGCTTGCTACCCCTGCGTGGTGCGATCCTCTGCGTAGCTGCGGAACCCGGCCACCATCAGGCCGAACTGGTTGTCCTTCTTCGCTTCGGCAACCTCGGCGGCGCGCACCTTGCGGTCCTCGACGGTCGAGGCGCCGATCACCACGTAGTCGTCCGCCCGCCGATAGCGGTGGATGAATACCGGCCGCGGTACCGTGGAGTAGTTCGGCGGTGAGCCGTGGATCATCTTTACGTGGAAGAAGATCGCGTCACCGGCGTCGCCCTCGATCGGGAGCGCCGTGGCGAAGGTCCACTGCGCCGGATCGAGCCCGAGATGGCTCTCGGTGTCGACGTGCTCCAGAATCTCCAGACGGTGAGATCCGGGCACCACGTGCAGTGCTCCGCGCTCCACGGTGGTCGGTATGGTGTAGCACAGCACGCCTACCGGACCCTCGTACTTGTGCTCGAAGTAGGAGGCGTCCTGATGCAGCAGCTTCGGATGGCCGCCCGCCGGTTCCTTGCATAGCGTCTGGCCTGCGCCGAAGATCTCCACTTCGTCGCCCAGAATCTCCCGTACGATGCCGAGCAGTGTGGGGTCGAGCGCCGAGCGCAGGAAGGTGCTGCTGGTGGTGTACTTGCAGCTTGTCACCATCACCTGCCACTCCCGTTGGAACCCTACGGGCGCCGGGATCAGCAGCGTGCCGTCGGGCGTGCTCAAACCGACGTTGGACTTTCGGTATCGGCCCGCCCCGTAGAGGTGGATCGCCTGTTCCATGGTACGTACGATGTCGTCGCCGATCGTCACGGCATAGGCGCGCATCAGACCGCGCACCACCAGGCAGCCATGCTCGGCGTAGATTGCCGCCGCCCGACGCGGATCCAGATCATCGGCATGCAACTCGATATCGCGTAGCGAAATGGTGGTCGGCTGTGCAGTCGTCACGTGGAGCTCCCGCGTGCAGCGTGGCGGCGCGCAGCGACAATGTCAATCGACGGATTCCCTGGAAAGATTCCTCTTGCATAATTCGACACGAGCGGACCGCAGTGCTCGTCCGAAAGCGGTCCCGTTCCTGCGGCCACGGCGGTCGGAAGCGCAATACCGGCGA
>CAYFXT010000215.1:0-1284 GCA_964346995.1 uncultured Spirochaetaceae bacterium | reverse complement strand
TCCGAAAGCGGTCCCGTTCCTGCGGCCACGGCGGTCGGAAGCGCAATACCGGCGATCCCTTGTCGGCGCAGCCACGCTTGCCGACCGGCAAGGCCGACATTACGTTGAGTGCCGCGAGGAGGAGAACATGAGCTTGGCCAACCGGATGCGACGGTTTGGAACGCAGGGCCGCGTTCGCCCTGACCGGCATTATATTGTCCCACGCACCGAGGAAATTGCCGACTTCATCAGCCGTGTCAAGGAGGGACGGTACATCGTCCTCTTCGCGCCGCGACAGACGGGCAAGACCACCTTTTTCCGGTTGGCGCTCGACACGCTCGCTGCGCAAGCGGAAACCTGGTTCCCGATCCAGTTGAATTTCGAGGTGTACGAAGACTACGCATCTCGCGATTTCTATGGCCACCTCTCCAAACGGATCCGCAAAGAAATCGACGCCGTGTTCCGCCAACGCGATAGCACGCCGCCCGAAGCGCTCATACGATTCCTGGATAACGTAGAGCTAACCGATCACGTTTCGATGCTAGAGTTCTTCGAACGATTTGCCGACCTGATCGAGAATCAGAAGGTGGTCCTCGTCATCGACGAGTTCGATGCCATCCCGCCAGCCGCCGTGCGCGGTTTTCTCCATACACTGCGCCATGTATATCTCTCCGATGAACCCCGGTGTCCGTACAGCGTCGCCATCGTCGGGGTAAAGAGTATCGCGCAACTGAACTACGACCGTTCCATCTCACCCTTCAATATCCAGGATGAGTTCGCGCTGCCCAACTTCACCCGGGAACAGGTGCAGGACCTCCTGGGCCAGTATACGGACGAGGCGGGCCAAGCCTTCGCGTCGGAAGTTGTCGAGGTACTCCACCGGCAAACTGGCGGACAGCCGTTTCTCGTCAACCGACTCGCACAGATACTCACCGAAGAGCTGAACATTCGCAAACCCGAAACGATTACGATCGAGCACTATGCAAATGCGCATACCCGACTGCTCGACGAAGACAACACCAATCTGACGCATCTGACAACCAATATCCGCAGAGACCCGTCCTTCGAAAGTCTCCTCATGGAGATCGCATCCTTCGAGAAGGGCGTGCCCTTCAACCCGCGCAATGCCATCATCAGCGAACTCACTACATACGGCGTCATCGAGAAAGGCGCCGACGGGCTGTGCGAGATCGTCAATCCCATCTATCGATATTGTGTCATGCAGGCGTTCAGGCCGCTGTTCAACGGCGTGGAGCGAGAGTACTTCTCCGAAGACACCCAGGCGGGTTTTCTAGATTACCTCAC
>CAYFXT010000214.1:0-5458 GCA_964346995.1 uncultured Spirochaetaceae bacterium | reverse complement strand
CGCCCCCGACGCTGACCCCGGGTGCCAGAGCCCGGCGGTGCCGCACAGCGGTCCCGAATCGCTCGAACGGCCAACGATCGCCATGATTGCGCAGCGTGGGCGGACACGATCAAGACATGCCGTACGCAAACATTGCAGGGAGCCGGGACGTGTTGCTCGCACGCATACGGCGTGATACCTGCTGGGTTCGGCGCTCGCACCCTTTGCACAGGAATCGCAAATGGCAGATGATCGCAGGCGGGTCATGGCGGCGGAAACGCTGAATGCCGACACGGTGCGGCTTCTGGAGTGCGCTATGCGGGCGGCGGTGCGCGGCGGCGAAGTGGTGCTGCAGCATCGGAGCGGTGCTGTCGCGGTGCAGCGCAAAGCGGACGATACACCGGTCACGCAGGCCGATGTCGCGGCGCAGGCGGTCATAGAGGAGCTGCTGGCAGCCGACGCGCCGGGGATTCCGGTGGTCAGCGAGGAGGGCCGCATCGCGGCTGCTCCGGTGCGGCGCACCTGGACGCGGCTCTGGCTGGTCGATCCACTCGACGGCACCAAGGAGTTCATCCGCGGCGGCGACGAATTCTCGGTAAACGTGGCCCTGTGCGACGATGGCCTGCCGTGGCTCGGCGTGATCTACGCGCCGGTACCCGACGATCTCTACTACGGCGCGGTTGGCTGGGGCGCGTATCGGCTGCGCGGCACCCGAGATGGCTTGCTCGCGGCGGGCCGCGGGGCCCGATTGGACACACAGGTGCGGCCGGGGCGCCGGCAACCGGTGATCGTGGCCAGCACCAGCCACTTCGCGGCGAACACTGAGCGGATCGTCGGTCACTTGCGAACCGCGTATGGCGGGTTGACGATCGCGCGCCTCTCCAGCGCCATCAAGCTGGGCATGCTCGCCGCCGGCGAGGCGGACTATTACCCGCGCTTCGGCCCCACGATGGAGTGGGACACTGCGGCGGGCGACGCGTTGCTGCGCGCCGTCGGCGGTCGCATCGTGCAGGCGCGCACCGGCCGCCGCCTGAGCTACAACAAGCGCGACCTGCGCAACCCGCCCTTCCTCGCCATCGGCGCCGGTCGGGCGCTGCCCCGCGGGTTGCTGCGCGCCGGCAACCCGCCGCCCTGACCGGGTAGAGCCCTCTCAACTCGAAAGGTGACGAATCCGGCGAAGGAAAGCAGACCGTCGAGACGCAGCTTCCTCATGGTCCTCACCCGAGATCTCCAGTGGGAAAGTTGATGATTTGCTCCACTGGCGCCCGAGTAAACCGGATCGGCGCGTCCTTTGTCCTGAGTCTTATGTTCCGTGGCTTGGCGAGTTTGCCGCGAAGGCGCGCTGGGTGGCGGCGTAGGTTTCGGGAGTGCCGACGTCGTAGCTGAGGCCGCCGGCCACGTAGCCGTATACCGGTGTGCGGCGCACCAGCCAGCCCAGGAAGTGGCCGGGGGCATCGGGGTTGCCGCCGGCAGCCAGATACGTGGGCAGCAGAGGGTGTACCGCCGCGGGGAGGATGTAGATCGCCAAGCTGGCAATTCGCGACTTGGGATACGCGGGCTTTTCCTCGAAGCCGATGATTCGCCCGCCGGTATCGAGCAGCACGCAGCCGTGTTTGTCGGCAAGGTGGCTGCGGTCCGCCATCCGTACGCACACGTTGACCGCCTCCCCGCGCTGCCGCGCGAATGCCAGCGGCTCGGCCAACTCGAAGCCCAGCAGCTTGTCGGTAGCCGTCACCAGCACCGTGTCCGCCCGTTCGAGCTGATCGAGGCCCAGCGCCAGATCGCGCAATGCGCCCAGACGCTGCCGCTCGGTCGAGGTGCCGTCGCTGATCAGGCGCACCGGGAGCGGCGGACGGCGGCCCGCGAGGTGCTCTTCGAAGGCGGCATGGTAGAGGTCGTTGGTGACCAGGGTGACTGCGTCGATGGCACCGGAGCGGGCGAGGTTGGCGAGCAGATGGTCGAGGAGCGCCTGCTTACCAATGCGAATCAGCGCCTTCGGGGTGTCGGGGAACAGGGCGCGCACGCGCGTGCCGTAGCCGGCGGCGAGGAGAATTGCGGTCAAGGGCGCGGCGGGCTGACCCGCACGGGGAGCGTGACGAACCCCGCGGTGCGGTAGGCGTCGCCGATCCGCTGCAAGTGTTCGGCATCCTCGCAGGTGCCGATGGCGGCGCCGCCCGAGCCGGCGAACTTGGCATGCGCTCCCTGCTCGCGGGCAATGGTGATCATGCGGATCTGCTCCGGCGGCAGCTCGTACACCGAACGGCGCAGATCGAAGTCGCGGTCCATGATGGCGCCGAGACCGGTGGAGTCGCCCCGGTGCAGTGCGACGAGGGCGTCGTCGACCAGCGCCGCCTTGCCGGCCATCGCCTCGGCAACAGTGGGATCGCGGTCCACCTCCGCGCGGTAGCGCATGACGTTGTGAATCGCTCCCGACGATTTGCACAGCCCAGGGTGGTAGGCGATGAACAGTGGCGGCAGCAGGCGCGCCGGAAGATACGCATAGTCGCCGTGCCGGCCGCCGTTGCGGGAGTACGCCTCGGGCGTGAAGTCCATGGCCACCACCCCGCCGTAGATCGCCACCACCCGATCCTGCGGCCCGGCGCTGATGCCCAGCTCGATCGTCTCCGCCTCCAGGATGATGTTGGGCTGCTCCGCCCTCGGGATGTCCCCATCGCCAAGCTCGTAGAACTGCATCAGCGCATCGAACACGGCGGCGATGATCGCCGACGAGCCGCCGAGTCCCACTCCGAAAGGGATGTCGGAGCGGTACTCGATGGTGAAGTTGCGCCGCGGCAGGGTGATGCCGCGTTCCAGGCAGCAGTGGTGGAAGCGCACCAGCAGCGCCTCGATCAGCCGGATGCCGCCGTAGTAGCCGTACTGGCGCCGGTAGCGGGCGAGGGTCGCAACGTCGGCGAAGCTGGAGGTATCGCGCGCGCTCGGCAGTACGGTCACGCGCGCCGACTCGTACAGCGTCACGCCGGCGGAGAAGGCGTCGAACAGCAGGGAGATCACCTTGCCCCCGAACAGGTCGGATGGGTTGCCCACCAAGCCGGAGCGGGCACTGACGGCGGTGCGGATGATCCGCGCGTCGTCCCGTATCGAGGTCATGCCAGCCAACCAGCAGGGAGCCGCGCTACTTGGCGGACAGCGCAAAGGCGAAGTCGGGCACCGGAGCGGTCATGTCACTGCGGACCTTGCGATTACGCACCGTCTGGTCGGCAGACGATACGTGGTCCAGTTCCGTGAAGCCGACACGGCGCACCTCGGCGTCGACGCTCCGCAGTGACTGGCGCGGATCGCCGCCCGCGAGGATCACCGTCATACTGGCGCGTTTGACACGTGTGTCCTGTCTGTCGTCGGTCGCCACGGACTCATCTATCAATAGCCGAATCGGCCCGCCCTGCACAAGCACCGTGTTCGGCGGGTGTATTTCCGCCAAGTGGTAGATGCGGACCGCCGATCGCCGCAGCCACCGGTGGCCGCCAACTGTAGTCCTTGTCCCAGTAAGTTCGAAGGTGGTATGGTTTGGCCGGCGATGGTGAACCACCATGCGCGACAGATTACGGGGCCGTCGGAGGAGCGGCCTGAAGCACTGTAACGCTGGCTTTCGACGCTCCAAGACCTCCCAGGCGAACTTGGTTGTCGTGCGCTGACTCGGTGCTCAGCGCTGTCAAGGCCGGGTTTGCCGATACCATCCGTGGCACGAGTAGCGGGCCGATCCCCGGCATTCCATTACGCGCGTATTCGTATATCGTGACGCAGTCGACACATCAGGCGGAGAGTCAGTGGCCTTGATCGCGAGAACATCTGAAACGGATGGTATCGATCAGAGAGCTGGCTATTCGCGAATTAGAGACGCAAGCGTGAGTGGCGCGCGTGCCGGTACGGCGGCGATCGTATTGCGCGCTGTGCTTCGCTTGGTATTCATGGTCACGCTTGCCCGACTTCTTACTCCTGAGGACTTCGGGATGGTTGCAATGGCGATCACGTTGCTCACTCTGTTCGTCCTGGTGGTCGATTGGGGCCTCACCATGGCGTCGACGCAACGCCGGCACATCGATCATGATCAATTGTCGACGCTGTTCTGGATCAACGCGGGCGGCGGGCTGCTCCTCGCCTTGCTGATGTCGGCGCTCTCGCCGTTGCTGGTACTCATCTACGATGAACCGCGTCTGATCGGAGTGTCGATCGCTCTGTCGATCACGTTGTTTGCCAAGGGGCTGGGCGCGCAGCACGAGGCGATCTTGCGGAGACGATTGCGCTATGGAGTTCTCCACATCAGCGGAGTCGTGGGGAGCGCCTTGGGACTCGTCGCTGCGATCGTGGCTGCACTGGCGGGAATGGGCGTGTGGTCTCTGGTCTGGCACCAGATCGTATTGTACGTCTCTCAAACCGTGCTGCTGTGGATAGGGGCACGTTGGAGACCCGCGCGGCCGAGTCTCCGAGTCGATGTCGGTTCGTTCCTGCGGTACGGTAATCGACTTGTGCCAGCGCATCTATTGCGCCATCTGTCCCGCAGCTTCGATAGCATTCTGATCGGCGCCGTCGCCGGTGCCACGGAGCTTGGGCTCTACAAGAAGGCACACGGAATCGTTACCATGCCCCTTGAACAAATGATCCAGCCCGTACATCGGATCGTCCCGGCTTCGCTCAGTCGGTTGCAGGACAACGACAACCAGTTCTCACGCTTCTATTTGCGCGCTCTGGAGACGTTTGCGTTGGTAGGTTGGAGCGTGGTCGGCCTGATCGCGGCCGAAGCACCGTCCGTGGTGTACTTGCTGCTCGGCGCCAAGTGGCTGGCCGCCGCACCGTTGGTAAGGTGGCTTTCCCCGGGGGTACTCGTATCTATTTTGGGCGTAATCGTTACCGAATGGGCGTTGATTCCGCGCGGCAACACGAAGACCCTGCTGGTGTTGCGGGCCGTGCGTCTTGGCGGCACCATTGCCGGAGTTCTGATCGGCTGGCTCTCCGGTGGACTCGTGGGAGTCGCCGTGGGCTATAGTGCGGCTTCGGTCGTGATGTTGGCGATAGAGATGCGTTATGCTGCCTCCGGTACTGGGGTGCCAGCGGGGAACCTGATCGGAACACTTCTGAGACCGATGTTCGCTGCCGCTTGTGCTGCAAGTTTCGTATTTCTTGTGGCAACCGATGGATCGATCATCATGCTATTGATGGAATCCTGTCTGTACGTGGTGCTGTTCATCGCCGTGCATGCGGTCCTGCCTGGGGGATGGCAGGTCATGCGTCATTCGCTGCGGCTCATTCGTGAAGCAGCCCGGCTGCAACCTGCTACATAGATGCTTCACGTGGTGCAGAGCCGCTCTCGATGGCGGCGGCTGGCGGTAACGGCAGCGGTCGGCGTGCGTCGTTGGCTACTGCCTGACGGACGCTGGGGAGAAGCGGCCGCTGCCATACTCTGCAGCCACCTCGAGCGCGGAAAGCTACCCCGCTTTCGGCAGCCTGACCTGTTCAATGACCA
>CAYFXT010000213.1:0-5462 GCA_964346995.1 uncultured Spirochaetaceae bacterium | reverse complement strand
TTCGGGAAGCCGAGGCGGAAGATGCCGTGCACCTCGGCAAGGCGCTCGTCGAACCGGTCTCGCTACGGGTCTCCGAACTGACCGGCGGATCCTACGGCGAGGTCTCGATCGCGCCGACGCTGGCGACGCAGAACATAGAGGCCGCCGGCAGTAAGCGGGATCTCACCCGGTTGTCGGTCGGGATCCGCGATCAGCTTGCAACCGTGCTGCGTCTGTCCATCGCGGAGAAACTGGGCAGCACCGTCGTCCTGGACGACCAGCTCGTGCAGAGCGACGCAGCGCGCATGCGATGGCTGTACGAGTTCATGCTCCAGTGCGCCCGGGAGTTTCAGATTCTGGTGCTCACCTGCCATCGCGACCACTATCCCGGAGATGGACACGCGGTGCGCTCGATCGACCTCACCGAACACGTCGAGCGTACGCGATCGTAGCGTGGGCGGAGCACGGCGCCGTCAATCGATACGGTGCCGGCGATACGCTGATCGGCGACCCGTACTGCCCGGCTTCACCTGCCCGATGGCCGACATTCTGGCAGACTGATCCCGGTTCGTCCCTGCGCCGGCCTCCGGTGCTGCGGACGGAGCATGCCGGAGACCATGCGATGGTCTATGCCTCCGCCACGAGGTGCGGGGCGATCCGCTCTTCGTCGAGCTCGTAGCCGAGGCCGGGGGCGGTGGGCGGGATGATGAAGCCGTCCTTCCAGACGATGGGCGCCTTCAGGATTTCGCGGTGGAACCCGGAGAAGGTTTCGATGCCCTCCTGGATCAGGAAGTTGGGCGAGCACACGTCGACGTGGATCGCAGCCGCCGCTGCGAACGGGCCGCCCCACACGTGCGGGGCGGTGTGGGCGTAGTGGGTCTCGGCCATGGTGGCGATCTTTCTGGCCTCCGAGATGCCCCCGGTGATCGACAGGTCCATCTGTATGATCGACGCGGCCTGCTTCTGCAGCAGCGGCAGGAACTCGTAGCGCGTCATCAGCCGTTCGCCGGTGGCCACCGGGATCGAGGTGGCGTGGGCGACGCGAGCCATCTCGTCGATGTTGCCGGGGGCGACCGGCTCTTCGAACCACAGCGGCTCGTACGGTTCGAGCCGCTTGGCGAGCCGGACCGCCGCATGGGTGGTCAACTGGCCGTGGGTGCCGATCAGGATGTCGCAGCGGTCGCCGGCCGCCTCTCGCATCGCCCGGATCACCTGCTCGACGTAGGTAAGCGTCTCCAGGCGGTGCGGCTCCAGACCGCCCACCGGATCGAGCTTCACCGCGGTGAATCCGCGTTCGACATAGCGCAGGATGTCTTCGGCCGCCCGCTCGGGTGGGTCGCCCATTTTCCATCCGTACAGGTAGGTGTAGGCGCGCAGCTTGTCGTGAAACAGGCCGCCGAGCAGGTTGTACACCGGCTCGCCGAGCGCCTTGCCGGCGATGTCCCAGCACGCCATGTCGATGGCGCTCAGCAACGGCGTGGCGATGGGGCCGGGGTGGAGCACGGCGTGGCGCCGGAACACGTCCCACCAGATGCGCTCCCGGCGCATCGGATCAGCCCCTTTCAGGATCTCCTCGAAGATCTCCTGCGCCACCTGCAGGGCCGACTGCCGGTGGGTGCCGTGCCAGGTGCACTCGCCGGTGCCCTCGATGCCGTCATCGGTGATCAGCTTGATGAACACCCAGTATCGGCCGCCCTTGCCGGGCGACGGCACCGGCACGAAGTAACCCTTGAACCGCTCGAGCTTCATGATGCTCGACGGTAGCGGGGATCGCCGGCCCAGGCAATCATCACGCGCGCAGGCGGGTGCGGTCGAGGGAGTCGTTGCGGTAGTGGCAGCCGGTGCTGCGCGGGTTGCGCAGGGCCGCGTAGGTGATCAGCAGGGCGGTCTGCACCGCGTTGCGCAGCGCCAGCAGGCGCGGAGTGAGGGTATTGTCGGCGTAGAAGCCGTCGATCTCGGTCTTCAGCTCGCGCAGCAGGTGGCTGGCGCGGTCGAGGCGCTTGGCGGTGCGCACCAGGCCGACGTAGTGCCACATGGTGTTGCGGATCACCCGCAGGTCCTGGGTGATCAGTTCGTCGTCCGGTTCGGCGGACGCCATCACCCAGGGGCGCACCGCAGGCAGGTGGAAGTCCACCGCCGTGGCGATCTCGGCGGCGTGCCGGCTGGCAGCCGAAGCGCCCATCACCACGCACTCCAGCAGCGAGGTGCTGGCCAGCCGGTTGGCGCCGTGCAGCCCGGTGCAGGCAGTTTCACCGATCGCGCTCAGGTGGGCGATGTTGGTGTCGCCGGCCATGTCGGTGTGGATGCCGCCGCACGCGTAGTGCGCCGCCGGCACCACCGGGATCGGCTCGCGGGTCATGTCCACGCCGGCGGCCAGCAGGCGGGCGTTGATGGTGGGAAATCGTCGGCGAGTATAATCGGCGTCGACGCCGGAGAGGTCGATGAAGACCGTGTCGCTCGCCCCGCGCAGCAGTTCGGAGTGGATGGAGCGAGAGATCACATCGCGCGGCGCCAGCGAGCCCCCGGGATGATAGCACTCCATGAACGCCTTGCCGTCGTGGTTGATCAGAACGCCGCCCTCGCCGCGCACCGCCTCCGAGATCAGAAAGGGGCGCTCGCCGCGGCGGTGGAACACGGTGGGGTGGAACTGCACGTACTCCATGTCGATCACCCGCGCGCCGACCCGGTAGGCCATCGCCACCCCGTGGCCGTAGGCGCCGCGGTCGTTGGTGGAGTGCAGGTAGAGCTGGCCGAGGCCGCCGGTCGCGAGCACCGTCTTCTTCGCCCGGATTGCGCGCACCTCGCCGCTGGCGGTATCGAGCACGTAGGCGCCGATGCAGCTCAGCGGCCGGTAGCGGTCGAGAAAATCGACCGAGCTGTGCGACAGGGTAAGCAGATCGACCGCGAAGCAGCCGGTGGCCACGGTCAGGCCGCCGCCACCGGGCAGGCTGCCGGCGCCCACCACCTCCGCCAGCCGGGTGTGCAGCGCGTGCAGGATGGCGCGCCCGGTGTGGTCCTTGACGTAGATGATGCGGCGCCGGGAGTGCGACGCCTCGCGGGTGAACTTGAGCGCGCCGCCGGCGTCACGGTCGAAGGCGACCTGCAGGTCATCGATCAGCAGCTCGCGCACCAGGCGCGGCCCGTCCCGAACGATCGCGTCTACGGCCGCGGGGTTGGCGGAGTGGCCGCTGGCGGCGTCGATGTCGGCACGCAGCAGGTGGCCGTCGTCCTGGTCGTAGATGATGCCGCCCTGTGCCCACAGGCTGTTGCTGGCGTCGAGCTCGCGGGCGCCGGTGATCAGCGTCACGTGCAGGCCGGCGCGGGCAGCCTGCAGAGCGTACACCGCCCCGGCGGCGCCGGCGCCGATCACCAGACAGTCGGTGTCGGCGCCGGTCATTGCAGGCCCAGGAAGTCGAGCCCCAGGTCGGGGCGGCGCGCCGCCGTGGTGATGGCGCTGGTGGACAGCACGTCCGCCCCGGCGGCGGCGTAGGCGGCGACCGACTCGGCGGTGACGCCGCCGGACACTTCGACGATCGCCCGCGAAGCGATCACGGCGACCGCTTCGCGCACCTGCTCCGGGGTCATGTTGTCGAGCAGGATCACGTCGGCGCCGGCGCCGGCGGCCTCGCGCACCTGGTCCAGGGTATCAGCCTCCACCTCGATGCGCACCACGTGCGGCGCCTGGTCGCGGGCACGCCGCACCGCGGCTGAAATGCCGCCGGCGACCGCGACGTGGTTGTCCTTGATCATCACGCAGTCGGCCAGCGAGGCACGGTGGTTGCGGCCGCCGCCGCAGCGCACCGCGTACCTCTCCAGCTCGCGCAGGCCGGGTGTGGTCTTGCGCGTGCCGCACACCACTGCCGCGCTGCCGCGCAGGCGGTCTACACAGCCGCGGGTGGCGGTGGCGATCCCGGACAGGTGTTGCAGCAGGTTGAGTGCGGTGCGTTCGGCTGCCAGGATCGGCCGGGTAGCTCCCGACACGTACAGGACGCGGTCACCGGGGCCGGCCGTGGCGCCGTCGGCCAGCGCCCGTTCCACGTTCAGGTTGGCGTCGAGGCGCCAGAACACGGCGGCGGCGATCTCCACGCCACAGACCACCAGCGCCTCGCGCGCCGCTACCGCCATCCGGCAGTGACTGCCCACCGGCACCACGGCGCTGCCGGTGACATCGCCCAGCCCCAGATCCTCCTCCAGAGCGGTTTCGATCACCCGCCGCGCCGAGAACGGGATCACGTCAACTCGAACATCCGCTCGATCGAGCGCAACGCCGCCACCCGCACCGACTCGTCGAGTTCGATGATCTGGTGCGGCTGCGGATCCACGAGCACGTCGCGTATTTTCTCCAGGCTGTTGAGCTTCATGTAGGGGCACAGCCGGCAGGAGCCGACGAACTGCTTGCCGGGGTTCTCCACCTCGACGCGGCTGACCAGACCACACTCGGTGAGCAGCATGAAGTAGGTGGCGTCGGTCTCTCGCACGTACTCCATCATCCTGCCGGTGCTGCCGACGAAGTCGCTGGCGGCAGTCACCTCGGGGGTGCACTCGGGGTGGCTCACCACCTTGACCCCCGGGAACCGGGCGCGTGCCTCGTCGATGGCGGCGGCGGTAAACTGGTCGTGCACCAGGCAGGTGCCATCGGAGCTGTGGATCACCTTGTCGATGCCGCGCGCGGCCATCTCGCGGCCGATGTTGGCGGCCATCAGGCGGTCGGGCACGAACAGGATCTCGCGCTCCGGCAGCCGCTCGATGATGCGGTATACGTTGGCCGAGGTCACGCACACGTCGCTGACCGCCTTCACCTCCGCCGAGCTGTTGATGTAGCACACCACCGCCGCCTCCGGGTAGCGCGCCTTGAGGGCGGTGAGATCGGCACCGGTCAGGGAGTCGGCGAGCGAACAGCCGGAGCCAATGTCGGGCACGACCACCAGGGCGTCGGGACACAGGATCTTGGCAGTTTCGGCCATGAACACCACACCGGCGAACACGATCACGTCGGCGTCGGAGTTGCGCGCCTCCAGGCTCAACGCGTAGGAGTCGCTCTTGAAGTCGGCCACCCCATAGACGATTTCCGGGTCGACGTAGGAGTGGGCCAGGATGATGGCGTTCTTGTCCGCCTTGAGGCGGTTGATCTCGCAGATCAGCGGGGCGACCTCGTGGCAGCGCTCCAGGGTCCATGGTGCACCCGGCTGACACTCCACGTGCAGCAGATTGGAGAACAGCCGTTTCGCTTCCTGTGCCACGCCGGTAGCCATTGCGCGTGACCGTCTAGATACTCACGCCTTCGTACCCGTGTCAATCGCAAGTCGGGCATCCGGGAGCAATTTCCCGCCAATTGGTAAGAGCGCTCACGCACAGGGTCGGCTGCCGTGGCGGCATCTGCTCATACTGCTACCATGGACGCGTATGCGCCCCGGCCCCCTGAGGCATTCTGGCACACGGACGCTACCCGTGCGTTCGGTCAGCTTACGGCGCGGCGGTAGCGG
>CAYFXT010000212.1:0-5465 GCA_964346995.1 uncultured Spirochaetaceae bacterium | reverse complement strand
ACGGCGCTCTGTACTGGGGAGGCGTGGCCAGCAATCGGGCCGGAGAACCGTTGCGCGCGATCCTGCTGTGGGAACTGCTGATCGATGAGTTCGTGGAGAGCACCTTCCGCCCCAATGCGCTCCTGCAGGCCGCCGAGGGGTTCGCAGCGCAGTCCGACTACCAACCGGCGATCGCCTATCTGAACGAGTTGGCGGGACGCTACAGCGAAGAACCGGTCGGCAAGCTGGGAGCGGCGCGGCTGGAGGAGTTCCGCCTGATCGCCTCCGGCGTCGATGAGGAGGAAGCTTCGCTGATGGCGGTGATCGGCGCCGGCGGTGTCGACACCCGCGACGGCCGGGACGCCATGCTGGAGTTGGCGCGAATCTACGTGTTCGATGTGGACAAGCCGCGTGCGCTTGCCATAGCCATGCTCACCGACGTGGCGGAGTACCGCACCGATCCGGAAACTGCCGCGGCCGCCGAGTATCTATCCGGCGAGTACCATCGCCGGACCGGCGAACTCGGCACGGCGATAGATCACTATCTGGACGCGGCCGTATTGGCGCAGACCGACCGGGAGCTGATAGCCAAGTCGATACTGCGCGCCGCCGAACTGCTGTTGCAGACCGGACGGCGCGACGAGGCTGTCCGGCTGGTGGACCGGCTCGAGGAACGCTTCGCCGGCAGCGACTGGGCAAGACGCGGGGCAGAACTGCTGCGAGGAGATGGTTCACCATGATGTCCGTCAGCATGAAGTACGGATCACGGCGTGCCGCGAGCAGCCGCATCGTTGCCGGCTGCCTGGGATGGATATTGTTCGTCGGTGCTCCCCTGAGCCAGGTGTCGAGCCAGCAGGACGTGAGCGAGGTGGATGACGACGAGATCGTTCTGCCAACCGTGATCCTGGAGCTGGACGAACCCGCCTCGGGTGGTCTCGAAGTAGCTCTGCCGATCGACATCCAGGTTCTGGCTCCGGAGCGGTGGCCGCCGTTGCCGGAAGCGGATGACCTCGACATCGATCTGCGCACCGCGGTCGCTGCTCCCGACATCGATCTGCAGGAATCCGCGGACGACGCGCCGGGGCACAGCCTGGTGGCGGAAACCTTCGTCAGCGTCGGTACCACGATAAGCGGCGGCGAGATTTCAGGCGGGCTGCCCCTGGGGCACTTCTCCAGCGGCCTCTCACTGCTCGGCACCGGTCCGACCAGCGACTTCTCGCTCTCGTTCAGGCACAACCTGCGCGACGGAATTCGTGGCCAGATCGGTCCCGGCAAGGGCGCCAAGATGCAGCGCTACGAGCTGGACGGGTCGGTCGGACAGGACGTCGGCAGCGGCGAGTTGGCTGCGGAGGCGAGCGTGGTCAACGCCGAACACGGCTTTCAGGGACAGGACGAGGGGGTCGCACCCAGCGTCCGGCGCGACTCCGCGGAGTCGCAGGTGGTCGCCGCCGCAGCCAGCCTCAGCATTCCCCTTGTCGACCAGCTCGCGCTGAGTATCGCCGTCGACGCGCGCGCCGACGCGACAACGCTGACCGGTAAGGAGCCGGAAACCCATACCGAGATCTGGGCGGCGCCGGAACTGGCGCTCGACTGGGCCGTCGCACCGCTGGACTTGCGGTTCAGTGCCCGTTACCTGTTGCGCCGCTATTCCGGACCCGAACCGTATCCGGACACCCGCGACACGGAACTGCTGCGTCACGCCGGCAATGCCGACGTCACCGGACGCCTCGAGCTGGGCGCACAGATCGGCCTGGAGCTGGCGCTCGGCTGGGCGTATCGCAGCGACACGGAGGATGACGAATTCGGCGGTCACCGTTTCGTACCGGAACTGACCATCAGCGGCACCCCCGCATCGTGGTTCACGTTCCGCGTCGGTGGCGGGTTCGAGGTACGTGAACAGGGGCTGGCGTCGGTTACCCGGCACTACCGCTACGTCGAACCCGGCTCCGTCGTCGATGACGACGGCTGGTTCGGCTACGCCCGTGCCCAGTTCGGACTCGGAGAGTTGACCGGCCTGTCGGAGTTTACCGTGGCTGCGTCGACCCGCCTGACCGCGCACTCCGCGGCGATCGTGCCCGATCCGGATCCCAACGATCGCAACCTGTACAACTTCGGTCAGCCGCGTGACACTCAGCTTCTGAGCATCGTACCGGGATTGGGCCTGGGTCTCGGGTTCGGGGATACCCTGCACGTCCGCGCCCAGGTCAGCGGTGAGGTAGGGCAGGAGTACCTGCGGGTGGTCAACTTCCCGGTCCGGCTGCAAGCGGGGGTCGAAGTGGAAGCGCGCACGCCGGACGGCGGCCTCGGCGTACGGCTGGGCGCGACCATGGATTACATCGAGGAGCTGGGTGGGCAGCTCCCGGAGGTCGAGGTGGAAGGGCTCTGGCAGCAGGGGGCGGCGACGATGACCCTGACCCTGAGCGATGTGCTGGAGCTGCTCAGTGGACCGCGCAAAGATTGGGCGCCCTACTTGCGACCCGGTTTCGGCGCTGCCGTAGCGGTGCATTTGGCGTTGTAGGAAACGACGAAAGCGACCGAGCATTAGGGGGGAGGACAATTACGTGGAAGGCAACTTGGAAGGCGCAGCACTAGAGTTCATTCAGTTACAATTGCTCGACAAGGGCGGCATCGTGATGCTGTTGATCGTCTTTCTGTCGATCGTTGCCGCCGTCATCGTGATCGAACGGCTGCTGTACTTCCGTGGCCGCCGAGCGGACGAGGAAAAGCTTCTGAAGCGCCTCGCCAACACGCTGCAACGGGGTCACTTCGATGAGGCCCTGGGAGTGTGCGAGCAGTTTCACAACCCGCTGGCTACGCTGATTCAGGTGGGTATTCGTCAGGTCCGCGAACGCCGCCTGGCGGTGCGCGAGCTGCGCGATCGCCTCATGGAAGCCGCCAATCTGGAGATTCCCAAGGACGAGCGATTTCTCTCGACCCTGGGCACGATCGCCCACATCGCGCCGTTGCTGGGCCTGCTCGGCACGGTGACCGGCAACATTCGCGCGTTCGGGGTGCTGGGCGAGATGGGCGCGATTACCGACCCTGCGCTGCTGTCGCGCGGCATCTCGGAAGCGCTGCTGACTACAGCCGCCGGTATCATCGTCTCGATACCGGCGATCATCTTCTACAACGCTCTGGTCAGCAAGGTGAACCACCGCATCATCCGGCTCGAGAACCGGGCAAGCGAGCTGGCCACCATGCTGATCGACGCTGACCAGGCTTCGCCACAGCGGCGCCACGTCGTCCACAACGGCATCGAGGGCGACATCGAGGGCTTTGACGCGATAGGCGGCGCGGGCGACGGTAATGGCGCAGTCAACGGCAACGGCACCGTGAACGGCGGCAACCGCGCGGCGAACTCCACAGCGACTGCACCGCGCCACGAGGCACCGCGCCACGAGGCACCCCGCCGCATGGACCCCGCGCCGGCGCTGGCGCACGCGAGGGCTATGCCGATGCACCCGGCCGCTGGTGCGAGCCAGGGCGAAACCGCACCCCTGCAGCGTATGGAGCCGGTGCCGAACCATTTCGAGGCGGTGCCAGAGGCGGTGCCAATGTACCCCGCGGCCAAGCCGTACCCCGCGGCCAAGCCCACCCCTGCGCACGTGGAGACCGCTCCGCCACGTAGGGAGGTGATGCCGGGTATGGAGGCGATGCCGGGCCCGGTCGGGCCAATGCCGGGCCTCGCAGCGGTGATGCCTCCGCACCACATGGAGCCGGTGCCCGGCCATCTCGAAGCTGTGCCGCGCAGCACTGCTCCGGCCCCGACCCATGTCGAATCGACCCATATCGAAGTGGTGCCGACGCGGGTCGCGTCTGCCCCGACCCGTGTCGAGACGGTGCCGACGACATGAAGGAGCGGCGCGGCCTGAAGCCGCAGCATGGCGTCAATCTGGTACCCATGATCGACGTGGTGTTTCAGCTCGTCATCTTCTTCATGGTGTCCACCACTTTCAAGGTAGTGCCCGGCATCGAACTCGACCTGCCCGAGTCCAGGACGGCCGAGGTGGTGAACCTGACGCCGCTCGTGGTCTCCGTCGGCGGCCGTGACGAGATATACGTCAACGACCAGGAGGTGACGATCGGCGGTCTCGAGGGGGCGCTGCGCGCGCTCGTGGGTGGCGAGACGCCGCAGCCAGGCGAGCATCCGGTGGTTGTCGAGGGCGACTCCTCGGTTCCCTACGACCTGATGGTGGACGTGCTCGACGTGCTGCGGGTACTGGGCTTCGACGCCGCCAGCCTGCGCACGCGCGATCCCAACGCACCGGCGAGGTAATGACCACCGCCCTGTTCCTCCATGATCCGCGTCTGGCCACGCGGTTACGTATCGCGGTGCTGGCGGCAGCGGTTCTGCACGCGGCAGTGCTGATCGCGGTGCATATCAGAGCCAGCAGGGTGGAGGAGCCACGTCCGCCACTGACGGTGCAACTGGGCGAGCGCCCGAAGCCACCGCCGAAGCCGACACCGGCCAAACCGGCTTCCAGGCAGGCGGAGAAAGCGTCCACGCCTGCTCCGGCGGTACCCAAGCCGGCGGCGAAGCCGCGTTCGGAGCCGTCCCCGAAACCGCCGACCCCGGCGCCGGCGGACGCTCAGCCGCTGCCCCGGGCCTCGCAACCGACGGCGACACGGAAGCCCACACCCGACGTTGCGGCGGCCGTACCGAAGCCGGTGATCGCGAACAAGCCGCCTCCACCACCAACGGTCTCCCCGGAGCAGGCCGCGGCTGCGGCGCAGAAACTGGCGCAGGCCGCGTTGCAGCGGCTGGCCCCCACTCCGTCTGCCGGCGAGAAACCGACTACCTTCGGGGAACCGGTGGGACCACCGGCCGCCACGGAGCCGGTCCCGGTTTCCTCGTCGAGTGAGGCCAATATCGGCCGCGTCGCCAACTCGGAGAGTTCTCGCGGCGCGACCTCCGCGACGCTGGCGGCGCTCGACCAGGCCCTGGCGTCGGCAAGCCGGTCCGCGGGAGGATCGAGTTCACCCGGTGCCGGTAGGGTTTCACCCGGTGTACGGGACCTCGGCATCGGCGGTGGCGGGTCGGGCGACTTCGCCTGGGATGATCCCGGCGCCGGCTGCCAGGTGGTTGCCAATCCCGACCCGGAAACGACCGGTATCGTCGCCGACGGCATGACCTATCACATCAAGGTGCGCTTTCGGGTCGATCTCTCCGGTCTGGTCACCAGTGCGCAGATCACCGAGGGCAGCGGCAACAGCGCACTCGACGCCGCGGTGCTGAGCGCGGCGCGGCGCATGAGCTTTTCCTGTAACGCGGGAGCACAGGGCGTCAAGTCCTACCGGGTCAGTTAGAGGGTTGACGGGCAGCCTCCCAGCCGAGGATGATGCGGCGGCGTGAGCTTTGGCGACCTGTTCAGTCCAGCTCCCGTTGCACCGCCGTCCCTTCGGGTGTTCCACGGCGACAACATCGCTGCTTTGGAGCGCCTCCCCGCAGACGAGGTTGACCTGATCTACATCGATCCGCCCTTCAA
>CAYFXT010000211.1:0-5468 GCA_964346995.1 uncultured Spirochaetaceae bacterium | reverse complement strand
GCCGGCGCTCCAGGCTGCCGGTGATCCGCGTCGGCTCGGTCGTGTTCATCGAGGTGGTGCGCGGCGTGCCGCTGATCACGCTGCTGTTCGTCGCCATCGTCATCCTGCAGTTGTTCCTGCCGCCGTCGGTGTCGCTCGACCAACTCATCCGGGTGATGATCATGATCACCGCGTTCGCCTCGGCGTACATGGCGGAGGTGATTCGCGGCGGGTTGCAGGCCATTCCGAACGGCCAGTACGAGGCCGCGCAGGCAATGGGTTTGAGCTATTGGCAGATGATGCGCCTGATCATTCTGCCGCAGGCGCTCAAGATCGTCATTCCCGGGATCGTCAATACGTTCATCGGCCTGTTCAAGGACACCACGCTGGTGGTCACCATCGGTATGTTCGACATCCTCGGCCAGGCGCGGCTCCTGCAGACCAACCCGGATTGGATCGGCAAGGTCGATCACGAGACGTTCCTGATTGCGTCACTGTTCTTCTTCGTCATCTGCTTCTCCATGTCGCGCTACTCGATCAACCTCGAACGGCGCCTGGACACCTCCGGCCGCGAGTGAGCCGGGATGAACCACAAGGGAGTACCGCATGTCAGGCAACGATAACGTAGCCGCCGAGCCGATCATCCGCATCACCGGCCTCAACAAATGGTTCGGAATGCTGCACGTGCTGCGCGACATCGACCTGACCGTGACGCCGCAGGAGCGCATCGTCATCTGCGGCCCCTCGGGGTCCGGCAAGTCGACACTGATCCGCTGCATCAACCGTCTCGAAGAGCACCAGAGGGGGTCGATCGTGGTCGACGGCACCGAGCTGACCAACGAGCTCAAGAACATCGACGCGATCCGTCGCGAAGTGGGAATGGTGTTCCAGCAGTTCAACCTGTTCCCCCACCTGACGGTGCTGGAGAACTGCGCGCTGGCGCCGATCTGGGTGCGCAAGATGGCGCGCGCAGACGCCGAGCAGCAGGCCATGGAGTTCCTGGAGCGGGTGAAGATACCGGAGCAGGCCGCGAAATATCCGGGTCAGCTCTCCGGCGGCCAGCAGCAGCGCGTGGCGATCGCCCGCTCGCTGTGCATGCGCCCCCGGATCATGCTGTTCGACGAGCCCACCTCGGCGCTCGACCCGGAGATGATCAAGGAGGTGCTCGACGTGATGGTGGACGTTGCGGAGTCGGGCATGACCATGCTGGTGGTGACCCACGAGATGGGCTTCGCCTCCCAGGTCGCCGACCGGGTGATGCTGATGGACCAGGGTCAGATCGTCGAGCAGAACACCCCCGGCGAGTTCTTCAACAACCCCCGGTCCGACCGCACCAAACTGTTCCTCAGCCAGATCCTGTAGCGCGGGGTGGGAGGACCGAACCGCTTGCGCCACCGGTTCGACGAGGGTTGAGTCCAATCCAGCAATCACGATGGGGAAGACCGTCACCGCCACCCCGGCTCCGCGAACGGCGTCGGGGAGAACTCGATAATCTGTTGTGGGGTTGAACTTTCCGCAACCTGATCCGCCTGACTTGCAAGCGCTGTACGATGCGCTGTCGCCGGAAGAGCGCCTTACCGCGCTGATCGCCGGAGTCGTGAGCCCGGTGCCGTGCGACGTGCGAGAGCTGGCACGGATGCTCCGCAACGCCGATGTACGCCCCTCCCGGCGGTATCTCACGGTCGCGACGGTGGAACATGCCTGCAGTGTTCTGGAGCGCAGGGGGGTGACGGTGGGCGAGCGCTCGCACTCCCAGGTGGTCGCGACGCCGGACTGGGCTCCCTGGCTGACCATGGAGGCGCAGCGCAACGACCTGCTGGAACGCCTCTGGATAGCCTTCCAGGGGGAGCGGCCCGCTTACCTTTGGAATTATTGGGACCGCCAATCGAGGCAGGACTTGGCAAAGCTGCGCTACGCCACCGTTACCGGCCAGTTCGAGCAGGTGCCTCGCGATACCTCCCCGAAGAGCTGGGGGTTTCTGGCGCGTCCGGGTGCGTCCGGATTGCTGGTAACGCTGCCTGAAGAGTATCGGGAAGCGGCGCTTGCCGGCTGTCTGCGGGAGGTAATCGATCACGCTGCATTGCCGGACCCGATCGTTGCCGCGTGCGTGGAGGCCCCGGAGTTCGAACCGTTCTGCGCCGACGTCGCGCTGATCCGCATCCTGCAAGGGCGCCTCGAGGACGCCGAGACGGTCTTCGACAGGCTGTCGGCGTCGCGCCGCGACGGGAAACAGGCTCGTATCGATCGCGTTGCCGTACGTGCGCTGGCAGCAACGCTGCGCGGGGACGACGATGCGGCGCTACGGTTGATCGACGAGGCGATGGCCATCGAGAAGGAGGGCTCCAGGAAACGGTCGATATTCCCGCGACCCGTGGCGTTCGCGCTGTCCCTCTTCGCCCTCGTACGGGTCGACACGCCGGTGGCCAGGAGCAGGCTCGCCGCTCTGCTGACTACCGGACGGCGGTTGCAAATCGCTCCGCCGGTCCTCGAAACCGTGGCCTGCGCTGCCGACCTGCGCGCCGGGATCGGTGCCGTCAGGGATTTCGAGATGGACACCTGCCTGGGCGTGCTGCTCAGCGGCTGGGCGTATTGTTGGGCGAAGCAGGCCGGAAGCAGGAAGCCGTCCGTCCCGCCAGGGGTGCGGCGGGAACTCGGCACGTACGTCGGGCGACTTGCCGCGCACCGGTTTTCCTGGGCTGTTGCTGAATGTCTGGCGATCATCGGCGGCGCCGGTGCCGAGCTCGACCCGCGTGACGGGCGGTCATTCAGGGCGGCCGGAAAACAGGCGGCGGCGATGCACCGGCAGCTCGGTACGCGGTCGCTTACCACGTTGGTGGGAGCGCCCGTGGCGGCGTGGGAGTACTCTCTGAAGGCGCTGGAGCAGTTCGCTTTCGAAACCGGCTCCAGGGCGCGGCCGCGCGAGCCGCGGAGTGCAACAGGTGGCCAGCACCGGCTGGCGTGGGATCTCTCTCCCGCCGACGGTTACGTGACCGTGACGGCACGGGAACAGCGCGGCTACCGTAACGGTACGTGGTCGAAAGGACGACCCCGCTCACTGCGGTGGCTGGCTACGACAGCGGAGAAGACCGAGTTTCTCCTGGCGCAGGACCGCGCCGCGGCCGCGGCGGCGGTTCGGCACGGCGTCGGGGGCGGGAAGCATGTTCCGCCCGCGGCAGTGATCTACGAGCTCGCCGGCCATCCTCATGTCTTCAACGCACTTGGCGAGACTGTGGAGATCGTGCGCGGTGAGCCGGAATTGGTGATCGAGCAGCACAAAGCCGGCGTGCGCGCAGCGATTGTCCCGGACGACTGGCACGACGAGCATGACTACTACGTGCGCATGGTCGATTCCCGGCGGTGTGAGGTGGTGCGTTTCACCGCCGAGCACCGGCACCTGCGGGAGATCATTCCACCCGGGGGATTGGAGCTGCCGTCAGGCGCCCGGCCGCGCCTGCTGGATGCCGTGTCGGCGCTGGTGTCGGTAGTGCGCATTCACGGCGGCGTGGAGGGTGGCGCCCGGTCGGCGCGCCGCGTCGAAGCGGATCCGGAGCCGCGCGTAAGGCTGGAGCCGAACGGCGGCGGAGTGGTGGCGGAACTGGTCGTCGAGCCGGTCGCCGGGTCGGAGACCTGGTTCCCGCCCGGTACCGGCGGCACGCTGGTATTCGGCCAGATCGGCGGTGAGACCGTCCAGGCGCAGCGCGATCTGGCAGCCGAGCGTGCCGCCGCCGAACGCTTGGCGGCGGCCTGTCCGCACTTGGCGACCGGGGCCCGGGGGCAGTGGTCGGCCGAGCTGCCGGATGCCGCCGATGCTCTCGAGTTGCTGGAGCAGTTGGACGTCGCCGGCGCCCGCTGCCTGTGGCCGCAGGGGGAGCGCCTCAGAATCGCGGCGCGTGCCGACACGAAACGGCTGCAACTGCACATCAAGACGGCGGCGGAGTGGCTGCACGCTTCCGGAGAGCTGCGCATCGACCAGCAGCGCGCCCTCGACCTGAAGCAGTTGTTCGCCATGCTCGACGCCAGCGGCGGCTCCCGCTTTCTGGAACTTGGCGCCGGCGAGTTCGTGGCGCTGACGGAGTCTTTGCGCCGCCAGTTGGAGGACCTGCGCAGCGTGTCGGTCCCGGCGGCGCGCGGTGCCCTGCGCCTGCAGCCGGTGGCCGCCCTCGCCCTGGAGGAGTTCGTCGAGCAGACGCAGCTCGACGCCGACCGGGAGTGGCGCGCGTTGCGGCGGCGGCTGCAGGCGGCGCGGCAGTTCAAGCCGGAGGTTCCAGGCACCCTGCAAGCGGAGCTGCGCCCCTATCAGGAGGAGGGGTTCGGTTGGCTGGCCCGCCTCAGCCGCTGGGGCGCGGGCGCGTGTCTGGCTGACGACATGGGTTTGGGCAAGACCGTACAGGTGCTGGCGCTGTTGCTGGCGCGCGCTTCCGAGGGTCCGGCGCTGGTGGTGGTGCCCACCTCCGTGGTTGCCAACTGGCTGGACGAGGCACGCCGCTTCGCGCCGACCCTGAACGTGCTGCCCTACGTGGGAGCGGCGCGCGCGCCCCTGCTCGACGATCCCGGTCCGTTCGACCTCGTCGTCACCACCTATACCCTGTTGCACCTCGACGCCGAACGGATAGGCGCCGTTACCTGGAGCAGCGCCGTGCTCGACGAAGCGCAGGCGATCAAGAACCCGGCCACCAAACGCGCCCGCGCGGCCCGCGCCCTGCGCGCGGACTTTCGTGTGGTAACTACCGGCACTCCGATCCAGAACCATGTAACGGATTTGTACTCGCTGTTCAACTTCATCAATCCCGGTTTGCTCGGATCCGCGCAGCAGTTCCGGCGCAACTTTGCCCGGGCCGCCGAAGACGACGCGGACGCCGCAGTACACGCGCGGGCGCGGTTGCGCCGGCTGGTGGCGCCGTTCATCCTGCGCCGCTTGAAGGCCGAGGTTCTCGACGACCTGCCGCCGCGCACCGAGATCACGCTGCACGTCGAGATGTCTCCGGCCGAGGCTTCGTTCTATGAGGCGTTGCGCAGACGCGCCGTGGAGGACCTGGAGTCCCTGTCCGACAGCCGGTTCGACGGCGATGGCAGGCTGCAGATCCTCGCCCATCTGACACGGCTGCGCCGCGCGTGCTGCAACCCCGCGCTGGTGCACCCGGGGGAGGCGCCGGCCAGTTCGAAGCTTGCGGTCTTCGGAGAAACCCTCGCCGAGTTGCTCGACAACCGTCACAAGGTGCTGGTGTTCTCGCAGTTCGTCAGCCATCTGAAGCTGATCGAGGCCTACCTGCGGGAGGTCGGGGTGAGCTACCAGTATCTGGACGGCAGCACCTCCGTCACAGCAAGGCGCGAACGTATCGAGGCGTTTCAGGCCGGGCAGGGGGACGTGTTTCTCATTTCGCTCACCGCCGGCGGCGTGGGGCTGAACCTGACCGCCGCTGACTACGTGATCCACATGGACCCATGGTGGAACCCGGCGGTGGAGGATCAGGCGTCGGACCGCGCCCACC
>CAYFXT010000210.1:0-5474 GCA_964346995.1 uncultured Spirochaetaceae bacterium | reverse complement strand
CTGCTCGCTGTCGAGGACCTCCAGGAGCGCCGACGAAGGATCGCCCTGAAACGAGACCCCCAGCTTGTCGATCTCATCGATCATGAACACCGGGTCGCGAGTCTTGACGATACGCAATCCCTGGATGATCTTGCCCGGCATCGCGCCGACGTAGGTGCGGCGGTGTCCCTTGATCTCCGCCTCGTCGCGCATGCCACCGACCGAGAATCGGAAGAATGCTCTGCCGAGGGCGCCCGCGATCGACTTGCCGATCGACGTTTTACCGACCCCGGGTGGGCCGACCAGGCAGATGATCGAACCACGCCACGCGCCGCTGCCATTGCCGTTCGCGGTGAGCTGGCCGACCGCGAGATACTCCAGTATCCGCTCCTTCACGTCTTCCAGGCCGTGGTGGTCGCGCTCCAGCAGGCGTTGGGCCCGGGTCAGGTCGACGACCTGAGGTTCCGGCTCCTTCCACGGTAGCGCGGCGATAGTTTCGAGGTAGTTGCGCGTTACCACGAATTCTGCCGAGCTGGAGTCCATCAGCGCGAACTTCTCCATCTCTTCGTCGACCCGTTCGCGTGCCTCCCCGCGCAGATCGAGTTGTGCGAAGATCTCGGTAAGCCGCTGATGCTCGTTCGACTTGGCATCGACCGGCATGCCCAGTTCACTTCTGATCTCCTTGAGCTGCTCCCTGAGGAAGTATTCGCGCTGGCTCTTCTCGATTTTCGAGTTGAGCTGATCCTGTATGCGCTTCTGAATGCGCATCAGTTCCTGTTCTTTCTTGATGAATACCAGAACTTTTTCCATGCGCTCATGGACGTCGATCGTTTCCAGTACCGCCTGTTTTTCGGAACCCTCGATGTTGAGGATCGACGCCACGAAATCGGCGATCTTTCCGGGATCGTCGATGTTCACCATGTTGAGCCGCATCTCTTCGGAAAACAGCGGATTGTTTTCCGACACTTGTTTCATTTCGACGATCAGGGCGCGCGTCAGGGCTCGCACCTCGAGCGAGTCCATGTTGACGCTGTCGAGGTACTCCACGGCCGCCACCAGAGGCGGCTCGGGAACGAGCATCTTCGCTATCCGGAATCGTTTGAGTGTGGACAGGAAGATGTTGATGCCGCCATCGGGCAGATTGATCTTGCGCACGATCTTGGCGGCCGTTCCGATCGTATAGAGGTCATCGGGACGAGTCGCATCGAACGGCTCGCGGCTCGCGGCGGACTCGTCGCCGGCACGCATCATGACCAGACCGATGCAGCCGTCGCCGCCCAGCGCCTGTCGCACGATGCGTTCGCCACCTCCCTCCGGTATCATCATCGGTGTGAAGACGCCGGGAAACATGGGGTTGTTGGAGAGCGGCAGAAGGATGAGCTTCGGGGGGAGAACCGTATCTGCGGGAATGATCTGCCGGTGCTCCATTGCGGTTGAACTTAGTTGCGTGGCGGTAGTGAGTCAAGTTTCCCGCGCCGGCCGGGAAGCGATGCGGTGCGCAGGTGGCTGCAGGCAGGTGGCACCGGTTGATGCACAGGGGGCTGCCCGGTAAACTATGTGACCATGCCGTCAAATCGGCGCCGCAACTCGATCGAGTCGGCAGTGGTGCTGAAGGCGGCGCGTATGGGAGAGATTCATCGGCGCGTTACGCTGCTCACCCGTGAGCGCGGCGTTGTGTACGCCACCGCGCACGGCGCCGGCAAAACGGTGAGCAGGCTGAAAGCCGCGGCGATCCCCTTCGCCAACATCACCGCCTACCTCTATCACGACCCGGTGCGCGACTCCTACAAGGTAACCGACGTGGAGTCCCGCGACCTGCATCCCGCCATCCGCGCCGATCTGCGCAAGTTCTTCACCGCGTCGTTGTGGGTGGAGATCATTCTGCGCAGCCATGGCGGCGGCACCCACGCCGAGGCTCCGTATGCCCTGCTGGTGGAGGGGCTGAGCGGGTTGGACCGTGCGCCGACCAACGCCGTGGGACAGCTCTCGGTGCAGGTGCTGTGGCGCTCTCTGCAACAGCTCGGCATCAGTCCCGATCTGGAGTACTGCGACGGTTGTGGGCGGGCGCTGCCTGCGCAGGCGGATCTGCGCTTGGCACTGAGCGGCGGAAGCTGGTGCGAGAGGTGTGCAAGCGTGCCGGTGGGCGGCCAGGTTGCGGCGCCGACACTGCGCATCGACGCCGCCTGCCGCCGGTTTCTCCTCGCTACCGGCAGCCTTCCCCTGGAACAGGCGGGCAGGTACCCGTTCGCGGGAACCGAGAAGCTGCGCCGTTCGCTGCAGCAACTGGTCCAGCACGGCCTGGAGATGCCGCTGAAGTCGCTGCGGTGCGCCGCCGGGATTCTGTGAACGGCAGCGTCAAGCCTGCGGCCTTTGGCGCCGAGCCCGCCGCCGGCAGCGTCGTATCGGCCGCCGGCAGTGGCTCAGCGGGACGCACGCGCCGGGCATTTCTGGCGCTCACCCTGCCGGCGGCGGCGCGCCGCGAGGCCGCCCGGCACAGCGCATCCCTGCTCACCGCGCACGCAGCGTCGCTGCGCCGCGTGGATCCCGCTGCGTACCATCTCACCGTGCACTTCTTTGGCGACCTCATGCCCGGCGATCTGGAGCGTGCACGGTCGCTGTGCATGCAATTGGCCGACGACGCCGTGGCGCCGTTGCGGTGTGCGTTCGCATCGCTTGCGCCGTTGCCGGTGCGCGGACCGGCGCGGGTGGTGCATGCCGAGTTCGGCCCGGGTCGCGCCGAGTTGCTGGCATTCCTGCGCCAAGCGCGCGAAGCGACCGCGACAAGCGGGTTCCCGGTACCTGCGCGCGCGCCGTTGCCGCACGTTACCGTGGCGCGCGTGCGCCGCGGCCGGCCGTGGCGCATGCCGGATCAGGTGGCGTGGGCGGGCGCGCCGTTTCAGTTCGATCGACTGGTACTGTTCGAGTCCCACCTCGACCGCGCCGGCGCCCGCTACGAGCCACTGGAGACACGACTCCTGTCGGCAGGGTAGCGATGGACTGGACCAAGACCTCCGTCGACGCCGCCGAGGTGCGACGCGTCTCCCGCCGCTATCGTCTCGACGTGCTGGCCAGCTCGATTCTGGTGCGCCGCGGGCTCAGCGACGCGCGCTCGGTGCGGTACCTCCTCGAGCAGGATGAGCACTATCTGCACAACCCCTTTACGCTGCCGAGCATCGGGGCGGCGGTACAGCGCATCGCTGACGCGATAGCGGACGGAGAGCCGATTCTCGTATTCGGCGACCGCGATGTTGATGGCGTGACCTCCACAGCCCTCATGGTGGAGACGCTGCAGGGCATGGGAGCCACGGTGAGCTGGCGGTTGCCGGAGGGGGATGATCCCTACGGGATCACTCCCGCGGTAGTCGAATCCCTGGCTGCATCGGGGGTGGCGCTGCTGATCACGGTCGACTGCGGCGTAACCGCCTGCGCCGAGATTGCGGCCGTCCGGGAGCGCGGCATCGACGTCATCGTGGTCGACCATCACGAACCGTCGTCGGAGGTGCCGGACGCGCTGGTGGTCGACCCCAAGCTGTCCGTCTCCTCCTACCCGTTCGTCGACCTGTCGGCGTGCGGGGTAGTGTGGAAAGTTGCATGGGCGTTGCGCTTTGCGCAGACCGATCTCTACGGCGAGACGGTGTGCCTGCTCAACGTGCGGCCGTTGAACGACAGCATCGTGATCGAGGCGGTCAAGCTGACCAATCTGGTGCCCGGAGCGAAGCTGTTCGAGACCGTAAACCCCGGCGCCGGTGCGCCCGCGGCAGAGCGGCTGGCGGAGTTCGCGGATGGTTGCGAGATCCTGGTCTACGATGGTTCCCTGGTGCGGAACCTGCTTGCCCGCGCGTGCGGTCCGATCGACCTGTACGTCCATGACCTCGCCCCCGAGGCCGAGATGATGCATCGGAGCACCGCCGGCCAGTCG
The DNA here is from genome assembly GCA_964346995.1 of uncultured Spirochaetaceae bacterium. Classification (GTDB taxonomy): domain Bacteria; phylum Spirochaetota; class Spirochaetia; order SZUA-6; family Bin103; genus Bin103. Next base: position 1,576 of record CAYFXT010000210.1, on the reverse strand, counting down.
CTGCTGCAGCTCCGCGAACGCAGCAAGCTGGCGCGCTACAGCGACCAGCCGTGCTCCGAGCTGGACGTGCTCGTGGAACTGTTCACCGTGATGGCACTGCGCCGGCACCCCGAGTTGTCGGCGGCGACCGCTCCGAGTCTGGATCTGGTAGCGCTGTCCACCATTGCCGATCTGATGCCGCTGCGCGACGAGAATCGCATTCTGGTCAAGCGCGGACTGCGTGCGCTGGCGGCCACCGAGCGGATCGGTCTGCGCGAGCTGCTGGCACGGACAAACCTGTATGGCAAGGAGCTGACCACCATCGATGTCTCGTTCCACCTGTCGCCGGTCGTGAACTCGGCGGGACGCATGGGCGAGGCGCCGATCGCGGTGCGGCTGCTGTTGACCAGCAACGAGGCCGACGCGCGTGATCTGGCACAGCGGCTGCTGGACCTCAATCGGGAACGCCGCACCGTGGCGGATCAGGCGTGGGCGCGTGCGCAGCCCGGCGCTCGCAGCAGCTATGAGGGCTCGGGCGGCAAGCTGGTGTGGGTGATCGACCCGCAGGTGCCGCGCGGCGTCACCGGCATGCTGGCGGCGCGGCTGGTCGACGCGTTCCGTACTCCCGCCGTAGTGGTGGCTGACCAGGGCGACGAAGCGAGCGGCTCAGTGCGCAGCCTTCCCGGCGTGAACGTAGCCGACATCCTCAGTCCGCTCGACGATCTGCTGCTGCGCTGGGGCGGTCATGCGATGGCGGGCGGATTCAACCTGCCGTCGGCGGAACTGCCACGGTTGGCGCTGCGTTTGCAGCGGTTGACGGAAATGCTGGATGCGGTGCCCGCCCCGGCCGAGGACACGCGTACCGTCGACGCCGAGATCCCGCCCGCCTACCTGACCCCGCAGGCCTGGCGGACCGCGGACCTGTTCGCTCCCTACGGCGCCGGGCACCGGCCGCTGGCATTCCTGATGCGGGGCGTGCCGATCGTCCAGGTGGAACTGGTCGGCAAGGGACAGCCTGCCCACGCCAAGCTGCTGCTCGACGCGGGGGGCTACCGCTGGCCCGGCCTGTATTGGAATGCCGGTGACAAGGTGGGTACCGAGTTCAACGCTGGCGACCGGGTCGACATCGTGTTCCGCCTGACACGTTCGCGTTACGCGCAGGTGGAGACGTTGCAGTTGACGATCCTCGATCTGGAACGGTGACCGAGAGGGTGGGTTGCGCAGGTGACCGCGACAGCACCGGTCTGGCGACCGGCCCGCACCTGCACTGGGAGGTTCGCTCGGCGAGGACCGCGTCGCCTCGGACGTGCTGCTTACCCCAGCAATTCTCGATGAAATGAGAGCGAAAACAAGCTGGAGGCTGGCGATGGACTACCGACTGCGCGACGCGGGTGAACCTGCCGAGCCCGGCACTGCTGCGTATACGAGTTCTTCGGCATCGTGACCCATCCCCGTATCTGGAAGGATGCGGCAAGCCGGAGTTCATCAGCGAGAAGCTGAACGCCCTCGCCTGATCGACCGCCCCGCTGCTATGCTTGGAGGCGATGCCGACCCGAGTGTCTGCCGCCGCCGACCTGGAGCGAGAGTTGCTCACCGC
>CAYFXT010000209.1:1900-5475 GCA_964346995.1 uncultured Spirochaetaceae bacterium | reverse complement strand
GCAATCGATACTTGGCAATCCGCCCGCGCCGGCGCCGTGGGTATCGGCCCGCTTCCCAAATTCGATCCCGACCAGTACGCGGCCCAGGTGGCCAGCGAGGTGCACGACCTGCCGGTGGAGGATTACCTCGACCGCCGCGAGGCGCGGCGCATGGATCCCTTTACCGTGTATGCCATGGTCGCCGCGATACAGGGACTGCGCGACGCCGGGCTGGACGGCGCCGGCGCACTGCAGCCGGAGCGCACGGGGATCATGCTCGGCGTGGGGTTCGGAGGCGTCCACGCGTATCAGACCGCCTACGAGAAGTTCGACGAACGCGGTCCGGGGGGCGTGCCGCCGATGTTCATCCCCAAGATGATGGCGAACAGCCCGGTGGGACACTTGGCGATCAAGTTCGGCATTACCGGACCGGGGCTGGTGGTTGCCTCCGCCTGCACCTCGGCAACCGACGCCATCGGGCGCGCGCTGCGCTGCATCCGTGCCGGCATGTGCGACGTGATGATTACCGGTGGCGCGGAGGCGCTGCTCTCACCCATGACCTTCGCCGGCTTCGGCAACCTGCAGGCGCTCACCATCTCCTCCAACGATACTCCGCAGCGAGCGAGCCGGCCGTTCGACAAGACCCGGGACGGCTTCGTCCTGGCCGAGGGTGCGGGCGTCCTGGTGATCGAGTCGGCGGCGCACGCCGAGAAGCGCGGCGCAGCGGCGTACGCGGAGCTCGCCGGCTACGGCGCCACCTGCGATTCCCACCACCTCACCGCACCACACCCGCAGGGCCTGGGCGCCCAGACCGCAATGCGAATGGCGATGTGCACGGCCGGACTGGAGCCGCACGAGGTCGACTACGTAAACGCCCACGGCACCTCCACACCACTCAACGACCCGATCGAGACGGCGGCCATCAAGGCAGTGTTCGGCGAGCACGCGTACCGCCTCAAGGTGTCGTCCACCAAATCGATGGTCGGTCATCTGCTCGGCGGTTCCGGCGGCGTGGAAGCGGTGGTCACCATCAAGGCGTTGCACGAGCAGTTCTACCCGCCCACCGCCAACCTGGAGGATCCCGATCCGGCGTGCGACCTGGACTACGTTCCGCAACGCGGCGTGGCCGGCCCGATGCGTGCCGCCATCTCCAACAGCTTCGGGTTCGGCGGCCATAACGGCGTGATCGCCCTCAGGCGCGCCGCCGGTTGAGCGAAGCGAAACCGCGTACGAAGCTTCTGCGCTACGCGCGGCGCACCATCCGCCGGATCTGCAACGCGCATTCGTCCTCGCGCCGCTACCACCAGGGGCGACGGCCGACAGCGGCAGCGCATTCCGCCAGGCGGGTGCATCCCGCCAAGTGGTAGAGCGCTCGCACGCAGGTCGGCTCGTCCCGGTAGCGGCGTCTGCTCGTACTGCTGCCACACTACCGGAGTGCACCCCGTCTGGCAGGCAATCCCATGCTGACGGCCAGAGGAGCGCCCCCGACGCTGACCCGGGTGCCAGAGCCGGTCGGTGCCGCACAGCGGTCCCCGAATCGCTCGAACGCGAACGATAGCCACGATTGCGCAGCGTGGGAGTCCTGCCCGCCCGGCAGCTCCGCTTGCGCGGGGCTCGGCGATGCCACATAATCGCCAGCGCATATGGCAACTGAAGCTGCTCCCCAGGTGCACGCCGTCACCCTCGGCATGGCCCCCAGTTTCGGCTTCGGCGACCGGATCGGACTCGCCACCCCCGGTCACGTGGCGGCGATGGTGCGCAACGGTTCCGGCATCGAGCCGATCTTCGCCCAGCAGTCGATTCGCGAGATGGAGCGCACCGACCGGTCGCCCGCGCAGGTGATGCACGACGCCCTGCAGGGCATGGTGGCCAGTTCCTGGCCGGGCGAGACCGGTGCCGACGCCGATCATCTCAAGACCACCGCCGACGTGGACGTCACGCATGCGGCCGGCTACACCTTCTACACCATCGATCCCTCTGACTATGTGGACGAGCACGCCGACAGCTACGACGAAGCGACGCTGCGCGCGAGGTTCGCGGACATACGCGACCAGACCGACTGGGTAGCCCGCTACCAGGGCCGCCAAGTCACCTGCGGCGCAACTGCCATCACCTTCGACGAGCTGTCCTGCATGCGCTGCGCCGTGAAGTATGGCCGTGCCATTCGCCACGCGCTACTGCTCGGCCGCCACATACGCGCGGTGAACGAGGCCGCCGGCACCGACTACGAGATCGAACTGAGCGTGGACGAGACCGAGCAGCCCACCACGCTCGCGGAACACTACATCGTCGCCGAGCTGTGCATCGAGAGCGGCATGAAACTGGTGTCGTTGGCACCGCGCTACGTCGGCGACTTCGAAAAGGGCGTCGACTACAAGGGCGACGTCGCCGCACTGGAACGCTCGCTCGATCAGCACGCCGACATTGCCGATACTCTCGGTCCCTACAAGCTGTCGCTGCACTCCGGCTCCGACAAACTGTCGATGTATCCGGCGTTCGCGCGCGCCAGCCGGGGGCGCTTCCACGTCAAGACCGCCGGCACCAGCTACCTGGAGGCGTTGCGCGTGGTGGCACGCCACGACCAGGGGCTGTTCCGCCGCATCATCGGCTTCGCGCGCGCGTGCTACGACACCGACAAGGCGACCTACCACGTATCCGCAACCGTGGCGGGAGTGCCGCCCGCGGAGGAGATCGCCGATCCGGTCGAGCTGGAACACGTCTACCTGGAGTTGTGGGAGCGCGTCGCACCGGGTGCGGGATTCACGCAACCGGGACGGCAGATCCTGCACTGCACCTTCGGCTCCACCCTGCGCGATGCGGAACTCGGTCCGGCGATCATGGCGGTGCTGCACGCTCATCCCGACACCTACCGCGAGGTTCTTACCGACCATTTCGCGCGCCACCTTGGCGCGCTGCGTGCAGGCTTGCGCTGAGGCTCGCGAACGCGCTCCTGGTGCGGCGTCCCGGAAATCCCTTTACGCAGGAAACGGACGGGCGAGAAGCTGCTGCCGACGGCGAAGCGCCGTGCACCGACTTGGCTGCAGCGGTAGCGGGCCGGCACAGTCCTGCGGCTCCCTCGTCGTGTAGCGTAACCCGGCAACGACGCGCAGCGCGTGGGTAGGAATTTGCGGAACGCCACACCAGGCAACGCGCCATGAATCCGGCGCTGCTGATCACTATCGCCATCCAACTCGGCTGCCAGGCGTTCAAGATGATCTACTACTCGATCCGCAACCGACGACTGGAAGCGCACCGCTTGTTCTCCACCGGGGGCATGCCGAGCGCGCATTCCGCGTTCGTCGCGGCGCTGACCGTGTCGGTCGGTCTGGTGGAGGGCTGGCAGTCGGCGGCGTTTGCCGTGGCGGTGGTGCTGGCCACCATCGTGGTGTTCGACGCGGTGCGCCTGCGCCGCACGGTCGATCTCCACAGCCGGGTACTGAACGAGTTGATCGCCCTGCTGCCGGACAAGCGACCGGTGTTCGATCCGCCGGTCGTGGGTCACAGTTCCGCCGAGGTAGTGGCGGGCATTGCGACCGGCGCGGTGCTGGCGGCCCTCGCCTACCTGCTGTTCGTCGCCTGACACGGTGCCTTGGAGG
>CAYFXT010000209.1:0-1800 GCA_964346995.1 uncultured Spirochaetaceae bacterium | reverse complement strand
GTGCAGTTGGTGGGCCGATCGGCGGGAGTCGGATGGGTGGACAGTACCCGCCCGGAAGGCTCGAACACGTAGATCATCGGTCCCGGGCCGCGCTCGCGGTGGCCGGCGGTGGCGACGATCAATCCTTCGGCGGTGCGCGTCATGCCGTCCACGCCGCGCGCGTCGGCGAAGTCGTGCAGTATGCGGCAGTCGCCCACGCTGCCGTCGGCGGCGAGCGGATAGGCGCGCAACTGGCGCCGCTGATCCATCCGATGCGGACTCTCGGCGACGTACAGCTCGCTTTCGTCGGCGTTCAGCAGCACACCGTTGGGCCGGTTGGTGTCGAATGTCACCCGCCGTGGCGCGCCGCCAGTGTCGACGCAGTAGACCGACTCGTGGTCGAGTTGCATCGGGCGCCCGCCGTAGTTGGGGTCACTGAACCAGATGCGCCCGCTGGCGGCCTGCGCGAGGTCGTTGGGCTCGTTGAACTGCCTGCCCTCGAAGCGGTCGGCGATAACTTCGGCGGGCGCGGCCGCAACGTAACGCACGATCCGGCGGCCGCCACCCTCGCACGCCAGCAGGCCGCCGCCCGGCGCGCGCAGCATGCCGTTGGCACCCCGGGTGTCCTCGCGCCACACCGTCCGCTCGCCGCTGCCGGGGTCGTAGCGCCACGTGCGGCTGGCGCCGATCTCGGAGTAGAACAGGCAGCTTCCATCCCACACCGGCCCCTCGGTGATGTACTCGTGATGGTGGATCAGTTCCCAGTGCCAGTTCATTGCGTCAACTCCTCCCTGCGACCTGCCGCGGGATGGATGACCGCGGCCGCTCGGCGCCGCACCATCTCCTGTTCCATTGCCTGCGGGTAGCGCGGCGCCGGCTCGCCGACCTCGGTGAGCGCCTGCGCCAGCTCCAGGTCCAGCCGCCATCCCGCCGCGCCCAGGTTCTGGGACAACTGCTCGACGTTGCGTGCGCCGACGATCGCCGACGTGATGCCGGGCCGATCCACCACCCAGCGCAACGCCACCTGTGCCGGCGTCCTGCCGGTCTCCGGCGCCCGCTCCAGCAGCAGCGCCAGCGTGGCGTCCGCGGTGGGCGCGAAGTAGGCGCCGGGATACGCCCAGCCGTCCGCCGAGCGGCTGCCTGCGCGTACCTGCGTCCCGGGACGGTAGCTGCCGCTCAGGAACCCCCCGGCCAGCGGTGCCCACACGGCCACACCGAGGCGCTTGTAGGCGCACAGCGGCAGCAGTTCCAGCTCGATGTCGCGCACCACCAGACTGTACTGCGGCTGGTAACAGGCAACCCGCGCCAAGCCGAAATGATCGCTGATCCACAGCGCCTCGCTCAACCGCCATGCCTCGTAGTTGCTGCAGGCGGGGTAGCGCACCTTGCCCTGCCGCACCAGGGTATCGACGGCGTGCAGCATCTCGTCCAGCTCGGTCTCCACGTCGACGTGATGGATGTAGTAGATGTCCACCCAGTCGGTGCCCAGACGGCGCAGACTCTCCTCGACCGCGTGCATGATGTGCACGCGCGACATGCCGGAGTCGTTGACGCCGCCACCCATCGGGTTGAAGAACTTGGTCGCCACCACCGCCTGCTGGCGGCGTCCGGCCAGCGCCTGACCGAGCAGGCGCTCCGATTCGCCCTCCGCATAGGAGTTGGCGGTGTCGAAGAAGTTGACCCCGGCGTCGAACGCGGCGTCGACCATGCGGGTGGCGGCGCCGGCGTCTGCGCTCACCCCGAACGTCATCGTACCGAGACACAGTTCGGACACCTTCAGGCCGGAACGCCCCATGCGACGATATTCCATAGCTCGTTGCC
>CAYFXT010000208.1:0-5488 GCA_964346995.1 uncultured Spirochaetaceae bacterium | reverse complement strand
ACCGGCGGGAGGCCCGCCAGGACTTCGGCAGGCGTCGTGTTTGCGAGCGTGAACAGCGCGTTGTGGCGGTAGGCGGCATCCTCGCCCCAGGTGGCCGGCGTGGCGGCGAGGGCGGCGTGGTACCCGGTATACGACAGCACCACGGCCCGCGCGGCATAGGAGAAGCGTTCGGACAAGCCGGCCTCCACGCGTGCGGTGAGCTGGTCCGAGTCGCCTTCCGCGGCGCGGAACAGGATGTTGCCGCTCTGGATGTAGGTACGCACATTCGTGCAGCTCAGATCCTCGAAACAGCGGCGGAGGTCGTCCTTGGCGATGATGTTGTTGCCGCCGACGTTGATGCCGCGCAGCAACGCGACGTAGCGTCCGGACACTACTGGCTGACCCTGCCCGTGGTGATGAGGGCAGGGTCGCCGGCGGCCACATGGCCATCGCGGGCCTCGGCCTGGTTCGGACCGATGCCATGGCACCGCGCCTGTTTCTCCTGCGCCTTCGCCGCCGCCCACATCCGCTTCGCTTCCTTCTCGGTAACTTCGGTACCGTCGAACACGAACGGCTTGCGGCGCTGCATCTTGGCCACCACCTGGTCGAGCACCTCGTGCGCGGCGAAGTGACCGCTGCGCTCGGCCAGCAAGGCACACATGACGACATCCCACAGGAGGTCGCCCAACTCCTCCTTGAGGTTCTCGTGATCGCCGTTCGAGATCGCGAGCAGCACCTCGTCCGCTTCCGAGCGCAGTTCGGGAGCGTACCGTTCCACGGTGCGCTCCGTGGTCCACGGACAGCGCGCAAGCACCTTGCGTGCCGCTTCCACCAGGACGGCAAAGCGCTGCGTAATCGCTGAACCTTCGGTTTCGTGAGGCAACTCCATCATCACGTGCCGTGCATCATAGCCGGTTCGCGGCAACTACTCACGCGTCATCGGCGCGCGGCGGACGCTGAGCCGCCCGCTACCACGATTCCTTACGGGCGCGGGCCTCGTACAGCAGTATCGACGCCGCTACCGCCACGTTCAGGGAGTCGGCCGCGCCGAGCATCGGAATCGCGACGCGGCGGCACCCCTGTTCCGCCCATGCCGGAGACAGCCCGAACCGCTCGCTGCCGAATACCAGCGCCGTGCGGCCGCCGCAGTCGAGCTGCCGGTAGTGCACGCCACCGTCGGGAGCGGCGAGGTAGATAGCGCAGTCGAGCTGCCGGAGCCACGCCACGGCATCCTCGGCACCGGCGAATTCGAGGTGTGGAACCTTCAGGCTCATGCCGTGGCTGGCACGGAACACGTGCGGATGGCTGATCCGGGTACGCCGGTTCGTCACCAGCACCAGTTCGACGCCGGCGCCGTCGGCGGTGCGCAGCAGGGTGCCGAGATTGCCGGGGTTCTCGAGGCTGTCGGCCACCACGATCAGTGCGTGTTCGCTGAGGCGCAGCTCCTGCCGCGGCCAGCGTGGCATGCTCACCACGGCAACAAGTCCCTCGGGGGCGTCCCGCTCCGCAATCCGGCGCATGCTCCTCCCGGACACCTGGAAAGACTCGCGCGCGTGTTCGACAGCCGCCGCGGCGCATGCCCGCCCCGGTTCGGAGTAGATCAACTCGGGACAGCAGAACAACTGCTCGATCGGCGTGCCCAGGCGGAGCAGCAATTGCACCGCCCACAACCCCTCGGCAACCACGGCGCTGTCGTTCGCCGCCGCGTTCCCGCGCCGGGTTCGGAGCAGCGCCTTGAATGCCGGATGCCCCGCACCGATCGACAGACCGCTCATCCGCAAGTGGCCGCCGCTCCCCTCGAGTCGCCATCCCGAGCCACCTTCATCGGGAGAACCGACTCTCGACGACTGCCCCGCGCGCGATGATGGGGCCTCCCGGTTCAGCGTTCCCGGTCACGGAATGACCGTTCCGAATCATGCTTCCTCATCGGCTCGCTGCACGCCGCGCCGGCGGCGTCGTCGCACGCCTGCCGACTGCGCTGCGCGCACACCTGCGTCAGGGCGGCCACGGTCGTCTCCAGGCTGCGCGAGGTATCCACCGCCTCCTCCGGCTCGTCCGCGAACGGGGTGGCGCTGAGCAACTCGTAGAGGGCGGCGGCGCCGCGGTGAAAGTCTCCCGGCACGCCCACCGCCTCGAAGGTGGCCGCGATCTGGCGCATCTCCTCGATCCAGCGCGGCGCCTTGGCGGGCAGCCCCGGCAGCGCGCGTCGCATCCCCGCGTAGGTGGCGCTCTGGCTCTCGGCCAGCTCAGCGGCGAGCGCCTCGTCCACGCCCAGCCGGCTGGCGGCGGCGAGCTGGGCGAACTGCAGCGCCGAGGTGCCCTTGGTGACCGCCGCGTAGCACATCTTGAGCGCCGAAGCGCGCTCGATTGCACCACCCAGGTCGCGCACTACCAGGCCGCCGCCCTGCAGCGGGGCCAGCAGGTGCGCGTCCGGCCCGGAGGCGTAGAAGCGCGGTCCGTTACCATCGGCCGGCGGACCGCCGATGATGCCGGCGTCGACGTACGCGGCGCCGGCGGTTCCGATCAGCGCCGCGATGCGTTTCGTGGTAGCGGGAGCGATGGCGTTGCAGTCGGCGTAGGGCGGCGTGGCGCCCACTGCGGTCATTGCAGTGGCCACCTCCTGCGCGGCTGCCACGGCCGCGGCCGGCGGCATGATCGACAGCACCAGATCGGCCTGCGCCACCAGCGCGTCGATGCCGCCCAGGTCGCGGATTCCGGCCCGCGCGGCCAGCCCGCGGGTGCGCGCCGAGCGCTCGGCAAGAGAGGTAACGACGTCGAATCCGCGGCTGCCGAGCAACCGCCCCACGGCGTGCCCCATGTTGCCGGGGCTGATGATGGCAATGGTCTGCAAGTGGAGCCTCCTTTTGTAGCACGGCGGCCCGCGGTTCCACGGTCGCCGTTGTGCCGGGTCGCCCTGCCGCCGGGAAGGTGCAGATGCGCACCTGGTGCGTGAATCGCGACCAGCCGGCGATGCCCGTACCTCGGTTTCATGGCCAACTGGTCCTGCGCCGTCGGATCGTACGGGCACCGATGGTGTGGGGCGTGCAGCGTCAATCATCGCCGTCCGGCTGCGCCCGCTGGCGCTTGACGGCGCCGCGGCGCGCCTTGTCCTGCAAGCGCCGCTCGCGGGCGGCACGGGTGGGCCGAGTGGCGTGTCGGTGCCGCGGCTCGGCCAGTGCCCGGGCAATCAGGTCCGCCAGTCGCGACCGCGCGTCGCGGCGGTTCGCCTCCTGGGTGCGGTACCGACGGGCGGTGATTACCAGCGCCCCGTCGGAGGTGACCCGCGAGCCGCCTTTCTGCAGCACCCGCTGACGGACTTCCGGTGACAGGCTCCGCGAGCCGGCCACGTCGAAGCGGAGTTGCACCGTGGTAGCTACCTTGTTCACGTTCTGCCCGCCCGGTCCGCCGCTCTGAATGAACCGCTCGTCGATCTCCTCCTCCGGGATGGCGATCCCCGGTGCGACCTGTACCATGCGACCATTGATCATCATCCGGCTCCGGTCAGCAAGGACCGTCCGGATTATCGTATATTCGCCCCCATGCCGAACCTCGTCGAAGCGCGCGGTCTGGTGAAGCGGTACCGGGAGGTGATCGCCCTGGACGGTCTCGATCTGGCCGTGGCCGAGGGCACGGTGCTGGGTCTGCTCGGCCCGAACGGGGCTGGCAAGACCACCGCCGTGTCGATCCTGGCGACGCTGCTGGTGCCCGACGCTGGCAGCGCACGAGTGGCAGGCGTGGACGTGGTGGCACAGCCGCGCGAGGTGCGGCACCGTATCGGGCTCTCCGGTCAGTTCGTGGCGGTCGACGAACACCTGACCGGGTTCGAAAACCTGGACATGGTCGGACGGCTCTATCATCTCGGCCGCCGGCGTGCCCGCGCTCGTGCCGGGGAGCTGCTGGAGTTGTTCGACCTGGCAGAAGCCGGCGGGCGGCCGGTCAAGACCTACTCCGGCGGCATGCGACGCCGTCTCGATCTGGCCGGCGCCCTGGTAGCGGCGCCGCCGGTGCTGTTCCTGGACGAGCCGACCACCGGCCTCGATCCGCACGGCCGCCGCCAGCTCTGGGAGGTGATCCGTGGCATGGTCGGCGGCGGTACCACGGTGCTGCTTACCACCCAGTACCTGGAGGAGGCAGATCAGCTCGCCGACCGCATCCTGGTGATCGATCACGGGCGGTCCATCGCCGAGGGCACGCCCGACGAGTTGAAGAGCCGGCTCGGGGCGCAACGGATCGAGGTTACGGTGACCGACGCAGAGGCGATGGAACGGGCGCGGCACGTGCTGGCGCGCTTCGCGGTGGGGGAGCAACAGGCCGACCGGCGCTCGCGGTCACTGATCACGCCGATCGCGGGAGGCGCGCCAGTGCTCACCGAGGCGTTGCACGAGCTGGACCGGGCGCAGGTGACCGTGCAGGACGCGGGGCTGCGCCGCCCGACGCTCGATGACGTGTTCCTGGCCCTGACCGGCCACGTTTCCGCACCCGATGAGGACGACGAATGAGTCGGCACGGTCACTCCGTGGCCCGCAGGACCACGAAACCCGATGCGCAGGCATCGCCGGCGGATCGTCCTCTTTGGGTAGCGCTGTGGTACGCCACGAGCGATGCCGGGGTGATCGCGTGGCGTAACGTGATCAAGATCAAGCGGGTCCCGGATATCCTGGTGTTCGTGCTGCTCTCGCCGATCATGTTCGTGCTGCTGTTCGCCTTCGTGTTCGGCGGTTCCATCAACATCCCCGGCGGCTCCTACCGCGAGTTCCTGATCGCCGGCATCTTCGCGCAGACGGTGGTGTTCGGGGCTACCTTCACCGGCGCTGGTCTGGCCGACGATATCCAGAAAGGGATCATCAACCGCTTCCGTGCGCTGCCGATGTCGCGCAGCGCGTTGCTGGTGGGGCGCACGGTAAGCGACGTGGTGTACAATGCCCTGTCCCTGCTGATCATGGCGCTGACCGGACTGGTGGTCGGCTGGGGCATCCACTCCTCGCTGCTCGACGCCGTGGCGGGATTCGCGTTGCTGCTCGTGTTCGCCTACGCGTTCTCCTGGGTGATGGCGTACGTCGGTCTGCTGGTGCCGAGCGTCGAGGGGATCAACAACGCCGCGTTCATGGTGACCATGCCGCTCACCTTCGTCGCCAACACGTTCGTGCCGGCCGAAAATCTGCCGCCGGTGCTGCGCACCTTCGCCCTGTGGAACCCGATCTCCGCCGTGACCCAGGCCACCCGTGAGCTGTTCGGCAACATACCGCCCGGAACCGCGCCACCGGAGGCGTGGCCGCTGCAACACCCGGTGTTGTACACGCTGCTCTGGGCGGTGATCCTGATCGTGGTGTTCGCCCCGCTGGCCGTGTACCGCTATCGCACCAGCGCGCACCGATCCTGATCCGCGATCCTGATCCGACGGTGCGGGTCAGCGTGCGCTGTCTACCCTTGGCAGACAGCGCACGCAGGCCCGCATGCAGCCCGCAGCTTGTGCACCAAACGGGGTGCCGGGTGCCGGAAGTATCCCGCC
>CAYFXT010000207.1:0-5507 GCA_964346995.1 uncultured Spirochaetaceae bacterium | reverse complement strand
CCATCTGGCCCGGCGAGCACAGAGTATAGGGGCCGAGATACCCGTCGCGGCGAAACCGCGCCATCTCGGCGGCGGACAGCGCCGGCGCCGAAGTCGATGCTGTCGGTGTTGCCAACTGCTCCTCCTCGTCTTTCAGGATTCCTTCAGGTCACTACCGTTCGGCCTCGATCCACTCCGATCCCTGTGTTTTCAGAACGTCGCGGATGTTCGCTTCCAGGCGTTCGGCAAGGGCGGCGCCGTTGAGTGCCGCTGCGCCGCGGTCGGCAATCAGATTGTGGCCGGTGACCGCGGCCGACTCGTCGGAAGCGAGGAACAGCATCGCTTCCGCCACCTGCTCCGGACGGGCCGGGCTGCCGAGGGGATAGACGAACTGTTGACGGCGCACCTCCACCGGCTTGTTCTTCAGCATGGCGAGCTTCTTCTCGGTGAGCATGCGCGCCGGGGTAAGCGCGTTGGCACGAATCCCGCAAGGACCGTAGGCGACCGCCAAGTGCCTGGTGAAACTGATCATGCCCGCCTTGGCCGGGCCGTATGACGAGATGCCGGTGTTGCCGAACAGCGCCGTGTTCGACGACACGTTGATGCTGCCGCCGCCCTGGCGGATCATCGCCGGAATCACCTGTTGGCAGAACAGAAAGGGGGCCGTCAGATGGCAGAAGATGCCCTCCTCCCAGTCCTTCAGCCGCACCTCTTCGATACTCCCTCCGGGATTGTCGATGATGGCGTTGTTCACCATCACGTCGATCCGCTCGTAGCGCTGCAGCGTGAACTGTATGAGCGCCGTTATGTCGTCCCGGTTCATGACATCGCACTTCCGGTACGCTATCTCGCCGCGCAGGCCGCGCGCTTCGTTCCGTACCGCCTCGCCGTGCTCGGGCGTGCGGCCTCGGTCGCAGATCACCACCACGGCCCCCTCCCGTGCGAACGACAGCGCCGCGGCTTTGCCCAGTCCCAGGGTGGCGCCGGTGATGATGGCGACTTTCCCCTCCAGTCTTGTTCCCATGCGTGCTTTCCTCGTGGCCGGTAGCCGGGGCGTGGGCAGCCCCGCCGGCACCGGCGCCTACTCCTGCTCGGCCTTCTGGATGAATTTCTGTTTGGCGTAATCGCTTACGCCCTCGGCGGCCTTGGCAGCCTGCTCCCACTCCCCCCTTTTTTCGTGGTAGTGCATCGCCTTGTAGGGGTCGGGGTCCTCGGCCAACTCGCCGGTGGTGCCGATGCTCGGCGACGCGAAGGTGTGGGTGGCGTAGTCGCGCGGCGCCGCCCCGCCGCAGGCGGGGCACTGCGTGCGCGCGGTGTCGGTGGCGCCGGAGCGGAGCAGCAGTTTCTCGAACACCTGCTCACAGGTGCTGCATCGATATACGTACACTGGCATGCTGTCGAACCTTTCTGAACCTGCCGCAGTCTACCATGGCAGCACGGCCGGCGTCATCGCTCCGTTCCGCCGTGGCGCCCACACGCGGATCGGCTCGTCCCGTGGCGGTGTGAGAACGGGAATGCACCCTGCACGTACCATCACCGTGTCGTGAGAGCCGGGCCGGTCGCGAGTCTGGACGCAGGTATGGTATTTCTTCGTGCAGCAGCGATCGACAAGAATAGGAGTTGATTCGTTGAGCAAGTGGTTCGAGCGCTACAAGCGTGCTTACCTGCTGGATTTTCAGATGCCCGATTCCGCCGACCAGATGCCGATCGGCCAAGCGCGCAACCTGCGCGCCGTCGATCCCGCCGACATCGTGCGGCGGCTGCACCGCGCCGGCGTGCAGGCTCTCTACGTGCATGCCAAGGACAACCAGGGCAACTGCTACTACGACACCGCATACGGTCATAAGCACTCCGCCATCGGCGATCGCGACCTGATGCGCGAGTTTTCGTCGGCGTGCCGCGCGGTGGGGATGACGGTGCTCTACTACGTGCAGACGGCGCGCGAGCGCCGCGGCGCCCCGGTGGCCTCCTACGCCGCGCGCAACGCCGACGGCAGTCCGGTGATCCGCACCAGCCCGGCACAGATGTTACCGGCCGGGGAGGAGGGGCCGGTGATCTGCCTGATCGGCCCGGCGCGGGAGTACATCAAGAACATCGTGCGCGAACTGGCGGAGCGTTACGACTTCGACGGCTACTGGCTGGACGGATTCGGCTGGTTCGGGCGCACCATGATCTGTCACTGCGAAACTTGCCGCGGCCTGTACCGCGAGGATCGCGGTGTCGAGCTGCCGCAGCGCGTGCACAAGGCGGACGAGGCGTTCCGGCAATACTACCGGTGGCGCCAGACCATGAACCGGCGTGCCCTGCACGAGATCATCGCCACCATCCGCGCGGTCGACCCCGAGCTGTCGGTGACCCACAATGGCAGCGGCTTCCAGGTGTGGGCCGACGGCTGGATCAACGACCGCGACGACTATCTCACGCGCGAGTTCCACTATCAGGAAGGCTACGGCGGTCTGGCGCTGTGGTGCCGCATGCAGGACGCGTTCGCCCCCGACCGGCCCTACGAGATAGAGACGTGGCGCTTCTTCAATACCGGTGGCAACGGCGCCCCGACCGGCGACGCGGATCAGAACCCGTCGCCGGCGGCCGCATCCGGTCCCGGGACCGCCCACATGGTACGCGCCTATCAGGTCAAGCCGGTGCCGCTGCTGTTCACCGAGATGGCCACCATCACCGCCAACGGCGGCTTCGTGCAGTACTACGACCAGATCCGCCCCGACGGCGGGCTCGATCAGCTCTCGCTCGACCGGATGCAGGCGGCGTTCGACCGGGTGCGCGAGCGTGAGCCGTGGTTGCCGGATGCCGCCGGTGGCCAGCGGCGGGTGCATTACGCCGACCTGGTGTGGTCGAAACGGAGCCAGGACTTCGCCTGGAAGCAGCACGCGCGGGCGCACGTGGCGGGGCTGAGGGGGGTGCACGAGGCGTTGCTGGAGCGCCACCTGCTGCACGGCGTGGTGACCGAGCGCCGCGTCGCCGCGGGGCAGGCTGGCGGCGCTCGGGTGCTGGTGCTGCCCAACGTGGTGTGCATGAGCGACGCCGTGGCGTCCGGCTTGCGCCGCTTCGTCGAGGCGGGCGGCGGGCTGGTGGCGACCTACCGCACGTCGCTGGCGAACGAGTTCGGGCGGCCGCGGGACAACTTCCTGTTGGCCGACCTGTTCGGCTGCGACTACCTGGAGCCGATGCCGTTCACCTACAGCTTCCTGCGCTACGACCACGCCGGCCCGCTGACCGCCGGCCTGGAGCTGGGCTGGCCGATGACCCTGTGGCACGAGTTGCAGGTCAAGGTAGCGGTGCGCGCGGGCGCCGCGGGCCACGGGGTGATCGTCAACCCGATGCGGGGGATGATGATGGGCCACCCGCCGCAGGAGGACACCCCCTATCCGGCCGCGGTGAGCAACCGCTTCGGCGCCGGGCGCGTGGTGTACCTGCCGCAGCCGCTGGGGCAGGCGTACCACGACTACGGCCATCCCGACTTTCGCACGCTGCTGGAGAACGCGGTGCGCTGGGCCGCCGGCGAGGGGCCGCCGGTGGAAGTGCGCTGTCCGGCAACCGTCGAGGCGGTGCTGTGGGAGCGGCCCGCCGGGAAGGCGGTGCGCTACCTGCACCTGATCAACCGCACACCGGGCGGACCGGTGCGTACCAGGGCGAGCGTGATCAGCGAGGAGATCCCGGTCTACGAGCTGGAGGTACGTACCCGCTTCCCGGTCAGCCGGGCACTGTTGCAGCCTGCAGGGCAGGAACTGGCGGTTACCTCCGGCTACGGGGGTAACCGCTTCGTCGTGCCGCGGGTCGACATCCACGCCATCGTCGAGCTGCGTTGACGGTCACCTCAGGTGTGGCCGGCTCCAGGAGCCGACACGCGGCGACCGCTCAAGTCGCCGCAGGACTATCCCCCGCTACGCAATCGTGGCTATCGTTCGCCGTTCGAGCGATCCGGGACCGCGGTGCGGCCCTGCGGCGTCCCCTTCCTCTCCCGGCGCCGGAAGAGACACGCTGAATCATACGGACGAGGATTACACCGGGGATATTGTCAAATGCTGTGGATCGGGTGGGCGAGAACGCATCATCTCCGATCCTTCGAGCTATGCGGCTGCCTCCGTCAGCTCGCCATCGACGAATGCTCGCCCCTCCATCACCAGAGGATGAATTTGAACCCCATCAGCCGACGCCACCTCTTCTGCGCTTCCAGCGCCAGTTTCCACACTATCGTCAGCGTCGCCGTCCGCGACCCGCATCCCTTCGTCCGCTTGGTCCGCAAGCGGATCGTCGCGTAGGTGGACTCGATCGGATTGCTCGTCCGCAGATGCACCCAGTGCGCGGCAGGAAACGAGTAGAAGCTGAACATCGACTCCTCGTCCTTGCGCAGGCACGCCCACCGCCAGGAATTGATTGACCCGCCCCCCGCAGCGCGCACGGTCGCATCATGTTTCGCCTGCTTGTTCGAGGATCGCCTGAACGAGTTGGTCCGAGAGTCTGAAATCCCGCGCAGCCAGTCGCTCGAAGAAGGGCCTGACGCTCTCCACCAAGCTCGCCCTCTTGGCGGCAAGCAGTACGCCAGCAAGGCTGGTGACCGCGAGTCCATGAGCATGCGCATACGATCGACCAAGCGGCTCGTCCATCAGTATCAACGAGGGACCGATGTGAGCGGCCGCCAGGGTGAGCGTGCTCGATTCTCCGGCGTCCAGATCAGCGAAGGCAGCCTTCGCCGCGGGCGTGTGCTCGACCTGGATCCATCCATCGCGGATAGCTGCGACCAACTCCGCCGCCCCCGGCAGGTCCCCGCCGGCCAGCACCTCGTCGCGCACCGTGTTGGTGATCGTCAACTGGCCGAACAGCCTGCGAAGCAGATCGAATCCCCCGCGGCGGCCAGCCCGATCAGTGGGCTTGCGTCGGCCGCGACGAGCCGCTCCGCCATGCCTCGACTGTCTGGGTATCTTCACGCACCGTGGCGGAAGTGCCGTCGACGACCGGAATGCCAAGCTGGGACACCCGCTGGATGAACTTGGCAATCCCGAGGCGGGAGAACCGCGCGGCCTGACCCAGCGACAGGCTGCGCTCGCGAAACAGCGCCGCCGCGAGGGCGAGCCGGATGCCCGGCTCCGCGAGCAACGAGTCATCATCGAGATGCACCAGCAGCGCCTCCGGTTGATGGCGGTTGAGTACCATAACCGGGTGTTCACGCGCCTCGCGAAGTGCCGCTGACGGGTTGTTCTTTAGCTCGCGGATGCTGACGGATTTCACCCTGCTACCTCACTAGCGGGAAGGCCGACAGACTCCGACGCGAAAGGTGGGGATGGGGCCGAAGCGGAGCCGTAGGCGACGGTTTCGGGGCGCTCGGGCGCGTTGAACTGAGCGGCGAGAACTCGCCACCGCAGCCGTCCGTTCGACATCGGCATCATGTCGATCCCGGTATGCCATCGAGTTGCACGAACGTGGCTACGAGATGCCGCACTGTTCCTCGGACTGAGGTGGGCGTGATTCAGTTGGAGGAGGAGGCGTCGGCGTCAGCGGCGTCGAATTGGTGC
>CAYFXT010000206.1:0-5535 GCA_964346995.1 uncultured Spirochaetaceae bacterium | reverse complement strand
GTAATTCCAGACCGGTGGTGATGGGTAGCCCGCCGGGCGCCCGCAGGCCACTACTTCCGCTCCCCCCGGGTGAGCGGGACTGAACCGGTGCAAGTCCGGTGCCGACGGTGACAGTCCGGATGGAAGAAGTTCGCACGACCTTCTGACCGCGCGCAGGCTCGGTGCGCCTTCGCCACCATCAGGTGGCAGCGGGCGTGCGGTTCATCCTGCGTACGCCCAGCCCCCCGCGTGATGGTGCGGCCTCAGGCACACTACCGCGCGAAGTTCTCGGAGCGTGATCGTGACGGGAACTGACCATCACCGCCATATGCAGCGTGCGTTGCGCCTGGCCGAGCGCGGTCGCGGCCTTACCTCGCCCAACCCGCTCACCGGTTGCGTGTTAGTGAAGGCCGGACAGGTAATCGGCGAGGGGTTCCACGAGCGCCACGGCGCCCGCCACGCCGAGGCCGCCGCCCTCGCCGCGTGCAACGAGAGCCCGCGCGGGGCACACCTGTACTGCAATCTGGAGCCGTGCGCGGCGGCCTATCCGGGCAAGCTCACCGCGCCCTGCGCCGGGCGCATCATCACTGCCGGGATCGGCCGGGTGACCGTCGCCACCCTCGATCCCAACCCCCACGTCAGCGGCGCCGGGGTACGACTGCTGCGCGAGGCGGGCATTGCCGTCACCGTCGGCGTGCAGGCCGAGGCGGCGCTGCGGCTCAATCTGCCGTTCTTCACCGCCGTGCACTACCGGCGTCCTTACGTGCACTTGAAGATCGCCCAATCTCTCGATGGGCGTATCGCCACCCGTAGCGGCAACTCCCGCTGGATCACCGACGGTGCGGCACGGCGGCTGGTCCACCGCATGCGTGCCGAGCACGATGCCATTCTGGTGGGGCGCGAGACCGTGCTGCGCGACGATCCACGGCTTACCGTACGCGATGTCGAGGCCGGCGCCCGGCCCACGACGCCGTGGCGAGTAGTGCTGGACAGCCGGCTGACCCTGTCCCTCACTGCGCACCTGGTCAGCGACGAACACGCGGCGCGCACCGTGGTGTTGACCACCACTGCAGCCGGTCCGGCGTGGCGCCGGGAGTTGACCGCGCGCGGCGTCCAGGTACACGCCGTGGCTGCCGATCCCTCCGGACGTACGGAGATCGATGCGGCGCTGAAGGCGCTCCATGACCGCGGCATCCGCTCCGTACTCGTGGAAGGGGGAGCGGCGGTGTACACTTCCCTGCTACGCGCCGGCCGCTTCGACCGGCTCACCGTGTTCGTCGCTCCGCTGCTGATCGGCGACGGGATCGATGCGATCGGCAACCTGGGCACCGGACGAGTTGCCGATGCGGTGCGCCTGCAGGGCGTCACCACCACCGTCGTCAACGACCAGGTAGTGGTTTCCGGCTACCGCGACCTGGACGCGCTGCGGCGCGTGGTGGTTCCCACGACGGAACGTCATCCGGCGATTGCCGCGCGGGTGGGTTGAGGCGAGCGCGGCGATGTTCTCCGGGATCGTCGAAGAGGTCGGCACCATCCTCGACCGCGCCGCGGCAGGCGGCACCGTGCGGCTTACCATCGGCTGTGCGCTGGTTCTGGATGACCTGACCGCCGGCGCGTCGGTCGCCGTGGACGGGGTCTGTCAGACCGTGGTGACCCGCTGCGAGGATGCGTTCGTGGTCGAGGCCGGGGGCGCCACCCTGCGCAAGACCACCCTGGGCGGATTGCGGAGCGGCGACCGCGTCAATCTGGAGCGGGCCCTTGCGGTCGGCAGCCGCCTGGGCGGCCACTTCGTGCAGGGTCATGTCAACGACACCGGCACCGTGCGCGCGTGGCAACCGTTCGCCCCGTCGCCGGACGAGGACGCGGGCGGCGCCCCGGACGACCGTACGTGGCGCTTCGAGATCGACATACCCGCGCACCTGCGCCGCTACGTGGCCCTGGAAGGATCGCTGGCCGTCGATGGCGTG
The DNA here is from genome assembly GCA_964346995.1 of uncultured Spirochaetaceae bacterium. GTDB lineage: Bacteria > Spirochaetota > Spirochaetia > SZUA-6 > Bin103 > Bin103. The sequence continues at coordinate 3,589 of CAYFXT010000206.1, read as the reverse complement.
AGCCTTACCGTCGCGAAACTCGCCGGCAACCGCGTCACGTTTTCCATTATCCCCTTTACCGTCCGACACACCGCCCTGCGCGACCGCTCGCCGGGCGCAGCGGTCAATCTGGAGGTGGACATGATCGCCAAGTACCTCGAATCGCTACGGACACACGCAGGACTCGCGTCCGATTTCGTCGCGCACCGTCCAGTGCCCGATCCTGCCCCGGTACCCTGTGGGGTGGCGGCGGCCACCGCCGCGTTGGCGACCGGGGGCATGATCATCGTCACCGACCACGCAGCGCGGGAGAATGAGGGCGACCTGGTGATCGCGGCCGAGCACGCCACCCCGGCCGCGGTCAACTTCATGGTCACCCACGGCCGCGGCATGGTATGCGTACCGCTGACCGCCGAGCGCGCTGCCGCACTCGACCTGCCGCTGATGACGCCGCACAGCAGCGCGCTGCAGGGAACCGCGTTCACGGTATCGGTCGACTATCGGCACGGCACCACCACCGGCATCTCGGCGGCCGACCGCTCCGTCACCATCGTCGCGCTCGCCGATCCCGCCACCGAGGCACAGGATCTCGCCCGGCCCGGACACGTCTTTCCGATCATCGCCGACCCGGGCGGAGTGCGGGCGCGGCCCGGCCATACCGAGGCCGCCATCGAGCTGATGCAGTTGGCAGGTCGCCGGCCGGTGGCGGTGATCTGCGAGATCATGGCCGCTGACGGCAGCATGGCCGGCGATGCCGAGCTACTGGAGCTGGCGCGAACCTGCGGCCTGCCGGTGGTCAGCGTCGCAGAGGTCGCGGAGGTGGCCGCGTCATGCAACTGATCGAGGGTACCTACGAGGGCGCCGGGCGCCGCTTCGCGCTGGTGGCCAGCCGCTTCAACGAGCTGATCACCAGCCGTCTGGTGGAGGGCGCCGGCGACTGCCTGCGCCGCCACGGCGTTGCCGATGCAGATGTCACCGTGGTATGGGTGCCGGGCGCGTTCGAGATTCCGCTTGCCGCACGGCGGGTCGCCGAGCAGGGTGGGTTCGACGCGGTAGTGTGTCTGGGAGCGGTGATCGAAGGTGCTACCGACCACCACGAGTACGTGGCCGGCAACGCCGCCGCCGGGATCGCGCGCGAATCCGCAGCGACCGACGTGCCGATGACCTTCGGCATCATCACCGCCGCCAGCATCGAGCAGGCAATCGAACGCGCCGGCACCAAGCAGGGCAACCTCGGCTGGAACGCCGCCCTGTCGGCGCTGGAAATGAGCAACGTGCTGCACCGCATCGACGAGCTGGCGCAGCACGAGTCGGCAGGTTCACTCCGCGACACACAAGGCGATGAAGATCGGCGCACGGGCACAGCCGCCAGGCCGGCACTTTCGGAGCGGCAGGCACGATCACTCGGCGACCCGAGACCATGACGAGGGTGTTCCCGTTCTGTGATAGCATTACGAGCAGACGCCGCCACGGGGACGAGCCGCGCGTAAAGCGCACTTGCCACTTGGCGGGAATGCACCCCATGAGGACGCGATGCCCACCCATCACCCGCGAGAAAGCATGACGATCCCCACCTTCCCGTTCGGCAGCACCGGCCACGTCAGCACGCGCTGCATCTTCGGCGGCACCGCCCTGGCGCGTGCATCGCAGGAAGAGGCCGACCGCACCCTGGAGGTACTCCTCCGGTACGGCATCAACCACATCGACACCGCCGCCGGCTACGGCGACTCCGAGCTGCGCATCGGCCCCTGGATGCGCCGCCACCGCGACCGTTTCTTCCTGGCCACCAAGACCGGCGAGCGCAGCGCGCCGGGCGCACGCGCCCAGTTGGAGCGTTCGCTGCAGCGCCTGCAGGTGGACCGGGTCGACCTGATCCAGTTGCACAGCCTCACCGAGCCGGACGAGTGGCAGCAGGCACTCGGCAGAGGCGGCGCCCTGGAGGCGCTGATCCAGGCGCGCGACGAGGGATTGGCACGCTACATCGGCATCACCGGACATGGCGTCACCGTTGCGCGCACGCACTTCGACGCGATGCAGCGCCATCCGTTCGATGCGGTTCTCCTGCCGCTCAACTTGCCGATGTACGAGATCCCGCAATATGCGACTGAGTTCGAGGAATTGCGGGCGCTGTGCCGCGAGCGCGGCGTGGCGGTACAGACCATCAAGGCGATCGCCCGGCGGCGCTGGACCGGCAGCGACCGCCCGCACTCGACCTGGTACGAACCGCTGGCCGGTCAGCAGGACATCGACGCGGCCGTGCATTGGGTGCTGGCCCATGAGGGAGTGTTCCTGAACACCGCCGGAGACAGGACCCTGATGCCGCGCATCCTCGACGCCGCCGCGCGCTTTGCCGCCGTCGCCGACAACCACGCCGCGGCCGCCGGCGACACGGTGGCACGGCAGCAAATGCTGCCGCTGTTCACCGCCGCCCGGAACGTGATCTGACGCAGCCGGACCACACGCCCGCCCTACGGTTGCAGCAGATCATCACCAGGGTCGCCCTCAGAGCAGGGCCGCCCGTCAGAGCAGACCCCGAGATGGATGCATCCCCGCCAAGTGGCAAGTGCGCTCACGCGCGGGTAGCTCGTCCCCGTGGCGGCATCTGCTCGTACCCCCGAGATTATCGATCCCGGGATTGGGTACCGTGCCAGGGAGATCCCATGCTGACGGCCAGAGGAGCGCCAGAGCCCGTCGGCCCGTCGGTGCCGCACAGCGGTCCCCGGATCGCTCGAACGGGAACGATAGCCCAGGATTGCGTAGCGTGGGATAGTCCTGGTGCCGTGGCCTGAGGCACTTGACAGCCCGGCATGAGCTCACGATCCTGACCGAACGGAGTTCACCCATCACGCCCACGTCGGTTTCCGCACACAGCAGCACAGTCGAAAACTACATCAAGCGGATCTACCTGGAAGCGCAGAGGGACGGCGGAGAACGTGTGCCGATGAAGCGGCTGGCCGACGGCGTGGGAGTGTCGCCCGGCACCGCCACGGCGATGGTCAAGACGCTGGCGCGCTCCGGATTGATCGAATATGAGCCGCGCGGTGGCAGCCGGCTTACCGCCGCCGGGGAACAGCTCGCCCTCAACGTACTGCGCCGTCACCGGCTGGTGGAGGCGTTCCTGGTTGAAGTGCTCAAGCTGGACTGGTCGGAGGTGCACGGCGAGGCGGAGCTGCTGGAGCACGCGATCAGCGACAAGGTGCTCGAGAAGATCGACGAGCTGATCGGCAGGCCGCGGGTGGATCCGCACGGCGATCCGATTCCAACCAACCGCGGCGAGATCGACGACACCCGCTTCGACCCCCTGGCACAGCGCGCCAACGGCGACCGCCTGCGCATCGTGCGGGTGATCGACCAGGATGCCCGGTTCCTGCAGTTTGCCGAGCGCCACGGACTGGTGCCGGGAGCGAAACTGGCGGTGGACCGGCAGGACGCCGAAGCCGATGCGGTTACCATTGCCGTCTCCGGCGCCGATACCGTCACCCTCGGGGCGAATGCCGCCGCCAAGATACTGGTGGAGACTCTGGAAGCCGTGGAGGACGGCGGAGAGCCTGCGAGCTAGTCCTCTATCAATCTTTAATGACGGGATAGAGATGGCGCAACTTGATCCGTG
>CAYFXT010000205.1:0-5536 GCA_964346995.1 uncultured Spirochaetaceae bacterium | reverse complement strand
CAGGCCATGTAATCGAGCTTGCCGGTGCGCAGGGCAGCCATGCGCGTGGACTGATCGGTAATGATCGGAAAATGCAGCTCGTCGGCGAACGGTATCTCGTACTCGGTACCGTCGATCACCGTCTTGTCCCAGAACATCGGGTTGCGCTCGTAGATGAACGCGGAGCCGAGCACGTATTGCTTGAGCATCCACGGTCCGGTGCCGACCAGGTTGTTCCAGTCGTCCACACCCGCTTCAACTACCTCCGGTGCGTACTGCCCGTTGCCCCACCCGGTGGCGATGGTCCACTTCCAGCGCGCGTTGAAATAGTTGGTTTCGATGACCAGGGTGGACTCGTCGCTGGCGTAGATGCGTTCGATCCAGTCCTTGGCCGACGCCAGCATGCCCTGCCCCGCCGGCGACTCCAAGAACCGGTTCAGACTGAACTCGGTGTCATACGCCGTGTACTCGCGCGATTCCATGACGTGCTCTTTGCCCTCGGCCGCCCACATCACGCCGGGGCGGATCTTGAACACGATGCTCTCGGGAGTGACCTCCCAGCTCTCCACCAAGTTGCCGCGCGTGTACTCCTCCGGCGTGGTGTAGAGCACCCAGAACGGGAACTCGTTGGTCCCGCGCGGGCCGTACTTCTCGAAATCCCCGATGATCAGATAGTCGATGACCGGGTTGGTGTAGTACACCGTGGGCCACTTGCTCTGGGTCATGTCGGCGGTGGCAGCCTCCCCGTAGCCGGTCGACACGGTGATGGTGCCGCCGTAGCGCGGTCCATCCGGCGCGGCCGTGGTGGCGGTGGACTCCGACTCGCCGGTGGCGAACAACGGCGCCGCCACAAAGAGGGCGATCGCCGTGAGCAGTACGGCGATCGCAGAGAGATGAGTACGCATTACCTAAGCTTCTTCCTTTCGTTGAAACGAGTTGAGCGCTGCATCGCCGCACGGCCGTAACGTGCGCCGCCCGACAACGTGCGGCACCCCTTGTTTCGGAGCGGCCTCGTTGCGCTGCCGAGCAGGCTACCGGAGGCGCCGGCCCCTGTCAATGACGACGATCGGCACCGTCGGCACCGAGTGCATTCCGCCAGGTGGTTGAGCGCTCACACGTGGGGTCGGATCGTCCCGTGGCGACTTCTGTTTGTACTGCTACCAGCGCTCACGCGCGGATCGGCGCGCCCTTGTGGGGCTGTGGCGGCGTCTACTCGAACTGCTACCAGGAACGCGAATGCATGCTATCGGTACACATCGGCACCCCACCGGAGCTTGTCAGCGGCCCGGTGCAGTGTTAATCTGCCGCGCAACGTGCGTGGGTACCTGGTCAGACGACTGCTGCTGACGCTGCCCACCATGTTCATCGTCAGCATCGTCGTCTTTCTGCTGATCCGCATGGTCCCCGGTGACATCGTGGATGCGATGGTCAATCAGCAGGTAGTCGGCGGCGTTTCGTTCGAAGTAGACCGGGAAGCGATCCGGAAACGGCTGGGGTTGGATGTGCCGATGCACGTCCAATACGGGCGCTGGCTGGGGATTTTCCCCAACCGGGAAGGCAGGGTCAGCGGTATCCTGCAGGGCGACTTCGGGAACTCGCTGTGGCGCGGAACGCCGATCGTGCGCGAAGTTGCGCTGCGCTGGCCGGTGACCCTGGAGCTCGGCCTGATCGCGTTCCTGCTGGCGCAACTGGTGTCGCTGCCGGTCGGTATCTACTCGGCGCTGCGGGCGGGAAGCTGGGGTGACTACATCGCGCGTACCCTTGCCATCATGGCGATCGCCGTGCCCGGCTTCTGGCTGGGAACGATGGTGATCGTCTTTCCCTCGATCTGGTGGGGCTACATGCCGCCCCTCATACTGGTCAGGTTCTCGGAGGATCCGGTCGGCAATCTGAAGATGTTTCTGGTGCCGGCAATCATCCTCGGCATGGTGATGTCCGGCGACACGGTGCGGATGTCGCGCACCATGATGCTGGAGGTGTTGCGGGAGGACTACATCCGGACCGCCTGGGCGAAGGGACTGCGCGAACGCGTGGTAGTCGCCCGCCATGCGGTCAAGAACGCGCTCATTCCCGTCGTCACCATGATCGGCTACGACCTGCCGGTGATGATCGGCGGTTCGGTGATCACCGAACAGATATTCAACCTGCCGGGGATGGGCAGGTTGTTCATCGACGCCGTACAGAACCGCGACTACACCGTGGTGAGCGCGCTCATGCTGCTGTTCGGGTTTGCCCTCGTCCTGATCAATCTCGTGGTCGACGTAACCTATGCGCTTCTGGATCGCCGCATCGAATACCGGTAGGATGGAACGTACCGTCGTGCCTCTGGTGCGCGGAGTGAACACGCTGGACACGATCTTCCGACCAGGATCGCCACCATGACGCCACGCATCGGGCGGTCCAGCTTCGCGGTGCGCCTGGTGCGTGAGCGGCCGCTCGGCGCCATCGGCGGGTTCATCACGGTGGCGCTGTTGTTCACCGGCATCTTCGCCGACGTCCTCGCCCCGTATGGCATGAACGAGACGCGCGTCGGGGATCTGATGGCGCCGCCGTCGGCGCGGTTCTGGTTCGGGACCGACAACCTGGGTCGCGATCTGCTGAGCCGCGTCATCTACGGCGCCCGCATCTCGATGATCATCGGTCTCGGCGCCACCACGCTCGGCACCATCGTGGCCACCACGAACGGCGTCACATCCGCGTACATCGGCGGCCGCTTCGCCCTGATCGTGCAGCGGTTCGTGGACGGCATTCTGTGTCTACCCGGCCTGATCCTGCTGATGGTACTGATGTCGCTGGTCGGCCCCGGCATGCTGTCGCTGATCCTGGTCATGGGCATCCACGGCGGCATCGGCGGCTCGCGGTTTCCGCGCAGCGTGGTGATCAGCATCAAGGAGGAAGCCTACCTGGAGGCGGGCCGGGCGATCGGTTCCCGCACCAGCCGGATCCTGCGGCGGCAGGTGCTGCCCAATATCATGGCTCCCATCATCATCAGCTTCTCGCTTGCGGTTCCGGGGGTGATCCTCGGTGAGGCGGGCTTGAGCTTCCTCGGCTTCGGCATCCCGCCGCCGGCGCCGAGCTGGGGCGGCATGCTGAGCGGCAGCGGGCGGCAGTACATGTTCGTGGCGCCGTGGATGGTGGTGTTCCCCGGGCTCGCGCTGAGCATCGTGGTGTTCGGGCTCAGCATGTTCGGCGACGCCGTGCGCGACCTGCTCGACCCGAAGCTGCGCGGCGGCATTGGTCGCTATGGATTGACGGCGCCGAAGCTCGGGAAGGGCAGCCGGAATGGGCGGACCACGCCGCCGGCGGCACACGACAGACTTGAACGAATGAGCCGCGACGGATTCGAACCGTCGACCCACAGCTTAAAAGGCTGTTGCTCTACCGACTGAGCTAGCGGCCCGGTGACGTGAGAAAATGTAGGTTTCGGCGGCGCGGAAGTAAACCTGCCCTCACGGGCCGCCGGTCGGGAGCGGAGCGCCGCTGCGGGTATCGAGCTGGCTACGCACACTGCTCAAGGCATCTTCGAGCCGCTCCCGCATCTCGACGGTATAGGGATTGTAGCGTTGCAGGTCGACGAAGAGCTGCATCGAATCGTTACAGGTCTGCTCCACGATCTCGCGCAGCTTCTGATAGCCGACGGTGGCGATCGCGGAGTCGCGCAGCCCCATCTCTGCCAGCACGCGTCCCAGGTAGTGGGCAACTCCCTGGGTAAACGCGGCTTCGCGGTCGTGCTCGTCGGCGGTCATCGTCATCACCTGCAGCCCCATCGCCGAGAAACGGTGCCGCCACTCCTGCAGGCAGTGAGCGGAGATGCGTACCGGACAGAGGATCATCGGCAGGCCGGCGATGCCGTTGCGCGCCGAGTCGGGGCCGAACATCGGATGGGTGGCGAGAATCCGTACCGTGGTCGGCAGTCGCTGTTCCATGACACGCGCCGCCATGCCCTTGATCGAACAGGTGTCCATCACCAGCGTATGCGGGTGCAGATGAGGTGCGATGCGGTCGGCCACCTCCTTGAAGGCGGAGATGGCGACGCAGAGAATCACTACCGGACAGTGCAACACCTGCCGTTCAGAAACCATGCGCACGCCAGCCGGCGGACGATGGAGGCGACGTGAATACGCGCATACAGGAAAGTGCCGCGCGAGCTGGGCTGCCCAGAACACCCCGAAGCGCCCCAGGCCGTAGACGCCTACTTGCACGCGCGGAATCATACGGAAAGCCACGCGCGGGTCGCAACATGCGCAGTCAACGTGATGGTGGCGACATCGTTCGAGTGGATGTTTCGATGCGGCACTGCGCCGGTTGACGCTGGCGGGTCCACGACTCAGGATCGGAGCCATGGGCGAGCGCTATACGGAGGAGTGGGTGGCCGACCTGCTCGATATCGGCAAGCGGTTCGGGGACGACGATCCGGGCGAGCTCCTGGCCGGCGTGGCGCCGGGCGACACGGTGGTCGACTACGGCTGCGGACCCGGTTACTTCGCCCTGGCGGCGGCACGCATGGTCGGCCCCGGGGGTAAGGTATACGCCGTCGATCTGGAGCCGCGTATGGTGGAGCTGGTGCGCCGCCGCGCCGCCGAAGCGGATCTGCACAACGTGGCCGCCGTGCCAAGCGACGGAACCCGGGCGGCCCTGCCCGCCGGCATCGCCGACTACATCATCTGCGTGCAGATCATGCACTACGCGGGCAGCCGCAACGACCAGGTGGCGGTGGCGTGCGACCTGCACCGCCTGCTGAAGGACGACGGCCGCGTGCTCATCGCGCAGTGGAAACCGAAGCGGAAGGCCAGCGGCATCTCCCATGCCGATCTGTCCGGCATCCTGAGCGACGCCGGGCTCGCCGCCTCGGGCGCCCGCTCCATTACCGGCGACCTCTACTACACCATAGCGCGCCGCAGATCGTAGCCGCGCCGGCTATCGCCCCGGAGCCGTCCCCTGAGGCGCCCGCTCCGCAGGCCGCATAGCAGGCAGCCCAACGGGACTCGTCGCCCCGATTCCGTCGCCGGGGGTGCCGCTCTCGGCCCAACCACGCCTCGCATACAGGAGTCCGTCGCGATCCGACAGATCCTATATGGGGCAAATCAGGGTGCCGAGCTGCTCCATCATGCGCAGGTTCTCGGTGTAGTCCACCGGGCAGTCGATCACCGCCGGTCGCCCGCAGCCGAGCGCGTCGCGCAGCATCGGTCGCAGCTCATCGGCGCCCGCAACGCGGTAACCGGCCGCGCCGAAGCTTTCGGCGTAGCGCACGAAGTCGGGGTTGCCGAATCTGATGTGCGAGGTGCGACCGAATTTCCGCTGCTGCTTCATCCCGATCAGGCTGTAGCTGTCGTCGTGAAATATCAGCGTCACGAACGCCACGCCCTCGCGGACCGCCGTCTCCAGCTCCTGCGAATTCATCAGGAAGCCGCCGTCGCCGGTCACCGTCACCACGTTGCGTTCGGGATAGAGCAGCTTGGCGGCAATGGCGCCCGGCACGCCGATCCCGATCGAAGCGAAGCCGTTGGAGATGATGCACGTGTTGGGGTGGAAACAGGGATACAGGCGCGCGATCCAC
>CAYFXT010000204.1:0-5536 GCA_964346995.1 uncultured Spirochaetaceae bacterium | reverse complement strand
AATCGATATTGCCCTCGACGTGCATCCTGCGTGCGTAATCGTCGACCTGGTCGGCAAGGAGTCCGCGCACCGGGTCAAGATCCGCGGCGCTCAGGACGCCCCGCTCGACCAGGTAGCCGTCGCGCTCGTAGGCGGCGCGAATTGCAGCATCACTCATGGCTCTCACCATACTTCCCGCGACCCGGCAGAGCAACCGCCGGTCGCGCATGCTCGCCACGCCGCACCCCCGGCAGCGCGGTGACAGCGGGCACGCGGGTGCGGTAGAGTGCCGGCGTGCCTGAGATCAGAGACTCCGAGTACATCCAGGTCCACAAGGACGTGGCGCACGCGACCAATCAGGTGAGCCTGGTGCAACTCGCCAACGGCGAGTTGCTGCTCGGCTTCAACGAGGAACGCGGTCCGATCCATGCCGACAGCGGGCAGGCGTGCCTGATCAAGTCCGCCGACGGCGGGCGCACCTGGGATCCGGCGAGCAAGCGGGTAGTGTGGCCCTGCACCGACCACAGCGGTAACTGGGACTGCGCCTTCGGCCAGCTCCGCGACGGCACCATCCTGATGCACACCCGGGTGTGCAGCTTCATCGATTCCAGCGGCGCCGGCCGGGGCGATGATCCGCAGGCAGTGCGCTCCCCCGCCCTGCGCACGGAGCGCCTGAAGCGGCAGACCGGCTATGCGTTGCTTGCCTCGCGCGACGACGGCGCCACCTGGTCGGCGCCGGTCGAGGTCAACACGTTCCCGATCACCTCGGCGTCACTCGGCCGCTACGCGTGCGGCAACTCCGGGGCCGGGCACGTGATCGAGCTGCCTGACGATGTGGTCTTGATGCCGTTGTGCGGAACGATCAGCAATCACGATACCACCGGCCCGGTGGGCGAGACTGGGCGCAGCTTCCTGTTGCGCTCCGACGACGGGGGCGCCCATTGGGAGCACTGGTCCACCATCGCCTACGATCCGGCGCACATCATTCACTTCCACGAGCCGGGCGTGACCCGCCTGCACGATGGCCGTCTTATCGCCCTGTTGCGGGTATCACGGCGGCCCGGACGCTATGACAACCTCTGGTTCGCCTGCTCCGAGGACGACGGCGCGAGCTGGAGCCGGCCGCGGCGCACCGGCATCTGGGGCTACCCGGCGGACGTCACGCAGCTCCGCGATGGCCGGGTGCTGGCGGTGTACGGCTACCGGCGTCCGCCCTGGGGTGTGCGTGGCTGCGTCTCCGACGACGGCGCGACCTGGGAGGTGGCAAACGAGTTCGTGATCCGCGAAGGCGGCGCCGCCGACCCCGAGGTGCCCTACTACTGGCACATCGGCTACCCGAGCGTGGCGCAGACCCCGGACGGCACCATCGTCACCGCCTATCACGAATACAGCGAGGATCCGCAGCCGGTGCAGTTCCTCTGCTGCACCCGCTTTCGTCTCGACTGAGGAGCGCATCACCGATGAAGATTCCCGAACATTCCCTGCACCACACCATCTTCGAGGCGTGGCGCAGCCCCGGACGCTTTACCAAGAACCCCGACATCGTACGCCTGCCCTCGGGGCGGTTCCTGCTGGTATACGCCGACACCGATCAGCACTGGGCCAGCGACTACGTGATCCTCACCCTGCTGGCCAGCGACGACGGCGGGCGTACCTGGAGCAAGCATGCCGAGGTGGCGCGCGCCGACCTGCAGGCGGGCGAGGAACGCCTGGTCACCCCGCGCCTGAGTCGGCTCGGCGACGGTCGGCTGGTGATCCTGTGCGACCGCGACGACGACGGCCACTTCCACCCCGACCAGCCGCCCGCCAACCTGGCGTGGTGGAGCAGCGACGACGGGCGCACCTGGGGGCCGGCGCAGGAGACCGGCATCATGGGCTTCGAGCCGGACCGTATGCTGGAGCTGGGCAACGGCAGGTTGGCGGTGCTGTCGCACATCATGCGACCGGAGAGCCAGGAGTTCGCCGAGATCCTGTCGCTGTCGGACGATGGCGGCAAGACGTGGCGCCAGGCGGCGGAGGTAGCCCACGACGGCTACCACCGCTTCTGTGAGGGGGCACTGGTGTTCCTGGATGGCGGTCCCGACGGTGGACCGGATGCCGGAGGTGAGCTTGCCTGCGTGATGCGCGAGAACCACTCAGCCGGAATCCCGTGCTTCGTCGCCTTTTCCAACGACCACGGCGCCACTTGGTCGCCGCCCCAGATGTGCCCGTTTGCGCTGCACCGTCCCTATGCCAAGCGCCTCGCCGACGGGCGCGTACTGGTCACCGGGCGCCACGTCAACGGCGGCCTCGGCACCTACGCCTGGTGCGGCGACCTGCGCGCCGAGGCGGGCACCTACCGGATCGGCGGCCCGCGCCGCAAGTTCGCGGCCGAGTTGACCGGCGACGCCCTGCGTATCGACAACCGTCCCGGCTACGAGTGCCGGTACAGCCTGCTGCCGCCCGAGGGCAGCCGCAGCGAGATCGTGTTCGAGGCGGAGGTGAAGGTGGCCGGCAGCGAGCCGGCGGCGTTCCTGTCGATCTCGCGGCTGCGCTCCAACCGTGGATCGGTGGTGCTGTCACTGGCCGGCGATCATCTGTCGCTGGCCGACGGCAAGCCGGTGACGGTCGACTTCTCCCGCTTCCGCACGGTGCAAATCTCGCATCGGCGTGGGCTGCTGCAGGTGCGGGTCGATGGCGAGGTGGTGCGCTCGGCGAGCGTGTTCCACGAGGAGCTGGTACTGAGCGAGTTCATGCGCGGCGGCCCGCTGTACGCGCGCACCATGTTCGGGCAACTCGGCGAATCCGGCACGAGCTGGTGGCGGCGCGTGCGCTACGAGACTCGCAACCCCCGCCTCACCGACTGGCGCTGGAGGTGGGCGGCGGCCGACGGCGCATGGCCGGACCAATACCAGCGCGACCGGCTCACCCAGGTGCACGGCAACCACCCCGACCAGAAGCCGGGACCCGACCATGGCTACTCCTCCTGGTTGCAGCAGGAGGATGGCCACATCGTGTTCGTAGATTACACCAACTACGGCGACGACGGCGGCAGGAGCCACCTGGTCGGCGCATTCATCGACCCGCAGGATCTGGCCTGACCCACCTTCAGTGCAGGCGGGCGAATTGCCGGTTCGGCGGCTCGCGCAGCGGCACGGTCGGCGTGTGCGGTGCGATATGGATCGGCGCTCTGACGGGCGCGGCGGGCCAGCGTCCGGAGTGCCGCCTGATTGCTTGGTCAGGGCGACCCAAGCCGGCGGCCAGAGGCGCAACGCGACGCCGACGGTGGCGGGAGCCCGGCGGGTGCTGCAAGATCGGCCCCGGGATCGCTCGAACGGCGAATGACGGTTCACGATCCGGTCAGGGGCTGATAGTAGAGGGTCGGCCTCGCCGATAACGCGCAGCGTGGGATAGAAGTCATGGCGAAGCGGGTGCCCCCATCCCGTGCCGGCGTCAGGCTGGACAACGCCGCGGCCCGTGTTGCCTGATTGGTGGCCTCTGCCCACCGGAGCCGTGAAGCGGTATCCTGAGGGCGACGATGACCCTGCGTGAGTTGTTCGCCGCGGTGGACGCCGCGCGCGTGCCACTGCTGATCGCCCTTGCAGCGGTCGCGGTGCTGACCGCCTTGATCGGCGTCCTGCACGGGCGCGGCAACGGTGGCCGCGCGCCGTGGCGGCACCTTTATGCCGTTCTGGTGTACGCGGCTTGCGGGCCGGGTATCTTCGCTGCGGTGGCGGTGGTGTACGCCCTGCTGTTTACGCGCGACAACCTCCTCGATCTCAATGCCGCGACCTATCTGGCTCCGATCGCGGCGATGATCCTGACCCTCGGCGTGATGCGCCGCAATGTGAGCTTCGACGAGGTGCCCGGTTTCCATCGCCTCACCGGCTTGATGACCATGATCGGCGCCGTCTTCGCGATTGCACTGATCCTGCGCAGCCTGCGCGTGTGGCTGTTCTTCAGCGCTTCCCTCGTGTGGTTCTTCGTGCTGGTCGTGGCGCTGTTCGTGCTCGTCAAATGGGGCGGCCGGCTGCTGTTCGGCCGCCGACGGCAGCGCTCATGAGTGTTCGGCGCAAGGTGGCGGCAGCGGAGGCGCCGCGTTCCCCGGCGCTGCTGCACCGCGATCCCAAACGTCACTACCCGGTGATGGTGCGCGGCGAGGGCGTCTACCTGTTCGATGAAGAGGGCCGCCGTTACATCGACGCCACCGCCGGCGCTACCAACGTGACGCTGGGGCACGGGCGGCGCGTTATTGCCGACGCCATGGCCGATCAGGCGCGGCAGCTCGCCTATTGTTTCTCGACCCAATTCACCAACCGGCCGGCCCTGCAGCTCGCCGAGCGGTTGGCGGCGCTGGCGCCTGCGGACCTCAACCACGTCTACTTGGTGTCCGGCGGCTCGGAGGCGATCGAGACGGCGATCAAGCTGGCGCGCATGTATCACCTGCAGCGCGGCGCCGCCGGCAAGCACAAGGTGATCGCGCGCTGGCGCAGTTACCACGGCGCCACGCTCGGAGCGCTTTCGCTGACCGGTCTGGTGGGCATGCGCACGCCCTACGCGCCGTGGCTGGCCGGCTTTCCGCACATCGCCTCCTGCTACCCCTACCGGTGTCCGTTCGCGGGTTGCGCGGGATCCTGCAACCTGACTTGCGCCCATGAGCTGGAGCGCTCCATCCTGCAGGAGGGCGCTGACAACGTGGCCGCCTTTGTCGCCGAGCCGGTGGTGATGGGCGCCATTGCGGCGGGAGCCGCGCCGCCCGCCTACTTCCAGGAGATCCGTGCCATCTGCGACCGTTACGACGTGCTGTTCATTGCCGACGAGATCATCACCGGCATGGGTCGTACCGGCGCCTGGTTCGCGATCGAGCATGCGGCGGTGGTGCCCGACATCATCGTCTTCGCCAAGGGCATCTCCAGCGGCTACGCCCCGCTCGGCGGCGTGCTGTTCGCCGACCGCATCCGTGAGCAGCTCGCCCGTTCCGGCGGCCCGTTTCCGCACATTTTCACGGCGGTCGACAATCCGGTTGCCGCTCGTGCCGGGTTGGCGGTCCTGGACATCATGGAGGAGGAACGGATTCTGGAGCACGTACGCGAACTGGAGTGCTACGTCGCACCGCGCTGGCGGCGGCTCGCGGATCATCCTCTGGTCGGTGAGAGTCGCGGCCTGGGTCTGCTCTGGGGGCTGGAGCTGGTACGCGACAAACAGACGCGGCAGCCGTTTGCGGCCGAGCAACGGATCACGCCGCGGCTGACCGATCTGCTGTTGCAGCGCGGGGTCTCGCTGGCCGTTCAGGCAGGTTGCTACGACTTCGTGGTCGGCGACGACGTACGCTTCACGCCGCCCCTGATCATCACCCGTGCGCAGGTCGACGAAGTGCTGGCAGCGCTGGGGGCGGCCCTTGACACGCTGGTCGCCGAACTGGCCGCCTGAAGGCCGCAGCGGTCGCCACGGCGATGCCATGCCAACGGAGTGCTGGAACGACAAACGCCGGCTCACCGGTCACCAGCGGATTGTGAGGGGGCAGCGGCCGGCCTTTTCGGTCGGGTCGCGATTGGCAGCCGCCCGCGACCTTCGGTAG
>CAYFXT010000203.1:0-5546 GCA_964346995.1 uncultured Spirochaetaceae bacterium | reverse complement strand
GCACTCATCGATCAGCAGATCCCACAGCAGGATCGCGAGCAACGGTTCTCCGGCCCGATTGCTGGCCACGCCTCCCCAGTACAGAGCGCCGTCGCGGAAGCGACCGTTCGGATACTTCGTTCGGTAGGCGGCGAAGGCATCGCGCGCCGCCGCCGGGGTATCCTGCTCCAACAGCAGTTCCGCGCGGCGGAACGCGGCATCCTCGGCCAGTCGACTGGTGGAATACTTGAACATCACGTCGGCGTATGCCCGCGTAGCCGCCTCCAGGTGGCCGTCGAGGGCCAGTACGCCGGCCAGCTCGAAGGTAGCGTCGGCCGCCTCGCTGGCGCGGGGATGGCGCGTGACCACGTTCCGGTACTGTCGCTCCGCCCCCCTCAGGTCGCCGTGGTTGGCGAGACTGCGCCCGGCGAACAAGCCGGCCTGCGCGGCGCGCGGATGGTTGCTGTCTGCCGCCCGCAAGAACGCCACCGCCGCGGTGGCGTAGTCGCCGGTGCTGAACGCGGCTTGACCGGAGAGGAACGCGGCGCGCGACTCCAGTTCGTGACCGGAGTAGTCACTCTGCAACTCGGCAAGCAGCGCCCCCGCCGCGGCGTAGGACCCCGCGCGGTAATTGGCGGCGGCGCGGTAGTACAGCGCGTAGGGCACGATGTCGCCAAGACCCTGGCGCTCCGCCAGAAGAGGGGTTACCGCAGCCAGCGTGTCCGCGGCCACGCCATGCTCGCCGCGAGCGACCTGCGCCAGCCCCTTCAGGTAGGCGGTGAGCACGAATGCCCGCGGCGACCGAGCGCGTAGATCGGGAACCCGCTCGGTGAGCGCAGTGGCCGCAACGAGCAATTCCTGCCACGACTCCAGACGGTACAGCAGGCGCATGTGGTCGACGCGCGCCGGGATGTCGTCCGGAAATCGATCCACGTAGCTTCGCGCGCTGCGTTCGGCTGCGGCGGTATCGCCGGTGCGCCACAGCAGAACGGTCTCCAGGCGGCGCAGCTCACCGAGCGGCGCGTCGTCATCCGGCGCGGACTGAATCTGACGCACCTGGCGCAGCGCCTCATCGTAGCGGCCGTCGCGGTACAGCGCGTAGGCGAGCAGGTAACGTGCCTGCGCGGCCTCCGCTTCGCTGGTGTCGGGATCTTCGGCAGTCGCTCTGATGAAGCTTTCGTATTGGGCGATCGCGCCGGCGAGGTCGCCCTGGCGCAGCATCACGTCGCCGAGACGCAGCACGACCTGCCACGGGTCGTCGGTCGAGTGCTCCTGCTGGTCGGTCAGAACCCTGGTTGCCTCGCGAATGCCGTCGGGATCCGAGTCGTTCAGATAGGTCTCCGCCAGGTAGAGGGCCGCGGCGTTGCCCACCTCGCCCGCGGCGCCGAGATCCGCTGCCCGCTTCAGAAAGAAGCGCGCCAACTCGTTGCTGCCCCGGCGGTAGTTCTCGATCCCCAGACGCAACCAGAAGGTCGCGAGTTGCTGCGGCGAGTCCTGGAAGCGCAGCTCGGCGCGTATGGTGACCGAGTCCATGAGGTCGAAGTCGCCGCGCCGTTCGGCGGCGATGAACAACCTGCGCAGAGCGACCGACGCGATACTGTCATCCACCGTCTCGGCATCGACGATCTCCGCGTAGTCGGCCTCGGCCTCCGGGTACTGCTCGATCTGCCAGTATGCCTCCGCGCGGTAGGCGAGATACTCGGCCCGCCAACGCTCGTTGATCGACGCCGGCGGATGTTCCTCGGTAAGGAGCAGGAGCGGCACGTACCGACCCTGCAGGGCATAGACGTAGCCCAGCAGAACGACGCCGAATTCGGCCGAATCGGACTCGTCGGGGTGCTCGATGAGCGACTCCAGCGCCTCGGCGGCACCGCTCAAGTCGCCCAGCGCGACATTGGCAAGGCCGAGATAGAGCAGCGCGCGCGGCCCGATGGCGGCGTCGGGAGATTCGTTGACGAATGCCGTCAGACTCGCCGATGCGCGGTCGAACTGCTCCAGCTCGTACAGCGCGACGCCGACCCAGAATTTCACGAATGGCAGATAGCGGGTGCTGCGGTGGCGGATCTGCACCTGCCCGAAGGTGTCGACCGCCTCCCGGTAGCGCCCGAGCTGGACCTGCGCGACGCCGAGACGGTACGCGGCGTCGGCGCTCAGCTCCGAGATTGGGTAGCGCTCCAGGAAGTCTTCGTACGCTTCCAGCGCGAAGGCGTAGTTGCCGCCGCGGAAGCGTCGCTCCGCTTCGTTGAACAGGTCTCGTTCGGCATTCGCGGCGCCGGCCTGCACGGCGACCGCGGCGAGCAGGCCGGCCACCCACCACCGTGCGGCGGGAAGCCGGCCGTGACGGCCCGCAACGTGGCAGGTCGCGAAACGGGTCCTCGTCGACTGCACGACAGCGCGTTCAGTCCCTGGCGCGCCGCCCGGTTGAGCAAACACCTTGTCCTCCCAGTTACCACCGGTCACGTCGCACTGCGGCGGGCGGAAGCGACAGTGAGGCTATCGGCTTCCGTAAGCGCCGCCAACCGGCCTCATCGCCGGTCGATCAGCAGTCCAACAGAGTGTGGTCGTCGATCCTAGTAACGGCAGATGGGAGGCGATGCTGTAGGGTGGTGACATCGGTCGCATAGCGCGCGGTAATCTCGATCTTCAACGGGGTGCCGTCGGGAGCGTTCTCGGCCACGGCAACTCCGCACTGTTCCAGCCAGCACCGCGCGCGGGCAATCTGTCCCGCGGTGCAGGTGGCGATCGAGTCGGCGCCGCTGCGATTCTTGAGCGGGGCGAACTCCTCGTCGCGATCGACGACGTAGAACATGCTCGGCTCGGCGTTCGGGATCACGTCGAACACGAACTGCTCGAACTTCACCACGTCCAGCAGTTGGGCGGCGGCGTCCGGGTTACCGGGAAGCAGCACGCGCTCCGTCTTGTGGGCCAGGTGAATCGGCAGCGCCGCCGCCTGCTCGGCAGCGAACGCCACATCGATCAGGTGGATCCCGAGGGACCCGTAGCGGAATCTCAGTTCGCCCGACGGCAACCGTTCGGCGGCCAGTTCAGGATCGAGGTCGGAGTACTCGACGATGCCGGGCCTGCCGCCCACCATGGCGGCAACGCCGACCCGTTCGCCCTCGTGCAATTTCTCCACCACCTTGGTGGAGAATTGCGAACCGGTTTCGAGATGGGCGCCGAGGAACGTGGAATCGGGAACTGCTACCTGCGGATTATCCACCTGGAAGTAGAACAGATGACGGACCCCGCGCCGCTTGGCTTCGTCGATCAACCCGGCGCGCTGCAGGGCGGTGAGCACTCCTCCGGCGCCGTCCGGGCTGGTCAGCAAGGCACCATCGAGGGCGAGAAGCAATCGGCCGTCACGGCTCAACACCGGATTGGTGCCCTGCCGGAACAGTCGCACGTCATCGGGCGGCAGTCCGAAATAGTCCTGTTCGGCAAAGTAGCTCGCCGTGGCGGGATGATTGAGCGGGCTGGTCATGATGAACCAGGGGATGGCGACATCGAACGCAGCGCGGGCCGCCAGCAGCTTCTCGGCGAACACCTGGAACAGGGAGGCGCCCCGAATCGGGGTAACGGGAAACAATCCCTTCGGCGCATCGAAGCCGAGACGGGTACCCTGACCGCCAGCCACGGTGAGCAGCGCACAGGAACCGTGCGCCAGCCGCTCCCCGCCCAGAGCCTGCCAGCGCGCCGCATCGGCCGCCCCGGGGATGACAACCGGTGCCGGTTCGACCGGGCCGTGCGCCGCGGCGCTACCGGAGCCGGAGGTTGCTGTGCGCAGCAGGACCTGCAATCGCTCCAGATGGCTCGGATCCAGCGTCGCTAGGCTGTCGAGCAGCCGCCGCCGTTGCTCCGCAGTACGTCGCTCCCAGTTGTCGAACAGATGACCTCGACCGTACGTCTCCAGGGCACGGCGCGGAACGTCGTGGCTGCTCACACCATGACCCTTACCACAGGCGAAGCCGCTCGGCCAAGATCCCGACGCCGCGCGGCTCAGCGAGCGCCCGTGTTGCGGTCGCGGAACTCCACGGTCAGCGGCACCTCGGTGAAGCCCAGCTCGGTGCGGATCCTGTTCTCCAGATAGCGACGGTAGGCGGCTCCCGCACCCCGGGCGTGATTGAGAAAGCAGACGAAGCGGAGTGGATTGGTGCTGGTCTGCGTAGCGTAGCGCACGCGGATCTCGCGCCCGCGGGAAGTCGGGACATACTCCCGCGCCCAACGCGCCAGCGCCTGATTGAGCTTCGCGGTGGGTATGGTGCGGGTGAGCTGCCGGTACAGCGACACCGCCTTGGTCAGCACCCGATCGACCCCGTAGCCGCTGCGTCCCGACAGCGGCAGCACCGGCGCAAAGTGGAGCAGGGGAAACTGGAACCGGATGCGGTCCACCAGCGCTGCCAGCAGGTTGGGCTGCGCGCTCAGCAGATCCCACTTGCTGAGCGCGATCAGCACCGCCACGCCGCGGCGCATGGCGATGGCGGCGATACGCTTGTCCTGTTCCACCAGCCCGTCGTTGGCATCGACCAGCAGCAAGGCGACGTCGGCCTGCGCCAGCGCCGCCGCACCGCGGTTCACGGCGAAGTACTCCACTTCATCCTGCACCTTGGGGCGGCGCCGCATTCCGGCCGTGTCGATCAGCTCTATCGGTACGCCGCCATGGCTCAAGCGGCCCGAGAGGGGGTCGCGGGTGGTGCCCGGGGTGGCGCTCACCAGGGCGCGCTCCTCGCCGAGCAAGTGGTTCAGCAGGGTGGACTTGCCGGTGTTGGGCTTGCCGCCGATCACCATCCGGATCACCGGGCCCGCGCAGGAGTCCGATCCCTGACCCCCAAACGCCGGCCGGCGGATGATCCCTGCGCGTCGATCTTCCTCTTCTTCCGTGTCACCGCGCGACCGGGGCCCCTCACCGGCGGCGGCGTCAGGCAGCGCGCCGCCGATCGGTGCCACCCGCTCGGCCAACGCGCCTGTCAACGCCGACATGTTGCGGCCATGCGCCGCGGATACGCCGATCACGGTCTGGTATCCCAGGCGATAGAAGTCCCACACCGCCCCGTCGCGGCCACCGTGGTCCACCTTGTTCACGACCACCAGCACGCGGTCGCTCGCGGCGCGCAGCTTGTCGGCAAGCAGTTCATCCTGCGGGGTGATGCCGGCGACATCCACTACCAGCATGATGGCGGCGGCGGCGTCCGCGGCCGCCAGGGCGCGTGAGCCTACGGCCGCGGCGAGCGGATCCGAATGGTCGCCGACGCCGCCGGTATCGACCAGTCGGAACAGCCGGCCCGCCAGTGCGATCTGCTCGTCCACGACGTCGCGGGTCACGCCGGGCACCGCGGCGGTAATGGCGCGGCGGCGCGCGAGCAGCCGATTGAACAGCGTCGACTTGCCGACATTCGGCCGGCCGACGATGGTCAGGAGCGGTGCGGTGCTGGCCGGCTGCATGTCCCCAGCCCACCATGGACCGCCCGCGTTGGTCAACGCAGCATCCGGTAACGATCAGGGCGATCCCATGCTAACGGCCAGAGGAGCGACCCCGACGCTGACCCGGGTGCCAGAGCCCGTCGGTGCCG
>CAYFXT010000202.1:0-5583 GCA_964346995.1 uncultured Spirochaetaceae bacterium | reverse complement strand
GGATTTCAGACTGGCTCCCACGGCAGGCCGATCCGAGGTGCTGGGAGCCTGGTCCGACTTTCGGCAGGCTCCATGGCAGGCCGTTTGGGCCGGAAGAGCGGCCCGCAGGCGGCGGGTTCGGCCCGGAGCAGCCCCGCAACATCGCCGGAGTGGTGGAATTTGGTAGACACTGGGGACTTAAAATCCCTTGGTTTTGACAAACCGTGCCGGTTCGAGTCCGGTCTCCGGCAGCCGATCTACGAACGTTGCGACAGCCGGCCATCCCGCGACGGAGCAGCCGCTCCGCAGTCCTCCCGCACGCCGGCGGGGTAACCATCCACGACCGCCTGAAACCGCACGTCGGGAGCGACCAACTGCAGCCGGAATCCACTCGCCGTCAACCCGCGACGCTGGCCGAACACGCGCGCCGAGCCGGTCACCCGCGCCTGGCTGGCAACGAACGGCTCCCCGGGGGCGCTGACCAGCACCTGCACCTCCTCGCCGATGTCGAGCAGGCTCAGATCGTCGGCGGCGATGAACAGTTCCTCGTGCGACAGCTTGCGCGCGCGAAACTCCATGAGCCGGCTCTTGGCGTCCGCCATCGTCTTGCGCAGATGGACGACGATGGCGACCGCGCAAGGGTCAACGCCGCCAGAATCGGAACTTCTCAACGTAACCGCAGTCGTCCGGAAGGTAGCGGGAGAAGAGCGCGTGCAGGATGGTCACCTGCCGGCACTCGGCACACTCCTCGAAGCGCCTGTCGTACACGGTGCACAGGTTGCTGCCGGTATCGAGAAACCGGCATGGCTGCTCCTTGTGCACCACCAGTTCGCCCGCTACGCGGTCGCGCCGGTAGCAGCAAGCGCCACACTGGGTACAGATTTCATCCCACCACTCTCGCACCGCGCCGCTCTTCATGCCCGGTGACTATACCCCGCCGCCGGGCCGCGCTCCACCCCTCGTGACCCGAGGGGCATTCCCGCCAAGTGGTAAGTGCGCTCATACGCGGGTCGGCTCGTCTCCGTGGCGGCGTCTGCTGGTACTGCTTGCACAGAACGGATGCACCCTGACCCGAGGCGGCTATGATCTATAATCAGGTGCGCATGCGCTCCCGCGGTGCGGTGCTGGCACTCTTCGCAGCGCTGCTTCTGGCCCTGGCCCTGCCCAACGATCTGTTCCCGTACGGCAGCCCGCTGTTCGGCGTGCTCGCGCTGGCGCCGCTGTTCGCCGCCATCTACCGCACGGACAGCTACGCCAGCGCGACGTGGTTGGGGGTGATCTTCGGCGCCGCCTCCTGCGTGCTCAGCAACTTCTGGCTGATGTTCTTCCAGAGCTTTTCGGTCTGGACGCTGGGCGGCGTGACGATCGCCTACGTCGCCTACTTCGCCCTGCTGTCGCCGGTACTGCGCTTCGTGGCCCGCGTACCGGGCGGCATCCGGGACGGACTGCCGCGCGCCTACCGGCCGCTTGCAGTAGCCGCCCTGTGGACCCTGTACGAGTTTCTCAAGTCGTCCGGCTACCTCGGCTATCCATGGGGACTGATCGCCTATCCGATGCACGCCGTCGCACCGCTGGTGCAGTTCGTGGAGATTACCGGGGTATGGGGGCTGTGCCTGCTGATGGCCCTGGTGAACGGCGTCGTCGCCGAGTGGCTCGACCTGCTGCTGGGCGGCTCGACCCCGCGCCGTGTCCCGGCGCGGCTCTGGCAGGGCAGTGCCGCGGCGGCGCTCCTGGTGGTGGCCGTCCTCAGCTACGGAGGCGCAGCGCTGGCGCGCCCGATCCCGCACTCGGCTACCCTGGACGTGGTGCTGGTGCAACACAACGGCAACCCGTGGCAGAGCGGCGACGACGCCGGCGTCCTGGCAACCCTGCAGCGTCTCACCGACGAGGGCATCGCCACGGCGCCGTCTCCGCCCGACCTGGTGGTGTGGAGCGAGACGGCGCTGCGCTGGCCGGTGATCGCCACGCGCACCTCCGACGCCGGAACGCCGGTGGTGCCCGCTCCCCTCACCCGGCTTCCCGTACCGCTGCTCACCGGCGTGCCCTGGGTGGTCAGCGAGGAACCGCTGCACGCCATGAACGGCGCCATGCTGGTGGCGCCGGGCGGAGCGGTGCTCGACCACTACGGCAAACAGCACCTCGTGCCGTTCGCCGAGAGCGTGCCGTTCTGGCAGGTACCGGCGGTTCGCCATCTGGTCAGCAACGTGATCGGCCTGCAGGCCACCTGGGTGGCGGGCACGGAGAACACCATCTACGAGCTGCCGGTGCGCGCCGGCGACACGGTGCGGTTCGCCACCCCGATCTGCTTCGAGGATGCCTTCCCCAACCTGAACCGCCGCTTCATCCGCGCCGGCGCCGACCTGCTGATCAACCTGACCAACGACGCCTGGTCGCAGACCGTGTCCGCCGAAACCCAGCACTTCGTCGCCGCCAGGCTGCGCGCCGTCGAGAACCGCCGCGAGCTGATTCGGGCCACCCACGGCGGCGTCACCGCGGCGGTCGATCCGTGGGGGCGCATCATCGGCCGCGCCGCGCCGCTGTTCACCGAGACCGCGCTGCGCCTGCCGATACCGGTGTACCGCCCGCCCGCCGCGACCGTCTACACCGTCTACGGAGACTACCTGCCGGCGCTGCTCGCAGCCGTTCTGCTGCTGTTCATCGTCATGGCCCGGCACAGGAGCGGCGGCAAGGCCACTGCGTGACAGGGGAGACGGACGAGAATCGAGAGCGCCGGCTCGCGGTCGGTCAGGGTCTGCGCCGGCGCCACGGGATTGCCGGCTTGGCGCCGCGCAGTGTCAGGCCGAGTGCCGCGCCGCTGCCAGCCCGCCCCGACCTCCGGCGGGATCCTGGCGCAATCCTGCAGGCTCCCGCCGGAACCGGATAGCGTAGCGGTCGCCCCGCTGATCGAGCCGGCAGCGCGGGCCGAACACCGCCTGCAGATTGCGCTCGGTCAGGGCATCGCACGGCGCGCCCTGCGCCACCTCGCGCCCGCGATCCAGCACCAGCACGCCGTCGTACGCGCGGGTGATCTCGGCGATGTCATGGGTCACGTACACGACCGTGAGCTCCGGCCGTTGCCTGAACAGCGCTGCGAGGTCTTCCAGAAACCGCTCCCGGGCGGCCGGGTCGAGGCCGATCGCGGGCTCGTCCAGCAACAACAGTTCCACGTCCGGTGCCAGGGCACGGGCAATCAGCACACGCTGCCGCTCGCCGGTCGACAAGGTCGCGAAGCGACGATGAGCCAGATGACTCGCCGCCAGCATGGCGAGCTGCCTCGAGGCGCGCGCGCGATCCGCCTCCGGCACCGCCCCGTACAGCACCAGCCCGCCGCGGGAGCGCGACATCACCACCTCGGCGACGCTCATGAACGGCGGGATCTGATAACGGACGTCACTGTGTACCCAGCCGATGCGGCCCCGCAACAGGCGCAGGTCGGTGCGTCCGAAGCGCTCGCCCAGCACCTCGAGCGTACCCTCGGAGGGATAGGAATAGCCGGAGAACAGGCGCACCAGCGACGTCTTGCCGCTGCCGTTGGGTCCCAGCAGAACCCAGCGCTGACCGGGTTGCAGGGTCAGGGTAATGGCGTCGAGGATGCGCGCGCCGTCGATCACCAGTCCGATGCCGCGCGCCGCTACCGCCGGGCCGCCGGGCGAATCGACCCCCGGCGGCGCCATCGCCCCGGAACCGCCGCCTGCGGCGTCGCTTCCGGCCCAACCGGCCTGCACTTGGAGCCTGTCGCTATCCGACAGGCTCCTAATCCCCGACCGCGGTGGTGTTCATGGAACGCAGGAACGCCTCGTTGTTCTTGCTCAGGCGCATGCGCTCCAGCAGCAGATTGATTACCTCCACCTCGTCCATCGGACCGATCACCTTGCGCAGCACCCACATCTTGGCCAGTTCCTCCGGCGACAGCAGCAGCTCCTCCTTGCGCGTCGCCGAGGCATTGATGTTGACCGCCGGATACAGGCGCCGGTCGGCCAACCGCCGGTCGAGCTTGATCTCCATGTTGCCGGTACCCTTGAACTCCTCGAAGATCACCTCATCCATGCGGCTGCCGGTCTCGATGAGCGCGGTGGCCACGATGGTCAGGGAGCCGCCGTTTTCCACGTTGCGCGCCGCGCCGAAGAATCGCTTCGGCTTGTGCAGGGCGTTCGAGTCGACGCCGCCGGAGAGGATCTTGCCCGAGGTGGGCACGGTCTGGTTGTAGGCACGCGCCAGCCGGGTAATCGAGTCGAGCAGGATCACCACGTCCTTGCCGTGCTCCACCAGCCGCTTCGCCTTCTCGATCACCATCTCGGCCACCTGCACGTGCCGGGTGGCCTGCTCGTCGAACGTCGAGGAGACCACTTCGCCCTGTACGTTGCGCTGCATGTCGGTCACTTCCTCGGGGCGCTCGTCGATCAGCAGCACGATGAGGAAGATTTCCGGGTCGTTCTCGGTAATGGCGTTGGCGATACGCTGCATGATCACCGTCTTGCCGGCACGTGGCGGCGACACGATCAGCCCACGCTGTCCCTTGCCGATCGGGCAGAACAGGTTGATCATGCGGGTCGCCGGCTCCCCGTTTCTGGTCTCCATGTTGATCCGTTCCTGCGGATACAGCGGGGTCAGACTCTCGAACGGGATGCGCGTCTGCGCCACCGGCGGTTCGTCGAAGTTCACCGTCTTGACGCGCAGCAGGGCAAAAAACCGCTCCTGTTCCTTGGGACTGCGAATCTGGCCAGACACGGTGTCGCCGGTCTTCAGGTTGAACAGGCGGATCTGCGAAGGTGAGATGTAGATATCGTCGGGACCGGGCAGATAGCTGTAGTTGGGACTGCGCAGAAAGCCGTAGCCGTCGGGGAGGATCTCCAGCGCGCCATGCGCGTAGATGACGCCGTTGCGCTCCGTGTGCCGCTTGAGGATGGTGAAGATCAGCTCCTGTTTCTTCATCGACACCAGCGTTTCCCGATTGCAGCCAAGTCCGACTGCCGTTTCGCGCAACTCGGTGATCGTCTTTACCGAAAGCTCATTGATGTGCAGCTTCTCCTCGTCGCCGGTCGGCGGCTTGGCGTCGGGCTGCGCGGTGATCATCGGGGGCGCTCCCCTGCCCCGGGAGCGGCCGCGCCGGCGCCCCGATACGGGGCCGTCGATTTGGTTGCCGTCGATGTCGCGTCGCCCGCGACGGTCGGAACGGCTGCGCTCGTACTCGGGACGGTCCGCCACCAACGCGTTGCCGTTGGAGTCCTTGACCACGTCCACGCGCAGCCGCCGCTTGCGCCCGCGCCGCGGGGGCCGTTCGCCGTTGTTGACCTCGCTGCGCCGCGGCGGCGGCGCTTCGAATTCGGCGACCGAGGGTGCTGGTCGCGGCTCGGGGGCCGGACCTGATGCTCCCGGTTTCGGATCGGCCGCCGGTGGAACTACGTTGTCCGTTCGGGACGAGTCTTGCTGGCTTTCCACGCTGGAAGTTGGAACCTGATCATCTGCCATGGCGAGAACTCCGTGTGCCTGGATGCACGTTGTACGAACGCAGACGAGGGATTTCCGTCGCTACGTCGTTTCTCGATTGAAGAGAGATACGCTCAAGAGAGCTTGCCGGATGCTTCCACTTGCCGAGGAATTTCG
>CAYFXT010000201.1:3656-5624 GCA_964346995.1 uncultured Spirochaetaceae bacterium | reverse complement strand
CATCTGGAAAGCGGATACCCTTCCCGGCATCGCCCCGGCGGTGTTCGACGACTACTGACAGCGAACGGTCCTGGCGCGAGCCGGACCACGCGCGAGCGTGGGAATTGAGTATCGTTCATTCGCCGTGAATCAGACCACGCGCAACTTCTGCATCATCGCCCATATCGACCACGGCAAGTCGACGCTGGCGGATCGGTTCATTCAGCGCGCGCACATGGTGTCCGAGCGGGAGTTTCACGATCAGATGCTCGACTCGATGCCGATCGAGCGGGAGCGCGGCATCACCATCAAGTCGCAGGCGGTGTCGATTCCCTACCGCGCGAACGGCACCGAGTACCGTCTCAACCTGGTCGACACGCCGGGACACGTGGACTTTACCTACGAGGTGTCACGCGCCATCTGCTCGTGCGAAGGCGCCCTGCTGCTGATCGACGCTACGCAGGGCATCGAAGCACAGACGCTGGCCAACTTCTATCTGGCCCTGGAGCAGGATCTGGAAATCATCCCGGTCATCAACAAGACCGACCTGCCCGGCATCGACTACGACTGGCTCGCCGAGCAGATCGATCGCGACCTGGGGCTGGATCCAGAGCGCGCCATTCGCGTCTCCGCCAAGCACGGCACCGGCATGGAAGACCTGCTGGACGCGATCGTCACCCAGGTGCCGGCGCCGCGCGGAAGCAGCGACGATCCGTTGCGCGGGCTGATCTTCGACTCCGTCTACGATCCCTACCGCGGCGTGGTGATCCATCTGCGCGTATTCGAGGGCGTGGTCGCCCCCGGCATGCCGGTGAGGTTCTGGTCGACCGGCAGCGCGCACGTCGTCGAGGAGACCGGCACCTTCGGCGTCGGCACGACCGAGCGCACGGCCGAGCTGAAGGCCGGCGACGTAGGCTACCTGATAGCCGGGGTGAAGAAGATCGGCGACGCCCGCGTCGGCGACACGGTGACGCGCGACGACCGGCCATGCGCGCGGGCGCTCGATGGCTTTCGCGACGTCAAGCCGGTGGTGTTCGCCTCGGTGTACCCGGTCGACGCCGACGACTACACGGAATTCAGCGCGGCGCTCGACCGGCTGGCGCTCAACGACGCCGCGCTGACCTACGAGAAAGACAGCTCGGCTGCGCTCGGCTTCGGCTACCGGTGCGGCTTTCTCGGCATGCTGCACCTGGAGATCGTGCAGGAACGGCTGGAGCGCGAGTTCGATCTGGCGGTGATCGTCACCGTTCCGACGGTGCGCTACCGCGTGATGCAGACCGACGGTAGCGAGCGCTTCATCGACAATCCCCTCGACTACCCCGATCCGGGCCATATCGAGTACACCGAGGAGCCGTTCATACGGGCGAGCATCATCACCCCTACCGCCTACGTGGGCGCGGTGATCAGGCTGTGCCTCCACCGGCGCGGCGTGCAGCAGACCATGAACTACCTCGACGAGCGGCGCGTCGAACTGGTGTACGAGATGCCGCTGGCGGAGGTGGTGTACGAATTCTACGACACCCTCAAGTCGGTCAGCCGCGGCTACGCGTCGTTCGACTACGAGCTCACCGACTATCGCACCTCCCACCTGGTGCGGCTCGACATTCTGCTCAACGGGCGTCCGGTGGACGCGCTCGCGCAACTGGTGTTCAGCGACAGTGCCCGCCAGCGCGCCAGCGAAGTCTGCCGGCGGCTGAAGGAGGAGATTCCGCGCCATCAGTTCAAGGTGCCGATTCAGGGCGCCGTCGGCAGTCAGATCATTGCCCGCGAGACGGTGTCGGCGGTGCGCAAGGACGTGACCGCCAAGTGCTACGGCGGCGACATTACCCGCAAGCGCAAGCTGCTCGAACGACAGAAGGAGGGCAAGAAGCGCATGAAGCAGATCGGCGACGTGCAGCTTCCCAAGTCCGCATTCCTCGCCGTCCTGAAGCCGCCAGCCGACTGAAATCTCACTGATCCCGCCACGCGCGCGACACCTGCGCGCGGCGG
>CAYFXT010000201.1:0-3556 GCA_964346995.1 uncultured Spirochaetaceae bacterium | reverse complement strand
CAGCCGACTGAAATCTCACTGATCCCGCCACGCGCGCGACACCTGCGCGCGGCGGGCACGCTACAACAGGTTGTTCCGCTCCAGCGGGGCGGCCAGCACTACCGATGCCTCCAGTGAGCCGGTGAGCCGCTTGCGCACCACCAGCCGCAGGTAGACGTTCCTCAATATCGAATCCACCGCGAAGCCCTCGATCCACAACGGATCGCCTACCGAGACCCGCGCCTCGTCGGCGGGCGACCCCGGCACCACCGCGGTCGCCCGGTGTTCGTCACGGAACAGCGTGCGGCGGGCATGCTCCACGCCAAGCCCGAACAGCGGCAACAGGGCGTCCTGCCACGAGTCACGCTGCAGCGCCTCTTCCAAGGGAGAGAAGGGGCGTGGCTCGACGATCGCCAACAGGCGCAGCGGCTGACCGTTGCGCCGTATCGCTACCTCGACCAGCGCGGGCGCGTGGTAGCCGAGGAGGTGGCGCTGCACGTCCACGATCTCCTGTACCGCGTGGTCCCCCACGCTGACCAGGACATCCCCCGCGGAGACTCCCGCGAGGTCCGCGGGCGAGCCAGGCAGGACGTAATGCACCACCAGCTCCTGTTCGCGGCGATGGACGCTGACGCCGAGCCACATGTGCGAAGCAAATCCGCCGCGGTAGAGCTTGGGCAGCACCCACTCGATCCACTCGTAGGCGATGCCGAAGTTGATCCCCTCGAACTGCTCCATGCCGGCCAAGGTGATGCCCACCAACTCGCGGTCGCTGTTCAGCAGCGGACCGCCACTGTTGCCGGGATTCAGCGGTGCATCGACCTGGAGCGCGTCGCCCATCTGCAGGAACCGCCTTCCCACCGCCGATACGATACCGGAGGTTACCGTCTTGGCGAGGGAGATGTCGCCGGGTGTCCCGATCGCGGTGACCGGATCTCCGGGAGCGGGATTCGCCTCGGTCACCGCGCTGAACACGTAGGCGGGCTCCACCTCCGCCTTCAGCAACGCCAGATCGAAGACGGGATCGAACCCCACCACCTTCGCTGGGACGCGGTCCTCGGCACGGTCGGAGAGCCGGACGAACAGACGCGAATAGCCTTCGTAGCCGGGGTCGACCTCGCTGCTGATGACGTGGTAATTGGTCAGCAGATGCCCGGAGCGGTCGATGAAAAAGCCGCTGCCGATCACCCGGACCGGGTAGCTCACCCCGCCGCGGATGGTCACGCCCTGGTCCACCCATACGGTGACCGTGCCGCCGAGCATCTCCTCGTAGGAGGCGGGCGGCGGCAGCGCCGCCGGCGGCAACTCCAGCCCGCGCGCGGCTGCTGCGCCGGCCAGAACCGCCAGCGCCTGGCGGCTCCCCATCTGCACCGCCAGCTCGCGCAGCACGGGCAGGTCCGCGGCAGGGAGCTGCTGTTCGGCTACCGCCCGCAGGCCGACCAGCAGGGCGCTGACACTCTGATCGGCATCGATCAGCCGCTGTACCTCGCGGTGATACAGCTCGGTCACGGACGTCGCTTCGGACGCCGGCGCGCCGGCGTCAACCGTAGCCAGCGACTGCACCAGCGCCACCGCATCCAGGTAGCGTTCTTCCCGCCGTGCCAACTCTATGTCGTCACGCAGCGCGCCGAGAGCCTTGCGACGCAACGACGCCAGATCGCCGGCGCTGATCGCCGCCGACTGCCGGGTCTCCAGGGTCCAGATATGCTGCATGGCGCGCAACGCCTCGCCGTCGGCGATATGGCGCTCGATATCCTCCGCCATGTAGACGGCAGGGGACGTAGCGGCGACGGTGGTCGTGGTGCGGGCGGTTGCGCAACCGGTCAACGCCAACGCCAGCAGCGCGCCCGGCGTGAGGAACGAGAACAGCTTGCGCAGCGCCGCGAGCTGCGCTGACGCGGCGCCGCCGCGCCGGCAGGTGCTAGCTCGCCTTCCGGGTGGTATCTCCATTGACCGACGCACGCGGCGGGAAACCGAGCAGTTTGCGGATCTCGGCGTCGTCCAGCGTCTCCTTTTCCACCAACGTGGTCGCAAGCAGAACGAGTTGGTCACGATGCTCCTTCAGGATCTCCTGCGCCTGCGCCAGCCGTGAACTGATGATCCCATTCACTTCGCCGTCGATCACTCGGGCCGTCTCCTCGGAGTAGTCCTTGTGGCGGGCGATCTCCTTGCCGAGGAAAATGGGTTCGTCCTTCTGGCCGTACGCGATGGGGCCGAGCCGGTCGCTCATCCCCCACTCGCACACCATCTTGCGCGCCAGCTCGGTGGCCTGCTCGATGTCGTTCTGGGCGCCGGTGGTGGTTTCTTCGTAGACCAGACGCTCGGCCGCGTAGCCGCCCATGGTGATCGCGATCCGGTCCAACAGCCAAGCCCTGCCGCGCGAATAGTAATCTTTCTCCGGGAGCGAAAACGCCACGCCGAGCGCGCGCCCATGCGGAACCACGGTCACCTTGTGAAACGGGGCGGCATTGTCGAGGTGATAGTGCAGCAGCGCGTGGCCCGACTCGTGGTAGGCAGTCATCTCACGCTCCAGCGGTTCCACCACCTTGGAATGCCGCGCCACCCCCATCATGATCTTGTCACGGGCTTCCTCGAAGTCGATCATCTCCACCCGTTCCTTGTTCTGCCGCGCCGCCAGCAACGCGGCCTCATTCACGATGTTGGCCAGGTCGGCGCCCGACGTCCCCGGCGTGGCGCGCGCCCCGCGGTTGAGGTGCACGCCCGCGGCAATGGGAATCTTGTTGAAGTGAAAAACGAGGATCTATTCCCGGCCGCGCACGTCGGGCATGTCCACCACTACCTGGCGGTCGAAGCGGCCCGGTCGCAGCAATGCGGGATCCAACACGTCGGGACGGTTGGTGGCGGCGATGATGATTACCCCTTCCTTGGTGTCGAAGCCGTCCATCTCCACCAGCATCTGGTTGAGGGTCTGCTCGCGCTCGTCGTGGCCGCCCCCGTAACCGGCGCCGCGGGTGCGGCCGACTGCGTCGAGCTCGTCGATGAACAGAATGCAGGGCGCGTTCTTGCGGCCCTGTTCGAACAGGTCGCGCACGCGACTGGCGCCGACACCAACGAACATTTCGACGAAGTCGGAGCCCGACATGTGGAAGAACGGCACGTTCGCCTCACCGGCGATCGCCTTGGCGAGCAGGGTCTTGCCGGTACCGGGCATGCCCACCAGCAGCACGCCCTTCGGAATGCGGGCGCCCATCTTGGCGAACTTGCCCGGGTTCTTCAGGAACTCCACCACCTCTTGCAGCTCATACTTGGCTTCGTCCTGGCCGGCAACATCGGTGAAGTTGATCTTCTTGCTGGTCTCCACGAAGCGCTTGGCGCGGCTCTTGCCGAACGAAAAGGCGCGGTTGCCGCTACCCTGCACCTGCCGGAACATGAACCAGATGAAGAAAAAGCCGAGCACCCACGGCAGGAAGTCGATGAACACACGCAACGGCGACACGCTGCGCGGCCCGCCCGTGATCTGCACGGTCTTTTCCTTCAGGACGCGCAGCAGGTCGGGGTCGGAATAGGGGATGTTGGTCTTGAAGTACTCGCCCGGACGGCCCTTGAGCTGCCCCTG
>CAYFXT010000200.1:0-5688 GCA_964346995.1 uncultured Spirochaetaceae bacterium | reverse complement strand
GTGCCGCACAGCGGTCCCCGAATCGCTCGAACGGCGAACGATAGCCACGATTGCGTAGCGTGGGATAGTCCTGCTCCGACTGTCGCCCGGCTTTACCAGTACCGGCACGACCCACTATCATTGCGGGAGAGCGCAAGCCTCAGCGTGTGTGCCAATCGACACAGTGTCCATCAATTGACAGGGGTTCATCGATCGATAGGGTTTTGCCAATCGATACGGGCCGTCGCCATCATCTTCAGCGCCGTAGCAGCGTTGCTACCGGTTGCCGGCTGCGCGCGCGATGACGAGCCGGGGCCGGAGAAGGCTCCGTTCGCGGTGGCCGAGCAACAGCAGAAGGTGCAGACCACCCGCAGTGGCGACGGCGGCGACACGCAATCCGTACTGAGCGTTCAACTGCGTACCTTCGACGAGCTGGTGGTGGCGCTGCGCGAACACTACGTGTTCGGCGACCACCACGCCGTGCCGTGGGACGACCTGGAGAGCCGCTACCGCGCCAGGGTGTCGAGTCTGCTGCGTCCCGGCGAGTTTCCAGACGTGATTCGGGACATGATCGCCGAGCTGCCGGCAGACGCCGCGGTGTGGCAATCGCGGGACGAGCGCATCGACCTGCAGTCCACCGACGGACGTAACTACGAGGGGATCGGGGCGTACGTCGCATTTCGCGCGGAGCCCCGGGCGGGCGCCACCCTCCTTGCGGTGGGCCCCGGAGCGCGGGCGGCGCCGGCCGGCCGGCGCGACCACGATGCCTTGGTGGCGGTGGACGGCATTCCGGTTGGCCGCGAAGAGGGCGAGGAGGTGGTCAACCGGATCCGCGGACCGGCCGGCTCGGTCGTGAACCTGACGGTACGCTCACCCAACGCGGAGCCACGCAGCGTCGCGGTGACGCGCGGCCGCGTGCAGCTCACGGAGCAGGCCAACCGGTTACGCTACGCCCTGCTGCCCGAGTCGGACATCGCCTATCTGCTGCTGCCTCGGCAAACGACCTCCACGCTGGCGGCGGAAGTGGCGCAGGCCCTTACCGTAATGGGCGGCCAGGCGCCGTTGCGCGGCGTGATTCTCGATCTGCGCATCGCGGCGCTCGGCAACAACTGGCCGCTCGACGAGATGCTGACGATGTTCGCCGACGGCACGCTGGGCGAGATGTACTCCGCCGGCGAGACGGCGCCGATCGTGGTAGCCGGCCAGAACGTCGCCGGTTCGCAGTCGCTGCCGCTGGCGCTGCTGATCGGGCGCGACACCGAGGGCCGCCCGGAGATCTTCGCCGGGGCGTTGCAGAGCGTCGGCCGGGCGGTGCTGTTCGGCACCCGTACCGGCGGCCACGTCGAAGCGAGCCAACTGGTGCCGCTGCCGGACGGCTCACGGGTGCTGATTGCCAGCACCTCGTTTCGCACCGCCACCGGGCTGGACGTGGGCCTCTCCGGACTGGAGCCGAACCTCAGCATGAACTTCGATTGGGACGCGGTCACCGAACAGGTCGACCCGGTGCGCAACGCCTCGCAGGGGGCGCTGGTCGGAGTCGGCGGCTGATGATGAGCCGCCGGCAGGGCCACTCCATGCGGCACAGATGGCTGCGCGGCCTCCTGCTCGGATGCGCGGTGCTGCTGCTGGCGGCGGCGTGCTCCCAGGAGGACGTTTCCATCCGCCAGAGCCCGCTGCTGCGCTTCGTGGAGCGAAAGTCGGGGCGCATCGCGATCATGGGCACCGATGGCAACATCTACACCATGGACCAGGCCGGCGGCGCCCGCGTGCCGGTCACCGAAGACGCCATCATCCCTGACGAAACGCAGGGGCTGGTACGCTACTATCAGTTCCCGGCGTGGTCGCCGGACGACTCGCGATTGGCGTTCATCGGCTACCAGGGCAACGACCGGATCGCCACCACCAGCAGCGTGTTCACCACGGCGCCGGACGGCACCAATATCGTGCAGGCGTTCTCCTCGGGCCTGTACCTGCCGCACAACCTGTACTGGTCGCCGGACGGCAAGCGGCTCACCTTTCTCACCTCCACCACCGGCAGCACGGCGTCGGCGCTGCAGATCGTACCCGCGGCGGGTGGAGAAGCGACCAGGCTGGATGCCGGCAACCCGTTCTACTGGTCGTGGGCGCCGGATGGCGCCACCATCGTGGTGCACGCCGGGGGCGCCGGCGCGGCGTACCAGTCGCGACTGGCGTTCCTGAACGTCGAGGGGGCAGTGTACGAGGAGGGTCTGGCGTTGCGGCCGGCGGCGTTCCAGACCCCGGCGTGGTCGCCGGACGGCAGCCGTCTCCTGGTGGCGGTGCAATCGGGCGATCAGGCGGAGTTGGTGATGACCAACCGCGACGGGTCGCTGTTTCGCGTGTTGCACCGGTCTCCGGTGGCGCCGCTGTTCGCCTGGTCGCCCGACGGCAGGCAGGTAGCGTATATCGTCCGCAGCCGCGACGAAGAAGGAGGGTTGCAGGCCAATCTGCTCGTGATCGACCTGGAGGGTCGCGGTGCCGAGCCCACGGTCGTGACCGAACAGACGTTCGTGCTCGGATTCTTCTGGTCACCAGACAGCCGCATGATCGCCTATTTCACTCCAGGCACGTACGTGAATCCCGAGGACGAGGAACAGCAAACGCTGTTCCTGACGCTGCACGTACACAACCTGCGCCGAGCGGCGAGCCGCGAAATCCACAGCTTCGTGCCCACGTCGCAATTCATGGCGGTGGTACAGCAGTTCGATCAGTACTACCTCGCGACCCGGGTGTGGTCGCCGGACAGCCGCAACATCCTGTTCGCCGCGCTGTCCCAGCAGGGCCCCGGCATCATGGTCGCGAAGGCGGACAGCAACCTCGCACCGCGCCGAGTGACCGACGGCATGATCGGATTCTGGTCCTGGCACTGACCGGTACGACACACCTGCGGCAGCGCGGTCGGGTCCGGGTGGCGCTGGTGGTCCTGGCCGCCGTGACCCTGCTGGCCGCTTGCGGAGAGCAGCGCCCGCAACTATCCGCCAACCCACTGCTGCCCTATCTGCAACGCAAAGTGGGGCGCATCATTTTCATCGGGCTCGACGGCAACGTCTACAGCGTCGATCAGACCGGGGGCGGCAACACACCGCTCACCGACGATGCCGGTGCCGACCGCGTCGCCCGCACCGCGGTTGCCTACAGCCAGCCGACCTGGGCGCCGGACGGAAGTTCACTGGCATTCGCGCGCACCACCGTTACCGGACCGCGCAGCCTGCGCAGCTCCATCTGGGTGGCCGCCGGCACCGCCACGCCGCGCGAAGTGTACCGCGCCGATCTCCTGCGCCCAATCTACCTGTACTGGTCGCCGAACGGCGCGATGCTGACCATGCTGTCGCAACCGATCGGTTCGATCGAGCTGGAGCTGGGGGTGATCGACGTGGACCGGAACCGCTATCGGATTCTGGACAAGGGTCAGCCCTACTACTGGAGCTGGCTGCCGGACAACTCGGCGCTGGTGACCCACGTCGGCGGCGACGTCCGGTTCAACGACACGGCGCGCCTGTCACTGGTGCCGCTCGATCCACAGCGCAGCAAGTCCGACTTCAACATCCCGCCGGCCGGGTTTCAGGCGCCGGCGGTCTCGCCCGACGGACGCTACATCGCATACGTCGCCGTGACCGCGGACGGCGCCGACCTGGTGCTGCGCGAGTTGCAGGGACTCGACGAGAAGCTGCTCACCGCCGTTCCGGGGCTGGCCTACTTCGCATACGCGCCGCGCGGTGACCGCATCGCGGTTATGAAGAGCGCGCGTCCGGGACCATCCGCCGACGGCGAGCTGCTGATCTACGACACCGTTACCGGCAGCGAGACGATGCCGCCACGCAGCGACGTGATTGCCTTCTTCTGGGCTCCGAACGGGCGCCGCCTCGCCTACCTGGTGCCGGCGCGCGCCGAGGAGGCGGCGGGGCTGGAGATCGATCCACTGTTCGCCCGCCAGCAGGGGCAGTTCTACGCGGAGCTGCGGGTAGCCAACGTGCGGCGCGGCAACTCGTGGCGGGTAGTGCAATTCCCGCTGAGTCCCCGGTTCGTGCGCGAGCAACTCCCGTTCTTCGACCAGTACCTGCGCTCGACCACGGTATGGTCGCCGGACAGCCGCTCACTGGCCTACGGCGCGCTCACCGCCGACGGCCGGCCCGGCATCTTCGTGTCGGCCGCCAACGGCACGCTGCGCCCGCGGCTGGTAGCCGAGGGCGAGTTCGCGCGCTGGTCGCCATAGAACGCCGCCGCCCAGGCGGCGGTTCCGGGGCGGCACGCTGCGGCTTCGGCTTGGTCGCCCGCCCCGGTTGCCGCGATGTGTCCGCCGCATTCAACCCGCGACTACTTCGCCCGCAACGTCGGTCTGCTCCTCCCGCGTCTCGTCGGCAGGTACGACCGACGGGGCGACGATCGCCGGCGGCTCCGGCCCGGCAGGGGACGGCGGCAGCAACTCGGGCGGGGTCTCCTGCTTGTTGGGCCCCAGGATCGTCACCACCTGCCTGGTGGTGAGGGAGTTGTGATCCATCAGCGCCTCAGCCAGCGCCATCATCCGGTCCATACGGGCGCGTAGCAGCGCCTCGGTACCCTGCTCCAGCTCGAGCCACATGTGACGCAGGGCGTCCTGTGCGTCGCGATCGGCAACCTGGCCGCCGGTGGAGTCGCGCCCGGTCCGCCAGTCCACCACCGGCGGACCGAAGTATCCCTCGTTGTACAGGTGCCACAGCCGTGCCCGCACCATCGGATAGTCGCCGCCGGAGGCACCGGTGAACGGCTTCCCGAACACCGCGCGCATCGCCGCCTGACCGGCCAGACACACCATGATGTCGCGCACGATGCGATCGAGGGGTTGCGAGTACATCTCCACCTCGTCCATCGGCAGCACGAACCCGAGCGCATCGCCGCGGCGCACGATGGTGATGTGTGCAATCCGCGTATCCGGCATCAGAAAGTGCTGTGCCACGGCGTGGCCCGCCTCATGCACGGCTACCTGCCAGCGCTGCTCTTCCTGCATCTCCTCGACGGGGTTCTCGATACCGGTGTACTGTTGCAGAAACGCCTTCTCGATGTCGTCCTGCGACACCGCCCGGCGGTGGTCGAACAACGCGACGCGCACCGCGTCCTTGGTGATCGCAGCCATGATCTGTGCCGGCGTAGCGGATCGGTTGTTCATCACGATCGACTCGATGTCCACCGAATCATCGTGATTCACCGTGCGCAGGTAGCCGTCGACGATCTCGCGGCGACCGGTGCGGTCCGGCAGATCCACCTTGATGAGCTGGTCGAATCGCCCGGGCCGCTTGAGGGCCGGGTCTATCACGTCAGGTCGGTTGGTGGAGCCCATGAACAGCACGTGCCAGTTGCGGTCGGGCGGCTTCCTGCCCATGATCTGGAACAGCTTGCCCTTCAGCTTTTCCTTCAGGGTCTTGCTGTCGATGCCGTCCATCTCGTAGAGCAGTCGGGTCAGCGCTCCGGTGCCGCCACCCATGAAACCGCCCATGCCGCCGCCGCCGCCCTCGCCCATCACGCCGCCGCGGCTCTGGGCAACGGCGTCGATTTCGTCGATGTAGGCGATCGCCGCGCCATAACGCTGCGCCAGCTTGCGCGCCTTGCGAATGAACCAGATCATCTTCATTACGTCGACACCCCAGAACATCGCGCGAAAGCCGGAGCCCTCGATGGAGATGAACGCGACTCCGGCCTCGCCGGCCATCGCCTTGG
>CAYFXT010000199.1:0-5705 GCA_964346995.1 uncultured Spirochaetaceae bacterium | reverse complement strand
GTCTTGCCGGCGCCGTTGGGGCCGATCAGGAAGCGCAGTTCCCCCTTGCGCACGATCAGGTTGACGTGATCCAGCGCTCGGAAGCCATCGAAATCGACGATCACCGACTCAGCATACAGGATGTCGTGAAACATCAGGTCTCCTGTTCCACCACCACCGCCGTCGCCGCCGCATCCGCCACCCGCGGCGTGGCGCTACCTCCGGCGCCGGCGCGCCGCCGCACGCGCGCCGCCAGCCGGCTGTCCGGTGCCATGCTGTTCAGCAGCTCGCGTAGCTGTCCGGCGATGCCTGCCAAACCGCGCGGGAACAGCAGGACCACCCCGATGAACAGCGCCCCGAACACGTATAGCCACATCTCCGGAAACGACTCACTGAACACCGTCTTGGCCCAGTTGACCGCTACTGCTCCAGCGGCCGCGCCGACGATCGTGCCGCGCCCGCCAACCGCCACCCAGATTGCCATCTCGACAGAGGGCAGAATGCTCATCGAAGAGGGGCTGATGATACCCACTTGCGGAACGAACAAAGCGCCGGCGCAGCCGGCGATGCCGGCCGACGGCGCGAACGTCACCAGCTTGTAGCGCACCGGGTTGTAGCCGAGAAAGCGGAGCCGGTTTTCGCCGTCCCGAATCGCCATCAGTACCGTTCCGGTCCGGGTTCTTACCAGCCATAGCGCCAGCGCGACCACGCTCACCAGGGTCACGACGGTCGCGAGATAGAGCCCGAGCCGCATACCCGACTTGTACAGGGAGATGCCGGCCAGCGACTGGAAGTTGGTCATGCCGTTGGTGCCGCCGGTAAACGGCTGCTGGCCGATGAACAGAATGCTCATGGCCAGCGCCATCGCCTGGGTGAGGATGGAGAAGTACACCCCGCGAATTCCCGACCGGAAGGCAGGATAGCCGATGATGATCGCGAACAGTGCGGGAATGACCACCGCCATCGGCAGGGCGAACGCGAAGTGGCGGAACGGCTCCCAGAACCACGGTAGCTGCTCCAGCCCGCTCCATACCATGAAGTCGGGCAGCGCTTCCGACTGCAGCTTCATGTGCATCGCCATGCTGTAGGCGCCGAGACTGAAGAACACGGCGTGACCGAGGCTGAGCACCCCGGCGTAGCCCCACAGCAGGTCCAGCCCGACCGCCGCGATTGCGAACGCGAGGTACTTTCCGACCAGGGCGAGCCGGAAGTCGGACAACAGGAGCGGCAACGCCAGCAGTACCACCACC
This sequence comes from uncultured Spirochaetaceae bacterium, assembly GCA_964346995.1. GTDB lineage: Bacteria > Spirochaetota > Spirochaetia > SZUA-6 > Bin103 > Bin103. Next base: position 4,476 of record CAYFXT010000199.1, on the reverse strand, counting down.
ACCAATCCATACGCGATGTAGTGCCGGCGTGGCACCGGGATCTGACCAGGCATCAGTGTTGCGCCTCCAGTGCGCGGGTGCGCTGCACCAGGAACCCGGCCGGTCGAAACTGCAGGAACACCACGATCAGCGCGAAGATGATCACCTTGCCCATCGACGAAGTGGTAATGAACTCGAACAGCGGGCTCGCCGCACCGATCAGCACGGCACCGGCCACCGCACCGGCGATCGACCCCACACCACCGAGCACCACCACCATGAACGAGTCGATGATCCAGTTCTGGCCGGTGGCCGGACCCACCGAACCGAGCAGGCTCACCACGCAGCCGGCGATGCCGGCCAGACCGCTGCCGAGCGCGAAGGTGCGCGCATCGACGACGGCGGTGTTGATCCCCATCGCCCCGGCCATGGAGCGATTCTGCATCACCGCGCGCATGCTGCGCCCCGAACCGGTGCGGTTCAGGAACAGATAGGTTCCGAGCACGCACAGCACGGCTACCGCAATGATGAACAGCCGATTGGTCGGTAGCTGCAGGCCGTCGGCGAGCGCCAGGCCACCCTGCAGCCAAGCGGGGGTGCGCACCTCGACGTTCGAGGCCCCGAACAGGTTGCGGGCAAGCTGCTGCAGGATCAGACTCAGGCCCCAGGTCGCCAGAATGCTCTCGAACGGGCGTCCGTAGAGAAAGCGGATCAGCGAGCGCTCGGTGAGGTACCCGATCGCCGCCGTGATCGCGAACGCGGCCAGCAGCGCAACCAGGAACCAGCTTCCGCCCAGCGTGTCATGCAGCAGGCGGTCGGCGATGTAGGTGACGTAAGCACCGATCATCACGAATTCGCCGTGCGCAAAATTGATCACCCGCATGATTCCGAAGGTGATGCTCAGACCCAGCGCTACCATCAGCAACACGCTGCTGATCGACAGGCTGTTGAAGATCTGCATCGCCGTCGTGGTCAGACTCACGTTATCGATTCTCCTGTCGTTGCCGGGGCGCGAGCGGCCGCGCCATCCTCGTTACGCGCCGCAGCCGGAGGCGTCCGTAAGGACACCTCCGGACCGTGGCTCTCGATGCCAAAGGTTGCCTGCCCGCTACGAACGCGGCCCCATGACGCCAGGTTCGATCACGTCTTCGTCCGGCGAAATCAACTCCGGATAGGGATCGGGGCGCACCGGCTCGCCGGTGGACCACAGAATGTCGAACTGACCTTCGCCGTTGACGGCGCCGATCTGGACGATCTTCCAGGTGTGGTTGTTGACCGGGTCGATCTTGACCATGCCTTCGGGCGCCTCATATTCGACGCCGCGCAGCGCCATTCGCACCACGTCGGTCTCTGCGGTGCCCGCCTTGTCGACCGCCTCGGCCCACAGATAGACGCCGAAGTAACCGGCCTCGATCGGATCGTCGGTAACCCGGTCGGCACCGTAGGCTGCCTTGTAGCGCTCGACGAAGCCGGCGTTCATCGGGCTGTCCATGCTCTGGAAGTAATTCCAGGCCGCCAGGTGACCCTCGATATTCTCGGCACCGATACCTTTGATCTCCTCCTCGGCGACGCTCACCGACATTACGGGGATGTCGTCCGGCCCGATGCCGGCTGCCTTGAGTTGCTTGAAGAAGGCCACGTTGCTGTCGCCGTTGAGGGTGTTGAAAATCACGTCGGGATTCGCCGCCTGGATCTTGGTGATCACCGTGGCGTACTCGGTGTGGCCGAGCGGCGTGTACTCCTCCGCCACCGTGTTGCCGCCCTCCGCCTCGAGCTGGATCTTGATGATCTTGTTGGCAGTGCGCGGGAACACGTAGTCGGAGCCGAGCAGGAAGAAGTTCGTGCCCTTCTCCTGCAGGAGCCAGGAGACGGCCGGCATGATCTGCTGATTGGGCGCCGCGCCGGTGTAGATGATGTTCCTCGATGCCTCCAGACCTTCATACTGCACCGGGTAGAACAGCAGGTGGTCGAGACCTTCGAACACCGGCAGCACCGCCTTTCGGCTCGCCGACGTCCAGCAGCCGAACACCACGACCACCTCGTCTCGCTCGATCAGCTTGCGCGCCTTTTCCGCGAAGGTTGGCCAGTCGGAGGCGCCGTCCTCGATGATCGGAACGATCTGCTTGCCGAGCAATCCGCCGGCCGCGTTGATCTCGTTGATCGCCAGAATGGTAGCGTCCTTCACCGCAACTTCACTGATCGACATGGTGCCGCTCAGCGAGTGCAGGACGCCAACTTTGATGACATCGCTCTCCTCTCCCTCGCCTCCGGCGAATGCGGCGAGGGGCAGGAGAAGGGCGAAACCGGACAGGAGCAGAGCTCGCATGAAAACAGACATGTATACCTCCGTTGATGCGGTTGGTCACAAACTCTTAAGCAAGGATGGTGCCAAGTTCGATTTCTGCTCCGGGCCGTCAGTTCGGGAATCTCGTCGGCTGAAAGGGTTACATTTTGGTAATTTGCAGGATTGGCGGCTACCAGAATGTAGGTACTTGATGGAGATGCTCGTTGTGCCGACCGGATGGTCGCTGCTGTATGCTTATGCTGGTCGGACCGAGGCTGAGTTGGTGGGCCGCCAGTAGCGCTCGTGCAGAGTACCAGGCCCGCCTGCGGAACAGGCGGTCAGCTCCCTGCGCATCGTGTCGACGTCGCCGTACAGCGCTGCGACCTGCGAGTCGTAGCGGGCGATCGCTTCGAGCTTGGTCTCGAAGCGGGCGGTAACGTCGATGAGTTCGGGGCGCATGGCGATCCGCGGGCGACGGCGCGCGCCACTGCGGGCGCGGGCGAAACGGACCATCAGGAGACCGAGCAGCAGCCACCGGGCGACTGGCCCGACGTGGGGTCCGATCGCCGGCGAGTTCAGTAAAGCCGCATGCGCTTCGCGTGCACACGCTCCTACCGTGGGAGCGGGACCGTGAGGCGCCGCAACGCCGACTTGCTCGAAGCGCTGCCGTAGCAGGTGGGGGATGCACACGTACGGGGTGTCTTCGTAGAATACGACCTCGCGCCGGCAGCGGCTGTCGAGCCGACGCCGGTCGAATCCCGTGGCGGACACGATCTGATGGTCTATGTGATTGCCGATCCCCAACGGGAAGTACAGCACGGCTTCGGGCCAGCGCTGACAGATCTCCGACACGGAGGCGGCTACCTGGGCACGAATCGGTTGTTCACGGCGTGCCAACGGCGCGGTGATGCGTGGCAGCGACGTGTAGCGGTGATGGCGCTGGATGGCGTCGGGGTATTCCAGCCACCGGTGTTCGGCGTCCAGAACTGCCAGCGCGCACTGGTCTTCGCGGCGCCGGGAGGCGATATCCTGAAACGACGCAAACGCACGCGGCACGAGCCCGCCGCGACGCCACCCGGCGAATATGGTGACGATCAGTACGGCCGAGCCGGTGGCCGTCTGCCGTGCGATGCGCCCAGCGCAGGACAGCACCACGTCGTCGAGATGCGGGGAAAAATAGATGTGCCGGTAGTCCCTGCGGTGGCGCATCGGAGCAGTCGCAGTCATAGCGCGCCGGACCCGGAGGCGGCAACCCGGGGGAACGGGGGAAACCCTCGTCTAAGATGGCTGAAAAGTATAATCTTACCTCGTGAAGGTCTGCATCGTGACCCTCGGCACCCTTGGGGACGTGCTGCCCTTGTGCGCTCTTGGTGCCGGATTGACCCGAGCGGGCCACACGGTGCGTATCGCGACCCACGATCATTACCGTCGGTTCGTTCTGGATCATGGGTTGGAGCATGCCACCATGCCTCTGGATCCGGTGGAACTGTTCAGCGGCGGCCGGGGGAGCGACTGGCTGGCGTCGTACAACAATCCGCTGCGCTTCATGAGTGGGTTGGCCAAGGTAGGCCGCGCAGTGATTCCCCATATGGTGCGCTACGCTCGCGCGGCGTGCGCCGACGTCGATGCCGTGGTGTTCACGCCGTTGGGGATGGTGGCCCATAACATCGCCGAAAAACGCGGCGTTCCCTCGTTCCTCGCCGCCCTGCAGCCGATCATGCCCACCCGCCGGTTTCCCAGCGTTCTCGCTCCCGGGCGGCTGCGCCTGGGCGGCGGTTACAACCTGGTCAGTCACTTGGCTACGGAGCAGGCGTTCTGGCTGCCGTGGCGCCGGCAGTTCAATCGCGCGCGCCGCGAGGAGTTCGGGCTGCCGCCGATGCGCTTCGGCGGCGTCGGCGCGCAACTGCGCCGGCAGCGTACCCCGCACCTGTACGGATTCAGCGCCGCGGTCGTGCCGCCGCCAGAGGATTGGCCGGAATGGGCGCACGTCACCGGGTACTGGTTTCCGTCCGCCCGCGACCTCTGGAGCATACCCGAGGATCTGCAACGCTTCCTGGCCATCGGACCGGCGCCGGTGTGCGTCGGCTTCAGCAGCCTCAAGGTGGATGATCCCGCTTCGCTTACCAGAACCGTCATTGCTGCCCTGCGCCGCGCCGGCAGCCGCGGCGTCCTCCTCCAGGGTTGGGGCGCGGTACAACCGGGACAGTACGGCG
>CAYFXT010000198.1:0-5735 GCA_964346995.1 uncultured Spirochaetaceae bacterium | reverse complement strand
CAGGTAGTCGAAGATCGCCACGACGGTAGTCTCGCTGCCGGTGCCGGCGGTAGTGGGCACCGCCACCAGCGGCTTCAGCGGCCCCGGTACCGGTTCGCCGTGCCCGATCGGATGGTTGACGTAGGTGAACAGATCTGCCGGGTAGGTGGTATACAGGTTGGCCGCCTTGGCGGTGTCCATGGCCGAGCCGCCGCCCACCGCGGCAAAACCGTCGCAACCGCTCTCGCGGGCGGCGCGGATCGCCGCCTGGAACGACGCATCGCTGGGCTCCACGCGCGCTTCCGGGTAGGACACCGTGTCGATGCCGGCGCCGCGCAGTGCCTCGTGCGCCACCGCCACCGGCTCCAACTGCGCCATCACCGGGTCGGTCACCAGGAACGCGCGCCGCACGCCGAGGGAGCGCAGCTCGAAGCCCAACTCGCGGGTGGCGCCGGAACCGAACTTGATGCGCGCCCCTTCCATGCTGAGGATCGTCTCTTTGCCCATGTCCGTACCCCCACGATGCCCGTTCCGACGCCGCGTGGGAAGCGCGGCACGGCACCGGCCACCGGGACGGCCCCATGCTGACGGCCATGCCGCAGGCCCCGACGCCCACGCCGGCCGGGAGCCGGGGTTCCCGCGAAAATCGGTCCCCGGATCGCTCGAACGGCGAAGGAAGGCCCACCATTGCGCGCGTGGGAGCGGCACTGCACAAGCCACCGGCCCACAAGGGAACGAGCCCCGGCCGAGGGCCGGGGCTCGTGGTATCGGATGAGCGGGTGCTTTGGGATGTCGCGCGTTTTTAGCCGGCGCTCTTTACGGCGATCTGCCGGCCCTGCGTCTTGGCGTTTCTGGGCACCGTCAGGGTCAGCAAGCCATCCTTGAAGGTGGCGCTGATGCGGTCGGCGTCGACATCCTCCGGCAGGGCGAAGGAGCGCTTGAAGGCGCCGGAGCGCCGCTCGCGGATCACGTATCCGTTCTCCTTGCGCTCCTCGTTCCGCTCCTGCTGCGAAGCGACGGTGAGCAGATTGTGCTCCACGTTGACGGTGAAGTCCTTCTCCGTCAAGCCGGGAAGCTCCGCCTCCAGATGGTAGGCGTCCGCCTTCTCCTGCACGTTCACGCGCGGCGTGGTCAGCGTGTAACCGGGATGGCCCCAGTTCTGAAACACGCTGTCGAACCAGTGGTCGAAATTCGCCAGCGTCGGGCGACAGGGTCGATAGGCAACCAGGTTTCTCATGTCGTTCCTCCTATGAGTTTGGTCTACACCAACCTTAAAGCAGTAACCGTGCCAACCTGATATTGCCGGTTTGTGGCCGTTCCGGGCGGTTCCCCGGTCTTCATCACAGCGGTCGGGACGGTGCGCTGGGTCGAAACTACCCAGACCGCCGGCAGGGCCGTTCTGGTGGGTCATTTTCGCCCAGAGCGCCTCGCGCAGTCGGCATCATTGACGCACGAGGCGGTTTCTCGGAGGGTCTCCTGCCGATCCGCTGGCCGGAGCAGACGCGCTGTGCGTCGGTAGCGCTTCGGGGACGCCTCGCGTACACTACCGAACGCCAGGAGGCGGCGATGAGTGATCAGCCCCATGCGCACACCCATCACGGAGCGTCCGCGTTGCGCTTCTGCAGTCGTTGCGCGGCGCCACTGGTGCGACGCGAGGTGGAAGGCAGGACGTTGCCGGTATGCCCGCGCTGTGGCGCGGTGGTGTATGCCGACCCCAAGGTTGCGGCCGGGACGATCATCGAAGCCGGTGGCCGGGTGTTGCTGTTGCGGCGCGGCATCGAGCCGGCGCGGGACCGCTGGACCTTCCCCGGGGGCTACGTGGACCGGGGCGAGCCGGTGCCCGAGGCCGCCGCTCGCGAAGCCTGCGAAGAGACCGGCGTAGAGGTCGCGGTCGGTGACCTGCTCGGCGTCTACTCCCGGCGCGGCGACCCTGTCGTGCTGGTCGTGTACTGCGCGCACGTGACCGCCGGTGAACCCCGGATCGGTCCCGAGGCCTTGGAGTTGTGCTGGGTCGAGCCCGAGAGGATCCCCTGGGAGAAACTCGCGTTTCCGAGTACCGCCGCGGCGCTTACCGACTGGCGGCGGGCACTGGCGGAGTAGGCGCGCTCCTGCCGGCGCGCTGCATCCGGGCCCAGGTGTCGCGCAGGCCCACCGAGCGGTTGAACACCGGCGCGTCGAGGCGGGAATCGCGGTTGTCGACCACGAAGTAGCCGTGGCGCAGGAACTGGAAGATCTCCTCCGGCTGCGCCGCCCGTAGCCCCGGCTCCACCTTGCAGCCGGTCAGGATCACCTCGGAGTTCGGATTGAAATGCTCTGCCAGATCCTCGTGCTCCACCTCATTCATGTTCTCGGTGGTGAACAGGTGGTCATAGAGACGTACTTCGGCGGAATGCGCGTGCTCGGCGGAAACCCACTGCAAGGTGCCGCGCACCCGGCGGCCGTCCGCGCTGCCGCCGCCGCGCGAGGCGGGATCGTAACGGCAACGCAACTCGATCACTCGTCCCTCGCCATCCTTCACCGCCTCGTCGCAGGTGATGTAGTACGCGCCCTTCAGCCGCACCTCGCGGCCCGGTGACAGGCGGAAGAACTTGCGCGGCGCCTGCTCCATGAAGTCGCTGCGTTCGATGAACAGCTCGCGCGTGAACGGCAGCGTCCGCTTGCCGGAGCCCGGGTCTTCGGGGTTGTTCTCCACCTCTACCTGCTCGGTCTGCCCTTCGGGATAGTTGGTGATCACTACCCGCAACGGGTCGAGCACCGCCATCACCCGGGTGGCGGTCCGGTTCAGCTCCTGGCGCAGATAGTACTCCAGTTGCGCATAGCTGATCAGCACGGTGGTCTTGGTGAGCCCGACGCTGCGCACGAACGCGCGGATGGCGTTGGGGGTATAGCCGCGGCGGCGCAGGCCGCGCAGGGTAAGCAGGCGCGGGTCGTCCCAGCCGTGCACCGTGCCGTCGGCCACCAGGCGGCGCAGGATCCGCTTGTGCAGCACGGTGTAGGCGACGTTGAGGTGGTTGAACTCGATCTGCCGCGAGTGGAAAATCCCCAGCTTGTCCAGGTACCAGTCGTACAGCGGGCGGTTGTTTTCGAACTCCAGCGAACAGAGCGAGTGGGTGACCCCTTCGATCGAGTCGCTCTGACCGTGCGCCCAGTCGTACATCGGATAGATGCACCACGCGTCGCCGGTGCGGTAGTGGCGGGCGCGGCGGATGCGGTACATCACCGGATCGCGCAGGTTCAGGTTGGGTGAGGTCATGTCGATGCGGGCGCGCAGCACGTAGGAGCCGTCGGGGAACTCGCCCGCGCGCATGCGGCGCAGCAGGTCGCGGCTCTCCGCCGGCGGACGGTTGCGGTCCGGGCTTTCGCGGCCGGGACGGGTGGGCACCCCGCGATACTCGCTCATCTGTTCCGCGGACAGGCTGTCGACGTAGGCGTCGCCCTGCTCGACCAGTTGCTCGGCCAGCTCGTAGAGCCGTTCGTAGTAGTCGGAGGCATAGTACTCGTGCTCGCCCCAGTCGAAGCCGAGCCAGCGGATATCCTCCTTGATCGATTCGACGTACTCCTGCTTCTCCCGCTCCGGGTTGGTGTCGTCGAAGCGCAGGCTGCAGAAGCCGTCGAACTCGCAGGCGATGTCGAAGTTGAGGGTGATCGCTTTGGCGTGACCGATGCCGATGTAGCCGTTCGGCTCCGGCGGCCAGCGAGTCTGGACGCGGTCGAAGCGGCCGGCCGCCAAGTCTTCGCGGATCGCTTTGCGGATGAAGTCGGACGCCTCGGCGGCGGTATCGGGGATGGGGGAGGGGCTGGCGTTGCTCACGTCGCCGCTAAAGTTAGCCATGCCGTTGTGCATCTACAACCGGATTGTGAGGCAACCGGATTGTGAGGCCCAACTGCCGCCGCTCGCGTGGAACGGTGGAGGCCGCGTCCGGCACGGGCCGCGAGCGCGAAGCGTCGACGGGGCTTTCGGTGGGTGCCCGCGGTACCGCCGGGGGCCGTGCAGTGCCACGCGAGATGCGATGGTCCGCGCCGCCGGCGCCGGTCCTACGCTATCGGAGGCCATTCGACGCAGTCTGTGCAGCAGAACTCGGTTCGGGTCGCTCCGCATTGGGAACGAAGGCCGCGATTGGCGGAGCGAGGGACAAGAGCGGACGGGAGCTCTTCTTGCGGCCGGAGGGCTCCTCTGACATCCTGAAGGAGACCATGGACGAGCACCGAGAGCCGACCCTGCTTCTGAAGGGCGGTCACGTGATCGATCCGGCGAGCCGCATCGATGGGATCGCCGACGTGGTGGTGGCCGGCGATCGCATCGCCGACGTGGTGCCCGGCGGCGTCGCGTCGGAAGCCGCCCCGCCCACGGTAGTGGATTGCGCCGGCCGCTACGTGTGTCCAGGGCTGGTGGACCTGCACGGCCACTACTACGAGGGCAGCCTGTTCGGCGTCGATCCGCGCGCCGCGCTGCGCGGCGGTGTGACCACGGCGGTCGACGCCGGCACCTGCGGCTGCGTCAACTTTCCGGATTTCCGCCGCACGGGCATCGATGGCGCGGAGCCGCGCATCCTGCCGTTCATCCACATCGGCTGTCTCGGCATCCCCACGGCGACGCTCGGCGAGCTGTGCGACCTGCGCTACGCGCGCCCGCACGAAACCGCGGCGTCGATTCTCGAACACCGCGACATCGCACTCGGGGTGAAGTTCCGCGCCGGCACCATGGCCTTGGGGCACAACGTGGAGGCGGTGGAACTGGCTCTGCAGGCAGCAGCCGAGTCCGGCTCGCGGGCGATGGTCCACATCAGTGCGCAGGGCGCGACGTCCGAGGTGCTGCGGCGGCTGCGGCCGGGCGACATCGTCACGCACTGCTTCACCGGCCGCGGCGACGGTATTCTGGACGCCGCCAGCGGCGCGCTGCTGCCGGAGGCGCGGGCCGCGCGCGAGCGGGGCGTGGTGTTCGACGTGGGTCACGGGTCCGGCAGCTTCCGCTGGGATACCGCGCTCAAGGCGTTCGAGCACACCTTCTACCCCGACACCATCAGCACCGACCTGCACCGCTACAACGTCGAGCAGGTGGTGTTCGACCTGCCCACGACCATGTCCAAGTTTCTCCTGCTCGGCATGAGTCTGGTAGAGGTGGTGGAGAAGACCACCCTGGCACCGGCGCGTGCCATCGGCCGCGCCCCCGAACTGGGCACCCTGCTGCCGGGCGCCAGCGCGGACATAACGGTGTTCGCAGTCGAGGAGGGCGAGTTCCGGTTTCAGGACTCCCACCTGCAGGAACGGATCGGCGACCGCCGCCTGCGGACCGAGCTGGTGGTGTGCCGCGGGCGGCAGGTGCGGCCCGCCAACGTGCCCGTGCGCCTGCGCCGCCTGACCGCGTGGGACGAAGCGACCTACTCCGTGATGCGCACCTCCGCTGCCGCCGCGGGGAACTATTGAAACCGGATTCGTTCATAACGCCGACGGGGCGCCGGGATCGCCCGGAGCACTTCACCGGGAGAGTCCCGGATCAGGTGGCGTCGCCGGGCAAGTGCGCTGGCGACGGCATGTGACCGCCCATCGTCGACCGTGGACAGGCGCGTATTCGCCCGCGCGGTTCCACCCGGGTCATGCTCCTCCAGGGCCCGCAGAGTCTGGCCGTGTAGTACGGGTGGAGCAGGCTCGGGCGCAGGGCATCGCGGCGTTCGTCGCCGAAAAAAATGGTGATCGCTGAATCGACTTCGGAGGAGTGCTGCTGCGCCCAGCCGTTTGCGCTGCCGATCGAGATCTAC
>CAYFXT010000197.1:0-5766 GCA_964346995.1 uncultured Spirochaetaceae bacterium | reverse complement strand
GAGATCGCCGAACTGCGCCGACCAGCTCCAACCGGTGGCATCCACCCCGGCGCCGGCCGCGCGGTTCTCGAATCCGCCGTCCGCTCCCCGCACCTGCAGCGTGTTGGCATAGATCTGCTCGCGGTCGCTGGCGGCTGCGTCCGGCGGCAGCACCGGTGCCCATGCGGCATCGACGTCGGGGCCGGCCCGATACGGCTTCATGTCCGCCGCGAACAGCTCGAAGCGGCCGTCATTGTCGATGTCTCCTTCGGCGAACGCCATCGTGTTGTAAGTAGTCTGCCGAAACGGCGCGGCCGGCACCCAGCGCCTGGGCCGGTTGAGGTAGACGTAGTCGGGCACCTCGTAGTCGTTGCCGACCACGATGTCGCGGCGCCCGTCGTCGTCCAGATCGACCAGGGCGATCGCCAGCGCCATCGCGTCGCCCGACAGCCGCAGGTGCTGAAAGAACAGGTTGGCGGGCTGAAACGCGTGGCGCTCCGCGCGAGTCCCCAGATTTTCGTAATAGTACACGCCACGCAACCGCGTTCGGGTGCCGGGATCGGTGTCGTCCATCCGACTGAGAAACAGTTCGCGCCGCTCGATCTCGTCGAGTTCCTCGTCGTAGGTGCCGCCCACGAGGTCGAGGTCCCCGTCGCCGTCCAGGTCCGCCCACGCCATGGTGTGGATCGGGAACCGGGCGGTGAAGTGGCCGTCCTCGACCGGTGCGAACCTGCGGGCGGGGCCGTTTCCGCGCAGCCACAGCGGTTGCCCGTCGCGACGCGTCGCCACCAGATCGAGGAAGCCGTCGCCATCCACGTCCACCGCGTTGACGGCACGGGTCTGGTCCGCATCCACCACCATGCGCTCGAAGCGCAGACCCGATCCGCGGTTCCAGAGCACGGTCATGGGCGCGCCGAGACCGGCCAGGGCGATGTCGATTGCCCCGTCGCCGTCGAGGTCGGCGAGTGCGACCCCGGCGCCGTTGCTGTCGAACGGTTGCCGCGGGTAGTTCGCGCGCGTCGTATGCGGGAGCACGTGGCGCACGAACCGACCGGAGCACGCGGCCGGCTCGTGGAAGGGGGTAACACGAACTGCGGCAGCACCGGCTTCGGTGTCCTGCACCTGGGCGCCGGTCACCACCCCGATCGCGCACAACAGAGCCGCCATCGGCACGAGCCGGAGCAGTCGGTGGTTCAGCGCCGCACGAACGAAAAGGCGGCCCGACCGAAGAACCGAGCTGCTCTCGAAACATCCACCGCCCATCACCAAAGGCGACGGCACCGTACCGCGGCGCCGGTCACCCGTCAAGAATTCGGTGACCGAATGACCCGCGCCGTAGCGCCGTAGCGGTTTGCTTGCCAGCCGGAAAAGCAGCGTCTATGGTGTCGCGTCGCAAGTGCAAACCTACGTAATCCGCCGCGTTCTGCTGCTCATCCCGACGTTCATCATTCTCACCATGCTGGTGTTCCTGTCGGTGCGCCTGATTCCCGGCGACGTGGTGGATGCGACCATGGCACAGTTGGAGTTCGACATGCAGGAGATCGACCGCGAGCAGGTGGAGCGCATGCTCGGCCTGGACAAGCCGATCTACGTGCAGTACGCCAACTGGGTTGGGGACATCGTGCTGAAGGGCTCGCTCGGCAACTCCTTCATCGGTGCGTTCACCGTCGAGGAGCGGATCGCCGGGCGGTTCAGGGTTACGCTGGAACTGGGCCTGATCTCGATCTTCATCGCACTCATCATCGCCATCCCGGTCGGCATCTACTCCGCAGTGCGCCAGGATACCGTCGGCGACTACGTCGGGCGCTCGGTGGCGGTGCTGGCGCTGGCCACTCCCAACTTCTGGCTGGCCACCATCGCGCTGATCTACCCGGCGATGTGGTGGTCGTGGGCGCCGCCGACCGATCTGGTCCGGTTCCTGGACAATCCGCTCGCGAACATCTGGCTGTTCACCATTCCGGGCCTGATTCTCGGCAGCGCGATGTCGGCGCCCACCATGCGCTTCACCCGGACCATGATGCTGGAGGTGCTGCGCCAGGACTACATACGCACCGCCTGGTCCAAGGGCCTGAGCGAGCGCATCATCATTCTGCGCCACGTGATCCGCAATGCGCTCATTCCGGTGATCACCCTGATCGGCATGCAAGTGCCGATCATCATCGGCGGCTCGGTGATCATCGAGAATCTGTTCGCGCTGCCCGGCCTGGGGCGGCTGGCGGTGAACGCCCTGATCGACCGCGATTACCCGGTCGTATCCGGAGTCAACCTGATCTTCGCGTCGCTGGTCATGGGGCTCAACCTCGTGGTCGACATCCTGTACGCCTTCCTGGACCCGCGCGTGCAGCACGGATAGTAGCGCATGGCGACGGAATCGGCAGTGTCCCGGTCAGTGGCGGTCCCGCACAAGCGAAGCTTCATCCGCGACCTGTTGGGGCGGCTGTTTCGCGAACGGCCGCTGGGCGCGTGGAGCGGCGTCGTGGTACTCGTGCTGTGCCTGGTGGCGATCTTCGCCGACGTGCTGGTGCCGTTCCCGTTCAGCGAGATCCACCTCATCGACCGGCTGTCCGGCTCCACCGGCACCTATCTGCTCGGCACCGACCAGTTGGGCCGCGATATTCTCAGCCGGCTGATCTACGGCGCCCGGCTTTCGCTCGGGGTAGGCATCGCAGCCACCTCGGTGAGCCTGCTGGTGTCGCTGCTGGTCGGCGGCGTCGGCGGCTTCGTGGGCGGCAAGCTCGACATCATCATCCAGCGGTTCGTGGACGCTTGGCTGTCGTTCCCCGGATTGTTGCTGCTGCTTACCATTCTGTCGACGTTCGGGCGCGGCGTGCTGCAGATCATCATCGTCCTCGGCATATCGGCCGGCATCGGCAACGCGCGGGTGGTGCGCAGCGCGGTGATCGGCATCAAGGCCAACCCCTACTTCGAGGCGGCGCGCAGCATCGGCAACCGGCAGACGCGCACCCTGCTGCACCACGTGTGGCCCAACATCACCGCGCCCGTCATCGTCATCTTCTCGATGACCATCGGCGGCGTGATCATTTCCGAGGCGTCACTGAGCTTCCTCGGATTCGGTTTGCCGGAGGAAGTGCCGAGCTGGGGCGCGATGCTGAGCCGGGAGGGACGCAAATACATGGAGGTGTCGCCGCGGCTGGCGATGCTGCCGGGGCTGGCGATCATCATCGTGGTCTACTGCCTCAACATGCTCGGCGACGCGCTGCGCGATCTGCTCGATCCGCGGCTGCGCGGCGCGGGGGGGGCTTCGAGCGGCGGCGGCAGCTACGGCCTGCGCGCGGCCCGCGACGCCACCCACACGTTACGGCGCGCGGAACACCGCCTGCGACAGAAGCGCAGTCCCTGACCTGCCGGCCTGTTGTTGGTATGTTCCGAATCGTCTCGCCGGCAGCCCGGCGCCGTCCTACCAAGTTCGGCTCCGCGGCCGCGTGGCCCGGCGAGCCGCACGGCCGGTTGTGGCACGGCCGGTTGTGGCACGGCCGGTTGTGGCACCACGTGCCTGGCGACGGTCTCCCCGCCGGCGCTTCGACCAACTGACCGCCGTCACTCGCCGTTCTCGAGAACCGGTCGGGCGGCTCACCGTCGCGTGTCGTCGCGGGGACCGCAAAGAGCGGGCACGAAGAAGGGCGGCCGAAACCCATCATTCAGCCGCCCTTTGGTTCGCTCAGAGCCGCGAAACAGGGCGCCCTGCAGCGTCGCTTCGCGCGCCAAGCCGCCTCTGCCTAGAAGCCCATCTCGGCCTTCAGGGCCTGGTCGATCCACAGGCGGGCGAACACCTGGTTCTTCTGCCACACACCCATGTAGAAGTCGCCGTTGAAGCCCCCGACCCACGGCTGGCTGAAGTTGAAGTTCGGGGCGATCGGGCCCCACGTGTACCAGTGTTGCTGCACCAGGTAGTGGTCAGCCTCCTTCACCGCTGCCTTCAACTCATCGTAGCTGGTCGCCTCACGCGCCACCTTGACCAGATCGTTGTAGACCGGATCGTCGAACTGGCCGCGGTTCCACTTCGCCCCCGGCTCCTGCCACTGCAGCGAGTCGAGCGGGAAGTAGGGCGTGCCGGAGATTGCCGGCGACAACCCGAAGAGCTGGCCGTTGTCGAGTCTGCTGACGAACTGGGCACTATCCACCGCATCCACCACTACCTGTACACCGATCGCCTTCCAGTATTCGACGGCAATCGCCGGGTAGTCCTGCAGCGGTCCGGTGCTCGACTGCTGCAACGGGACCTTGAACCTTGTTCCGTCGGCGCCGCGCGGATAGCCCGCCGCGTCCAGGAGCGCCTCCGCCCCTTCCGGATCGTAGCTGTAGGCGTGCTGTAACTCCGGCGACCACTCCTCGTAGGGTACCACGTAGCCGGTCAACGCCCGGCCGACAACGCCCTGCGGTGTAGTCAGCGCCTTGCCCTTGTAGAGGGTTGCGGCGATCGTCTCGTTGTCCAGCGCCATCTGCATCGCCTGCCGCACGCGGATGTCATCGAACGGCTTGTCCTGCACGTACATGGCGAACACCTGGTTGGAACGGAAGTAGTACGAGTTGGCCCGCAACTCCGGGTTGGTACGCAGCAGGCTGTCCGCTTCGTCGATGGTGCTGAGATGCGTCGACATGTTGTGTCCGATGTAGTCGACGCGGCCGGCACGCAGCGCGGCGATGTAGGTCGCCGACTCCGGCATGATCAGGACCCGGACCTCGTCCACGTAGGGAAGCTGATTCTCGGGATACTTCTCGTCATGCCCCCAGTAGTCGGGATTCTTGTGGAAGGTGAGCGACTCCGCCTCCACCCAGTCCACCAGCATGAACGGCCCGGTACCGACCAGCGTCCGCCAATCGGCCACGTCGCCGTTCTCCTTGATCACTTCCGGCGGCAGGATGAAGCCGAAGTTGTCGTCGATGAGCACTTTCAACGCGTCCAGGGGTGGCGTGTCGATCTCGATGTATACCGTGTCGTCGGAGATTGCCTCGAGGGTTGTGAAGTTGAGTTGCGGCATGCGGCTCGAGTTGGGCGGCGGCTCGTCGAACGGACCCGTGCCGCTGAGCCGCTGGAAGTTGAATACGATGTCCTCGGCCGTCAGCGGACGCCCGTTCATCGGCGCCTTGTCATGCCAGTGCGCGTTCTCGCGGACGGTGAAGATGAACGTGTTCGGGTTCGGCTGCTCCCAGCTCTGCGCCAGCGCCCCGGTGTAGTGGGTGATGTCGAGGTACTCGGTCGACAGCGGGTTGATGCTGCGATCGATGCCCCAGTTGCCGATGCCGAGCTTCTCGACCACGCCGGAATTGGCGTAGCCCGCGCTCAGGCCACCTATCGACTGGTCGGTGTTGGCTATGTCGCGATCGTTGGCGGCGGTCAGCGTGCCGCCGTATTGCGGCGCCGGCACCTCCATGCCGGTGGTCGGGTCGATCACCATCTTCCGTTCCACCATTGCCACGGCGGTGTCCTCGCCCGCGGGCGCCGCCAACGCGCCAGCGGCCAGCGCGAGACCGAGCAGCACCATGGTCGTTTGGCCCCACAAGCCCGTACCCGATCGGGTGCGAATTCTCATACTTCAATCCTCCCTTGTTTGGGATCTGTACGTCGAACACCCTAAACGGTCGACGGCCGGCCGTCAAACACGCGCGGCGTCGTCGATGAATGATGGCTTTCCGGAGATCATTCCGGTGCGAGGGGATCCGCTTCCCGGATCCAGTTGCCGGCCACGTAGACCGGACGGTACAGGGAGCGCCGCTTGGCCGGCATGTCGGCCAGCACTGCCGGCGGCGGATCCCAGTTGTGCCACT